>JAZNWL010000033.1:0-39709 GCA_045593325.1 Acutalibacteraceae bacterium | reverse complement strand
CGAAGCGTATCCTACATATTATGATGCCGGATATGTTTATAAGATTTCTACAAAAACTTGACTAAAATAATAGAGTGTGTTATAATGATTAAAATAATAAATGTAAGGGGAACCAGCTGTCTGCAGAGGAAGTGGTTCCATTTTGTTTTTATAGTAGAATTAGGGTGGAGGATGAATTTATGGAAAAACAGCGTACTAGGGTATCTACAACACATATTATACTGTTGAGCTTTTTAATGACAATATTGATAGGCGCGGTATTACTTTCGCTTCCCATAAGTTCAGCTGACGGAAAACCGACTTCGTTTTTAGATGCGCTTTTCACCGCAACCACCTCCACCTGCGTTACGGGCTTGGTGGTAACACCGACCGTTTCCTCTTGGAGTGTTTTCGGGCAGATCGTGATTTTGATATTGATTCAGATCGGCGGTCTTGGTGTTATCACCATTATGTCGGGACTCATGATACTTCTGCACAGGAAAATGGGCATTGGCGACAGACTGCTTTTGCAAGATGCATTTAATCTGAATTCGCTTTCGGGGCTTGTTCGGTTTGTGAAAAAGGTTGTGACCGGAACGCTCATTATAGAATGTATCGGTGCTCTGCTTTATATGACGGTTTTTATACCTGAGTTCGGCGTAAAAGGAATATGGATTTCGGTGTTCACTTCGGTTTCTGCCTTTTGCAATGCGGGTATTGATATCATTGCTGAAAACAGCCTTTGCGATTATGCATTGAGCCCCATCATCAATATTGTTACGTGTGCTTTGATTATCTTAGGTGGTATCGGCTATATCGTTTGGTGGGATGTGCTGAGAGTACTAAAAAAGGCGCGAACGAAGAAGGTGCGATTTTTCAGAGATCTTACCCTGCACAGTAAAATCGCTATTACAGCAACCTTAATTTTGATTTTTGTGGGTGCGGCGTTCATTTTTGCATTTGAATATAACAATCCTAAAACAATTGGAAATTATACTTTACTTCAAAAAATGGAAGCATCCTTGTTTCAATCGGTTACAACGAGAACCGCAGGCTTTGCGACTGTGCCGCAGGAAAACCTCACCAATGCAAGCGCTATCGTATGTTTGCTTTTGATGTTTATCGGCGGCTCACCCGTTGGCACAGCCGGAGGAATCAAAACGGTGACCTTTGCCGTTATTATTGTGGCGGCGATTGCCTCTATTCGCAACAAAGAGGATACCGAGGTGTTTGGCAGAAGACTCACAAAACAGGCTGTCAGCAAAGCGGTTGCCGTTACCTGTATGTCCTTTATAATTATGTTTGCTTCAACGGTTTTGCTCTCAGCGGTGACGGATGCAAACGCATTGGATATCGTTTACGAAACGGTTAGTGCTACCGCAACCGTAGGTCTTACAAGAAATCTTACGGCATCTCTCGGTAGTCTCGGTAAGCTTATTATTATCATAACAATGTATCTCGGCAGAGTGGGCCCGATATCGCTTGCGGTTGCGTTTAAGCGCGGCAAGGATAATCAGAATATTGTAAGAAACCCCGTTGTAGAAATCAGCGTGGGATAGGAAGGGATAATTTTTATGAGCATCAATAAAACCTATGCCGTATTAGGTCTCGGCAGATACGGAAAAGCTGTTGCAGAAGAACTTGTAAATAACGGCGCAGAGGTTTTGGCTGTTGATATCGACCAAAACAATGTTAACAACGCAATTGAAACCATCCCCGTTTGCAAATGCGCCGACATTACCGAACCCGAGGCAATGAAAAGACTTGGCATATCCAATATCGATGTTGTTATTGTTGCGATGGCAAGTAATCTTGAAGCCAGCGTTATGGCGGTAACACTCTGCAAGGAAGCCGGTGTGCCCACCGTTATTGTGAAATGCGGCAACGAAATGCACCAAAGGATTTTAAGCCGTGTCGGTGCCGACAGAGTGATTTTCCCCGAAAAAGAATCGGGAACAAGACTTGCCAAGAATCTGCTTACGTCAGGCTTTGCGGAAATGATAGAGCTTTCCGATCAAGTGTCTATGGTAGAAATCGATGTAAGAGATGAGTGGGTTGGTAAAACCTTGATAGAACTCAGCCTTCGCAAAAAATATTCCATTAACGTGGTTGCAATACGAAATAGTGATAAAATCAGCACAACGGTCGATCCTGCACTCCCTCTTGAAAAAGGAATGCAACTTATAGTTATTGCCAATACAATAAAATTGAAAAAATTGAAATAATGTTGTGAGGAAGAATTAATAAGCATACTTCCGTTTGAATATAATAGGGCAAACCGCCAGAAACCCGCATAAACACTAGGGTTTTCGCTGGTTTTCCCTATTGAACACAAGCCCCTAATTTTATGGTTTTGGGCGGTTTTATACATAGCAAAAGCGAGGTAAATTTCACCTCGCTTTACTTATCCTCTTTTATCCACCAACCATTACCATCAATATATCCAAACCGTGCCATAAAAGGTTTTAATACTTCTCTTTGACCTTTTGAGGGAATAGTGACACCTTCATTTGTTAATATCTCAAAAATTCTTTTTTTATACTCATCCATTAAATTGCCCCACTCATCAGTAATGGCACACGCCATTTTATGTTCGGGAGTTCCTTCTTCATGATCGTATTCATTATCTTCAACCCACCAAAACTTGTTGCTTGCTACTGCAAAAGCATCAGCCAGGTCCTTCTCGGTTTTCTTATCTGCAAAATAAGCCCTTACTTCTGATGCACTCACGTTTGGAATTGGTTCTTGCGACATAACAAACACAATAAAGACCTCCTTATTTATTATTAATTCATTATATCATAACAAACTTAAAAAGTAAATTGTTGCAGTATAAATCTCCTCAAAATACAGATAATAACAACACAATTTGTAATTTAAGGAGAAATGTATATATGAAAGCAACTGGAATAGTTCGTAGAATAGAGGAATGCGTTATAATAGGGCAAACCGACTGAAACCCGCATAAGCACTAGGGTTTTCGTTGGTTTGCCCCATTGAACGCATTGGTGTTGAAAACGGGTTTTGGACGGTTTTTATACATAGCAACAGCGAGGTGAATTTCACCTCGCTGTTGCTACATTCGTTTATTAATTGTGTACATAATGGATATTACTTTTCAATCCTATCAAAATTAAGTAATATCTTTGCTCTCTTCACGGTAATATATCCTTTCCAATTCTCAGTAACCTGCCGAGAAACATCGCTATCAATTCCCCAAGAGAAGTTAGGGTTCCATACACCTTGTTCATTGATATTGTCAAACCAAAAATCGAAAGTTTGTTCAATTCCGTGCTTTACATCGTCATACCAAATGGAAGAGGGGGATGATACGAAATCCAGCGGAGTAAAATAATATCCATTATAATTGTTTGTGTCAAAGCAAGTGTTATCAAGAATTCTTCTGCGCATAGATGACAGTATTTCATTAGTTATAAGAGGGGAGTTGATTTGCAGAAGCTGATGAACCAATGCTTGTATATTCAATGAATCGTGATCTCCACAGAAATCATTGCTCAAAAGGAGTGCAAAGCAATCATCCGCTATTTTATATCCGAGTTCTCTTTGACTCTCTGTTCCGTAACGGATAAACGCTGAAGCGACAACAGCACATGGATTAGGGTTGAATACGGTACAAGGTGCATAGTTCCACCACGGCGCGTGAGGATAATCCATTGCTTCCTTGGGACTATCTTCCCAATATTTCGGTATATCCTGAACCGAGTTTTCAAAATAAGCCAATATAGTTTTAAACCATTCAGAAGAACAATCAAGATCATATTCATATGCTTGGAAAATTGCTTCTGCAGTCGGAATTGCAGCTGATAATGGGCAAAGCACATCCGCTTCAAAGCCACTGCCCATTCCACCATCTGTATTCTGATATTTCAGCATCTCTTCCACGATCTGTCCTTTTGAACCACCGTTAAAAAGATAATTCCATTTTGCTCGATCATATGGGCGGGCATTTACTTGCATCCATTCGTTCATTTTCGCAAACTGAACTTTTGATAACATTCTCATAACAATAACACTTAGCCTTTCTGCAGAAGATTCCTCTCTCGGTTTATTTGTATCTAATAGATTTCTTTCAACTTACTTTCAAAAATGTCTTATCAATTTATTCTATCACATTTCATTTCAAAAGTAAATATTGCAGTATAAATCTCCCACAATTACAGATAATAACAACACAATTTGAAAATTTATGTAGGGCGGGGGTTTACTCCCGCCGCCAACGTCCGCACGAAAAACGGCGGGAGCAAGCCCCCGCCCTACGATATCATTTTAAGAGGGAGATTGATTTATATATGAAAGCAACAGGAATAGTTCGTAGAATCGACGATTTAGGAAGGGTAGTTATCCCCAAAGAAATCCGCCGCACCATGCGGATTCGTGAGGGGGACCCCTTGGAAATTTTTACCAGCAATGACGGGGACGTGATCTTCAAGAAATATTCGCCCATTGGGGAACTTGCCAACTTTGCGGCGCAATATGCCGAGGTATTGGTGAAGGGAACCAACCTTCCTGTGATCGTGTGTGACCGTGACGCGTGTGTGGCGGCTTCGGGGATTTCCAAACGGGAAGTGCTGGAACGGCGGATCTCCCCGGAACTGGAAGAACTCATGGATGGGCGGAAAAATTATGTGCTCACGCCTGGAAATCAACGGCGGTTTTGCCCCTTGGAAGGGGTGGACCGCAACGCAGGGGTGGCGGTGCCCATTCTGGCGGCGGGAGACATTGTAGGTGCGGTTTGTATGATGGCTTCCGAAACCGGTGCGGTTCCCGATGAGGTGGACATTAAGCTCACTCAAGTGGCGGCAGCTTTTTTAGGAAGACAGATGGAAGAATAACAAAAAAGGTGTTTTGTGGGAGAGTTTCTCGCAAAACACCTTTTCTTATCAGTTAATTGTGTTGACCTACATCCCGCTGAACACAGCCAACAGGGTGATGAGCAGGTACAAAACAGGGCTGAGGATTTTGGCGACTTTACAATAGCTGGGTAAAATCACCGCATCTTTTTGGTTGGTATATCCCTTCAAAAAGGTGATATACATAAAAATGTAAATGGGTGCGGTAACAAAACAAAGGTACAAATTCAGCATGGGAATGACAATGACCAGCACGTTCAGTAGGATCAGCAACAACTGAATGGCAATCATAACCAAAAACGCCGCTTTGGTTTTGGTGTTGGGTTTGCTTAAGGTTTCAACAATGGGGTCGCCGTATTTATCATATTTCACCGAAAAAACTCCTTTTAGAACAGGTATTTACGGAAATATAGTAACGAAAATCCCCGGAAATTGCAAGTGATTTCAAAAAAATTCTTCAAAAGGGGAGCGAGTTGACAAAATTCGCCAATGAGGGTATAATGCATTTGTATACTGGGTATATGTATGTTCCTAAAGGAAAGGAGAGGGCAATGCGATTTTTTATTGTTGCGGCAGTGTTTATTCTGTTCACCTTTTTGTTTTATAAAGCGGCAGGCACCCTGAGTGTAAAAAAATTGAATATGACCTCTTTTTCCTACTACATGATTTTAATTTTTGCTTTTATCGGGGCATCCTGTGTGTTTTGCGGGTTCCGCAATCACTATTTAATTCAGAAAGTGTCCGAATCTGCCATTGATAAAACTTACATGATCTTATGTTACACCATTCTCATGTTGCCCTTGACCATATGGGTGTGCAACATATTGCTGGGTGTAAAAAATATGAAAAAGGAATACGTTTCTTATTTAAAGAAGGACACCCTTTGGCAGGGAAGCAGTCATGCGGTGTTTGCCACGGTGGTGGTGCTCACGGCGGTTGCGCTGACATCCATGATTTACGTGTTCCGAACCATGGGGTATTTCCCGCCCCTGGCGTATCTTACCAAGTCTGCCGATGAATTGAACCTGATGCGAATCCAGGATACCAGAGGGTTTACGGGAAACAGCTACATTCGGGACGTTGTCATGTGCACCTTAACCCCTTTGGTTTCTTACGTTGCTTATATTTACATGCGGAAAACCAAGGAACCCAAATGGATGATCGTATTTGCCATTCTGTTTGTGGCTTCGGTGATTGTAAAAACCTATAATTTTGAAAAGGCACCTGTGGTGTATTATATCATTTATCTATACGTTTTAGAGGTGCTGATGGGCAACATCAAAAGCCTGAAAGCCCTGGGAATCGTTGGGGCGGTAGGCTGTGTTGCGGTATTCTTTTTCTATTACGTTGTCAGCGGTTACAGCGGCGATTTGTTCACCATTTCCAGCGGACCCGGGGGGCGGATCTTTATGACCCAGATCGCCACCATGTTCCTGCACGTGGACGCCTTTCCGGAGGTTCACCCCTTTTTGGAAGGTGCCAGCCTGCCCACCTTGTTTGCCGACTTCTTGGGCATCACCGATTCCTGGGTGCGTTCCGGGGGCATTGTGATGAATATTTACAACCAGGCGGCGGTTTCCCAAGGCATTGCCGGGGTTATGAACTCCATTTTTGCCGCGGAAGCCTGGGCAAACTGGGGTGTTGCCGGGGTGGCGGTTGCTCCCGTAATTGTGGGGGGCATTTATTCCGCCTGTACCTGCTTTGTGGTGAAACACCGAAAAACCCCCGCCATGATGGTGATTTATTTAATTTTCTTCATCAATTTCACCACCGCATTGCTGGGTGGTTTTGTGGATTATTTATATCCTTTAATGACAGTGGTGTTTGCCCTTGTGTTCTACGGACTGGAACTCATTGGGAACAAAGGAAAACTATCCTTTCGGCCGGGCGGGGTATCTCCCGTTTGGTTGGAGCAAATAAACCAAGATGTGAAAACGGAGGGTAAGTAAATGAAAAACGAACAAAGACAGGAAATTCGTTTACGGGATATGATTTATAAAGTATTATGCGCCTGGCGATTGTTGGCGGTGCTGACCATTTCTCTGGCGGTGCTTCTGGGTGGCGGTAAGTTTGTAATGGATACGGTGCAATATTGCCGTATCAATGAAGAAAACCAACCCACAGTCATCACCCGTGAGGACTTGGAAGCCGAACTGACCCCTGCACAACTTTCCACCGTGAAAGAGGCGGAGACTCTGCGGGAACTGGTAAAAGAAAAGGAAGCCTACGTGGAAAAATCCTTGTATCTTTCCATTGACCCCTATAACGAACACGTGGTTACCCTGCTGTATTACGTAGATGCCAAAACCACTTTGGATCTTATAAACGGAACCATTATCGGCAAAGGTGGGGAACTGGCAAAGGCCTATGCTGCCTATATCAACACCAATCTGTTTGTGGATTCCCAGGATGAAAATGCCATGTATTACCGGGAGGTGGTGCAGGCGGAATGTCTCACCGACAGCGCCTATCAATTTGCCGTAACCGTGAAAGGGGCAACCAAAGAAGGGGTGCAGACCCTGGCAGAACAGGTGAAACCTTTGGTGGAACAAGGCAGGGAACAGTTGGCAAAAACCATGGGCAGTCACACCCTGAAATTGACCAATGAAAGTTATGCCCTGACGGTGGACCGCCAACTGATGGACGAAAAAGAACAATTTTTCATTGGGTTTAACACCCTGCGGAAAAATTTAAGTACCCTGGAAACGGGGCTCAACGGCTCTCAACTGGAATTGTATCAATTTGGTACCGTTCCTCAATTAGAGGAAGAAGTTTCGGTTCCTCAAAAACCCACGTTACGGCTGAAATACGTCATTGTCGGGGGTGTGTTGGGCTTCTTCTTCGGTGTGGTCTGGGTAGCTCTGATGTATATGACGGGCTCCCGGTTGCGCAATGCCGAGGAACTTGCCGACATTTACGGGGTGGATACTTTGGGTACTTTGCCCACCAAAAAGAGAAAACGGAAATTCGGTTTTGTGGACCGCTTGATCGAACGGTTCTTTACCCGTGAAAAATGGACTAAAGACCAACGCATTGCCTTTACGGTGGCCCATTTGAAAATGATGAGTGAAAAACATCAAGCTGACCAACTGGTATTGATGACCAATTTGAAACTCACCAGACACGAAAAAAGTTTGGTGGAAGAAGTGGTTACCCGCTTGCAACAACAGGGTATCACCGTAACCCTTGGGGAACAGATCCATCAGAATCTGGACTCCTACGAACGGGTTCGTGCTTGCGGATATGCAGTTTTATTGGAAAAAGAGGGAACCTCTTTTTATACCGACATTCAACAGGAATTGACTCTGTGCCGTCAGGCAGATATCCAAATTGTGGGCGCTGTTACTTTTGTACAATAGACAAAAAGAGAGGCTTTCGAGAAAGGTGCAGAATGGCACTTTTTTGACCCGAAGGAGTACAGTGGTACTTCGAGAGGTCAAAAAAATGACAAATAGGTGCAAAAATGGGGAGAATTCAATATCCTCCCCATTTTTCTATTAATTTATAAAATTAGTTTGCACTATTGTGTTCCTTTGAAACAGCAACTATGTTCCTTTGCCTTTATCGACAGCCTGAGAGGGATTGGCTGTTATAGGTCAATCCCTCTTTGTTTTAATTCCCGTTTCATTTGTTCCGTTTGTTCTTTGGTGGCAAGGTCATATTGCACAAGCCCCCGTTCAAACAGTTGGGTCAACAGTTCCCCGTGAATCACGTGTTCTTCCTGTAACAGGCTCAACACCTGGTTTCGTAAGGGAATGCCCCGGCAACAGGTGGCAAACCGATTGTAATGACCTTGCATCATCATTTGTTGTCGGCATAGTTCCCGCAGGGTTTCTTTGGGGTTTTCTTTTGGCTTCATACGCTACTCCTATTGTTCTAAAAAAACTTTCAGTTTTCGTAAATGGGTTTGATGGGTGGCGGCGGCTTCCTGCCATTTTCCCCGTAAAACAGGGTCGTTGGTCTGTTCGGCGGCATCTTTAAAAATTTGAATTACACTTTTTTCCTGTAAAATACTTTGTTTTAATAGAATGAGTTCTTGTTTGGTCAAGCTGGGCATAGCATCATCTCCATAAGGTTAGTATTTTGAAAATGGGGAAAAATATTCTTGCAGACTCCAAAAACCAAACAAAACACTTGCATTTTTGTCCTGTGCCGTTTATGATGTTATTGATAATTTTCAGGATAGGAGGGGAAGTCCCAAAATGATTCGGAAAGCAACGTTGCAAGACCTTTCTGCCATTTTAGCCATTCTGCAACAGCGGATCCACTGGATGGATGAAAAGGGCTTGTATCAATGGAATAAAACCGACTATATGGGTGTATATCCTCCTTCTTATTTCGAAGATTTAATCCAAAAAGACCTGGTGTTTGTTGCCTGTGAGGACGGGCAGGTTTTGGGAATTATGGCTTTATTTCCTGAAGACCCCCGTTGGGAAAAACCAGGCACCGCCTTTTACGTGCATCACCTGGCAACGGCGTTGCATACCCCGGGGCTTGGCAAAGAAATGATTGCCTTTGCGGAAACCTATGCCCAGGACCGGGGAAAGGACTATTTACGGCTGGACTGCCAACAGGTGAATTTGCCCTTGAACCGTTATTATGAAGCCTTGGGATACGTTCATTGCGGGGTTTGTATAGACGGCGAGTATGTGGGCAATTTAATGGAAAAGAAACCCTGTGCCAAAGAACAACAGTTAAAAAAGTTGGACGTTCGTTTGCAGGCGGTGGCAGATTTTGTTCCCTATAACACAACCCTGGCGGACGTTGGTACCGACCATGCCTCTTTGCCTGTGTATCTGGTGCAAAAGGGAACAGTACCCTTTGCCATTGCGGCAGACGTGAATAAAGGACCCTTGGAACACGCAAAAAAAGCGGTGGATGATGCAGGGCTAACAAGTCAGATCGACTTATGCCTGTCCAACGGCTTGGATGAAATTGACGGGGACAGCGTTGACTGCATTGTTATGGCAGGTATGGGCGGGATTTTAATTTCCCAGCTTATAGAAAAAGCTCCCTGGCTGAAAAATAAAAACAAAACTTTGATTTTGCAACCCATGACCGATGCCCCCTTGTTGCGGGAGTTCCTTTCACAGGAAGGCTATGCCATTGTTGCCGAAAAAGGTGTGGTTCATAAAACTCATGCCTATACGGTCATCAAGGCGGTGTACCACGGGGTGACACGAACCCCTGAACTTCTTGACCTGTACCTGGGAGAACTTACCAAAAATTTGGGAGCAGGGGAGCGGGGGTTTTTGAAAAAAGAAGCCGCTTCTTTGGAAAAACAAATCCAAGGTCTTGAAATTATGGGACAAACTGAAAACGTTCCTGCCTTGAAAGAGATTTTACAACAATTACATTCCCTGACGGAGGAATCATTATGACCGTACAAATTGTTTTTGAATTGCTCAATCAAATGGCGCCCTTTGACACCCAAATGGGGTTTGATAACGCAGGGGTTCTGATTGGCTCCAAAGAGAAAGAAGTGCATAAAATCGGGGTGGTGCTGGACGTTACCCCCGATGCGGTTTCCTATGCCGCGGAAAATGGAATTGATTTGATCATCAGCCACCATCCCGTGATTTTCAGCGGGCTGAAATCCATTGACGAAAACAGCGTGGTTTACGGGTTGATTCAAAAGGGAATTTGCGTGATTTCCGCTCACACCAATCTGGATGCGGCAGAACAAGGGGTGAATCAAACCCTGGCGGAAGTGTTGGAACTGAAACAGATTCAACCCTTGGGGCTCCCCGGGGAACCCACTCCTCCCATGGCTCGGGTGGGGGATTTGCAAAAGGAAATGACCTGCGAAGAATTGGCAGATTGGGTGAAAGAAAAACTGCACACCCGTGTGAAATTTGTCAACACCAAAGCCCCTGTTTTGCGGGTGGCTGTTTGTGGCGGCGCAGGGGAAGATTTCATAGAACCTGCCCTGAAAGTGGGGGCACAGGCGCTGATTACGGCAGACGTGAAACATCATAATTTCCTTCTGGCGGGAGCGTTGGGGCTTTCCCTGATGGATGCCGGGCATTTTGAAACCGAACAGGTGGTGGTGCCGGCTCTTTGCCGGCAGTTGGCAAATAAGGTGGATGTTCCGGTGGTACAAATTCCCCAAAAATCCCCTGTGGAATATGTGTAAAAGGAGTTTTTATGAGTAAAAAGAATAAGCTGAAAAAAGCGTTACAGCTGTTTTGGATTTTCTTTAAAATCGGTGCTTTCACCTTTGGCGGTGGATACGCCATGATTCCCATTATTCAAAAAGAAACGGTGGAAAACCACAAATTTATTAAGGAATCGGATATTTTGGATATTGTTGCCATTGCCGAATCCACCCCCGGTCCCATTGCTGTGAATTCAGCAACCTTTGTGGGGTATCAAACCGCAGGGGTGCTGGGCTCTCTTTGTGCCACCCTTGGGGTGGTGATACCCTCTTTTGTGGTGATTCTTCTGATTTCTTTCTTTTTGCGGCAGTTTATGGAATACAGCGTGGTGCAATATGCCTTTGCAGGGATTCGGGCAGGGGTGATGGCTTTAATCATCAAAGCCTTTGTTTCCATGTATAAACAATGTCCCAAAGGTGCGGTTTCTTATTTGATTGCTGCTGCTTCATTCTTGGTGGCGGTATTCACCAATGTGAGCGTAATCATTATTATTGCTTCTGCCGCTTTGGTGGGCCTTATCACTTTTTTAGTAATGGATAAAAAGGAGGAACAAGTAAAATGATCTATTTGGACTTGTTTCTTACTTTCTTGAAAATCGGCGCCTTCACGTTTGGTGGCGGGTACGCTATGCTTCCCTTAATTCAAAAGGAAGTGCTGGCTCACGGCTGGATGGAACTGGATGCCCTGGTGAATTTTGTGGCGGTAAGTGAATCCACCCCCGGTCCTTTTGCCATTAACATGGCAACCTACGTGGGGTCCGAAATGGGGGGCGTTCTGGGCTCGGTTTGTGCCACCTTGGGTGTGGTTTTACCCTCTTTTGTTATTATCTTAATTGTGGCAAAATGTTACCTGGCGTTCCAAAACAGCCGCGTGGTGAAAGGTTGTATGACCGGCCTTCGCCCCGTTACAGTGGGGCTTATTGGTGGTGCGGTTATTACCTTTGCACTTGCGGTCTTTTTCCCTGCGGGGGTCAGCTTTGACGTGTTCAAAACCCCTGCATTCTGGTGTTCTCTTGCCCTGTGCGGTGTGGGAACGGTAATGGCATTTAAAAAAGTGCATCCCATTCTGATTATTATATTGTCTGCGGCGGTGGGCATCGGTTTGGGATATATAGGGGTGTTTTGATGATAACCTATGAAGAAATCAAAAATAATAAAGAAATTCGAACCTATATTACCCGGGCAGATGATTCTCTGAAAGCCCTGGGGTTCACCGAACATGCCTTTGCCCACGTGGAAAAGGTGGCAACCCGTGCCCAATATATTCTGGAAACCTTGGGGTATTCGGCTCAGCAGGTGAACCTGGTGAAAATTGCCGCCTATCTACATGATATCGGTAATCTGGTGAATCGGGTCGAACATAGCCAGACCGGGGGCATTATGGCATTCACTTTGCTGAAGGAAATGGGAATGGACCCGGAAGACATCAGCCAGGTGGTCACCGCCATCGGTAATCATGACGAGGGAACAGGGGTACCTGTCAACCCCATTGCCGCCGCCTTGATTCTGGCAGATAAAACCGACGTTCGCCGTTCCCGGGTGCGGAATCAGGACGTTACCACCTTTGATATTCATGACCGTGTCAACTATTCGGTAGAGCGGGATGACTTAACCGTTTCTCCCGACGGGGCAAATCTGATTCTGGAACTTTCGGTGGATACCCGATACGGCTCGGTGATGGACTATTTTGAAATCTTTTTGGAACGGATGATTCTTTGCCGTAAAGCCGCCGAAGTGTTGGGGTTGCAGTTTAAAATGGTTATGAACGGGCAGTGGGTTTTGTAGTTTTTTCTCTTTCAAAAGGCCAAGGAAAGGGTTGACAAGTCTTTCGGGCTGTGATACAATTTTACAAGTAAAAGTTGAAAGGGAATTACCATGCTTTACCGACTGAAAAATGCTATGATGGAAAAATATGAAATCGACTGCTGTAACTGCCATTCTTTGGATGACAGTAAAGCCGTCGATTTTTCTAAATATGTTGTTTTTCCCGGTTTTGCAGATGTACACGTACATTTGCGTGAGCCGGGTTTTTCTTATAAAGAAACCATTGCAAGCGGTACTCTTGCCGCCGCGGCAGGGGGCTATACCGACGTTTGCTCTATGCCCAACCTGAACCCTGTGCCTGACAGTGTTCCTCACCTGAAAGAACAACTGGAAATCATTGAAAAGGACGCTGTGATTCGGGTGCACCCGTACGGCGCCATTACGGTGGGGGAAAAAGGGGAAGAACTGGCTGACCTGCAAGGTATGGCAGACCATATCGTCGCCTTTTCTGATGACGGCAGAGGTGTGCAACAAGAGGATATGATGAAAGAAGCTATGGTACAAGCCAAGGCTTTGGGCAGACCCATTGCCGCCCATTGTGAAGATAACAGTTTGCTGAAGGGTGGGTATATCCACGCGGGGGAATACGCCCAACAGCATGGGCATAAAGGCATTGTCAGTGAAAGCGAATGGGGCCCCATTGCAAGAGATCTGAACTTGGTGGAAACCATTGGGTGCGATTATCACGTTTGCCATATTTCCACCGCCGAAAGTGTAGATATCATCCGCAAAGCCAAAGAAAGAGGAATTAACGTTACCTGCGAAACGGGACCTCATTACCTGGTGTTTTCCGATGCTGACCTGCAAGAGGATGGGCGTTTTAAAATGAACCCGCCCTTGCGTAGCGAGCGGGATCGACTGGCGCTTTTGGAAGGCATTGCCGACGGTACCATTGACATGATCGCCACCGACCATGCTCCCCATAGTGCCGAAGAAAAATCCAAAGGTCTTCAAAACAGCATGATGGGGGTTGTGGGCATTGAAACCGCTTTCCCGGTGCTGTATACCCATCTTGTGAAAACAGGGAAAATCACGCTGGAAAAACTGGTGGACCTGATGTGCTATGCCCCTCGCAAACGCTTTGGGTTGCCTTTAAATGAACAAAATGATTTTTGTGTGTATGATCTGGAACAGGAATATGAAATCAACCCCGACGAATTCCTGTCCAAAGGGAAAAGCACTCCCTTTGGGGGCATGAAGGTGTGGGGAAAATGTATGCTTACGGTATGCGACGGAAAAATCGTGTATCAGCATCCGGATTTTAAGTGGGAGGATATGAAGTAATGACCCAAGGAATGTATACCATTTTGGAAAATAAAGCCTTGACCGCTTCGGTGTATCAAATGGTGCTGGAAGGGGACACTTCCGCCTTGACTGCCCCCGGTCAGTTTGTGAATTTACAACTGGCAGGGAAGTTTTTGCGCCGTCCCATTTCGGTGTGTGATTATAATGAAAAAACCATTACCTTGCTGTATAAAGTGGTGGGGGAAGGAACCCTGCAAATGAGCCGGATGGCAGTGGGGGAACAAGTGGACGTACTGGTGGGTCTGGGCAACGGATTTGACACCGCCAAAAGCGGCGAAACCCCTGTGCTCATTGGCGGGGGCGTTGGCATTCCTCCCATGTACCGTCTGTGTAAAGATTTGCTCTCTCAAGGGAAATCGGTGCAGGTAATTTTAGGGTTCAATACCAAAGAGGAAATTTTTTATGAAGAACAGTTCAAAGCCTTGGGCGCCACCGTTTACGTTACCACTGTGGACGGCAGTTACGGGGCAAAAGGCTTTGTCACCGACGTGTTAAAAACCTTGAATTATACCTACTTTTACACCTGCGGCCCCATGCCCATGTTCAAAGCCGTTGAAGCCACCGCAACAACCTCGGGGCAATACAGTTTTGAAGAACGAATGGGTTGCGGTTTCGGGGCATGTATGGGTTGCTCCTGCAAAACGAAGTACGGGAATAAACGGATTTGTAAAGACGGTCCTGTGTTGGAACGGGAGGAAATAATATGGTAAAAACCAATGTGAATTTGTGCGGTATTGAACTGTCCAACCCCATCATTCCCGCCAGCGGAACCTTTGGGTTTGGGTATGAATTTGCCGAGTTGTATGACATTAACGTGTTAGGGACTTTTTCCTTTAAAGGAACCACTTTGCATCCCCGTTTCGGGAATCCCACTCCTCGGATTGCCGAATGTACCGCAGGGATGATCAATGCTGTGGGATTGCAAAATCCCGGGGTGGAACAGGTAATTGCCACCGAATTGCCCAAACTGAAACAATGTTTTCATAAACCGGTTATGGCTAATATCAGCGGTTTTTCTTTGGAAGAATACGCCGAAACCTGTCGGCAGATCGATGCCCAGGAACAGGTGGGCTGGCTGGAAGTCAACGTTTCCTGCCCCAACGTTCACGGGGGCGGTATGAGTTTTGGAACTGACCCCAAAATGGCGGCGGAAGTCACCAAAGCGGTGAAAGCGGTCACCACCAAACCTGTGATCATTAAACTTTCTCCCAACGTTACCAACATTGCGGAAATTGCCAAAGCTTGCGAAGAGGCAGGGGCAGATGGGATCAGTTTGATCAATACGTTGCTGGGTATGAGAATTGACCTGAAAACCAAAAAACCTGTTATCGCCAATAAAATGGGGGGCTTCTCGGGAAGCGCCATTTTCCCCGTTGCTTTGCGTATGGTGTATCAGGTGTATGAAGCGGTCTCCATTCCCATTGTGGGGATGGGTGGCATTTCCTCGGCAAAAGACGTTATTGAAATGATGCTTTCCGGGGCAACCGCTGTGGAAATCGGTGCCGCCAACCTGGTGAATCCCTTTGTTTGTAAGGAAATTATTGAACAATTACCTGTTGTGATGGAACAATACGGAATTGACAATTTGACTGATATTATCGGAGGTGCCCACGAATGGGAAAAGATGTAATCATTGCCTGTGACTTTGCAGGCGCACAACAAACGTATGATTTTCTGGAACGGTTTGGGGACAAGCGTCCCTTCGTAAAAATCGGTATGGAACTTTTCTATGCCGCAGGCCCTGCTATCGTAACCGAACTGAAAAAACGGGGTCATAAAGTGTTTTTGGATTTGAAACTTCACGACATTCCCAATACCGTGCGGAAATCCATGGCAGTTTTATCCGGCCTTGGCGCCGATATGGTCAACCTCCATGCCGCAGGCACTGTGGACATGATGACCGCCGCTTTGGAAGGGCTTACCCGTTCTGACGGAAGCCGTCCCATTCTCATTGCCGTTACCCAGTTGACCTCCACTTCCCAAGAAAGAATGGAAAACGATTTGTTAATTAAAGAACCCATTGACCAAGTAGTGCTTCATTACGCTTCCAATGCCAAAAAAGCAGGGTTGGACGGCGTTGTTTGCTCCCCCTTGGAAGCTGGAAAGGTCCACGCCGCCTGTGGCGCTGACTTTGTAACCGTTACCCCCGGTGTGCGTTTTGCCGATGGGGATATCGGGGACCAAGTGCGGGTTACTACCCCTGCTAAAGCCAAGGAGATCGGTTCGGATTATATCGTGGTGGGGCGCCCCATTACCGCCGCCGAAGATCCTTTGGCAGCCTATGAACGTTGTGTAGATGAATTTGTAGATTAAGAAAGGAAGAGATATCATGAGAGAGAAACAAATCGCAAAAGACCTTTTATCCATCAGCGCGGTATTTTTCCGCCCCAATGAACCCTTTACCTGGGCTTCCGGTATTAAAAGCCCTGTGTATTGTGACAACCGTTTGATTTTAACCGCTCCTGAAGTTCGCGGTCGCGTGGAAGAAGGCCTTGCCGAACTCATTAACGAAAATTATCCCGAAGCACAAGTGCTGATGGGTACTGCCACCGCAGGGATTGCCCACGCCGCCATCGCCGCTCATTTCCTGGGACTTCCCATGGGGTACGTTCGTGGCAGCGCCAAAGATCATGGTCGTCAGAACCGCATTGAAGGGAAACTGGAAGCAGGTCAAAAGGTTGTTGTTGTGGAAGATCTGATCTCCACCGGCGGCAGTGTTCTGGATGCCGTGGATGCTTTGAAAGAAGCAGGCGCCGAAGTGCTGGGTATCGTTTCCATCTTCACCTATGGCATGCAAAAGGGGAAAGACCGTCTGGCAGCCGCCGGGGTGAAAAACGTCAGCCTCACTAACTTTGACTGCATTGCCGAAGTGGCCGCAGAAGAAAAATACATTGAACCTTCCGATGTGGCCCGTTTATTAGCTTTCCGTGATAACCCCTCGGATGAAAGTTGGATCGGAGGCAATCAATGAGAAGTTTAATTGATATTGCTGAACTGTCCACCGATGAAATTCAGGAACTGTTGACTTGTGCCCAGGATATTATCGCCAATCCCGATAAATATGCCCATGCCTGTGACCGTAAAAAATTAGCCACCCTGTTCTTTGAACCTTCCACCCGTACCCGCCTTAGTTTTGAAGCAGCCATGTACGAACTGGGCGGTCACGTTATCAGTGTGTCTTCTGCCGGTTCCAGTTCTGCGGCAAAAGGGGAAAGCGTTGCCGATACTGCCAAAACCGTTTCCTGCTATGCCGATATTATCGCCATGCGCCATCCCAAAGAAGGGGCACCCTACGTTGCCTCCATTAACGCCTCCATTCCTGTCATCAACGCAGGGGATGGCGGTCACAACCACCCCACCCAAACTCTGGCAGACTTGTTGACTATTTACCGCCAAAAGGGACGACTGGACAATTTAACCGTTGGCTTCTGCGGAGACCTGAAATTCGGCAGAACGGTGCACTCTTTGATTACTGCCTTGTCCCGCTACACCGATATCAAATTTGTGCTGATTTCTCCCGATGAACTGAAATTGCCCAGCTACATCAAAAAAGATATTATTCAAAAGAATAACCTGGAATACGTACAAACCACCGATTTTGAAGCGGTGTTGCCCGAATTGGATATTTTGTATATGACCCGTGTGCAACAAGAACGCTTTTTCAATGAAGAAGATTATCTCCGCTTGAAAGACAGTTATATTTTAACACCCGAAAAAATGAAATTGGCAAAGGAAGACTGTAGTGTGCTTCATCCCTTGCCCCGTGTAAACGAAATCAGCGTTGCCATTGACGAAGATCCCCGTGCCTGCTATTTCCAACAGGTGTATAACGGGAAGATCATGCGTATGGCACTTATTCTGAAATTGCTGGAGGTAACTGTATGAAAATCGATTCCATTCAAAACGGTATTGTAATTGACCATATCACCGCCGGCAAAGGGATGGAGATTTACCAACTGTTGCAGTTGGACTCTCTGGATTGCTCGGTGGCAATCATCAAAAACGTGCACAGTAATAAAATGGGCAGAAAAGACATTATCAAAATCGACTCTGCCATTGATTTGAACATGGATATTCTGGGCTATGTGGATCCCGACGTTACCATCGACGTCATTCGCGACGAAAAACTGGTGGAAAAACGCCGTGTGCAACTGCCCCGGAAACTGGAGAACGTTCTCAAGTGCAAAAACCCCCGTTGCATCACCACCACCGAACAGGAATTGCCCCATATTTTCCGACTGACCGACAAGGAAAACAAGGTTTATCGGTGCCTGTATTGCGACACCAAAGCAAAATAACAAGGTCATGGTGCTTTTGTAGGATTTTCCCCTGCAAAAGCACTGGTTTTTTGTTGAAAAATCTACCCTTGTTTGCTTGACATAGGGTGGGGATTTATGGTATACTCTCCTCGTACTGGTTTTAGTGAATGTCCCTGTACGGATGGGGTGAAATTCGCCCCGAAAATTCACCCGTTTTCTGCGACTGACGGAATATAAAGTGGAGCACCACTGAGGAACAGAAAACGTTTTTTATGCCGACCGTCTGGGCGCACTTACCATTTCTTTGTGTAAGTGCACCCTTTTTTATTTGGTTCGTTTGTTTTAGGAGGAACTTGTAAATGAAAAAGATTGCCATCATTATGGGAAGCGACAGCGATTTGCCTGTTGTGGAAAAAGCTGTCGGAATTTTCCGACAATTCAACGTACCCTTTGAGGTGCATGTTTTTTCGGCTCACCGTACCCCGGAAGAGGCCAAAAATTTCAGTGAATCAGCCCGTGAAAATGGTTTTGGTGCCATTATTGCCGCTGCCGGTATGGCGGCTCATTTAGCGGGCGCTATTGCAGCCAATACAACCCTTCCGGTCATCGGAATTCCGGTGGTTTCCGGCGGGCTCGGCGGTATTGACGCATTGTTGTCTACGGTGCAAATGCCCACAGGAATCCCTGTAGCAACCGTAGCCATTAACGGTGCAGCCAATGCCGCTTTGTTATGTGTCCAGATGTTGGCCATTACCGACAAAGAACTGGCTGATAAGTTAGATGCCAAACGGGCGGCAGATAAAGCTACCGTTTTGGAGAAAAACAAAAAAATCGAAGAACAATTCAATGCATAAACTGCTTGTAGTGAAACAATGACTTGCGTTACTGGAGGGTAAACGGATGAGAAAAATAAATGAAGAATGCGGCGTGTTCGGGGTGTATGCTTCTAAACCCCGTGACGTTGCTTCCACAACCTATTACGGATTGTTTGCTTTGCAACACCGTGGGCAAGAAAGTTGCGGTATCGTTGTGAATGACGATGGGGTTTTGCACGACTATCGCGACGAAGGTCTGGTGAATGACGTGTTCACCAAAAACGTAATCAGCAGTTTGGGTGAAGGGGATATGGCTTTGGGCCACGTTCGTTACGGCACTGCCGATACCAAAGGCCGTGTGAACGCCCAACCAATGCTTGTTAACCATATCAAAGGCCGTATGGCAGTTGCTTATAACGGTTGCTTGATCAATTCTTACGAACTTCGCTCTCAGTTGGAATTGGAAGGTTCCATTTTCCACATGAACAGCGACGTTGAAGTAATCTCTTACATCATCACCAAAGAACGGCTCAATGCCACCTCCATTGAACAAGCGGTGGAACATGCCATGAACCGTATCAAAGGGGCATATTGCCTGGTGGTTATGTCTCCCACCAAACTCATTGCCGCCCGTGACCCCAACGGTTTCCATCCTTTGTGTTACGGTAAAACCCCCGAAGGGGACTATATCGTGGCTTCCGAAAGTTGCGCGTTGGATGCCGCAGGGGCAACCTTGATTCGTGAAATTGAACCCGGTGAGATCCTGGTATTCAGCCGTAAAAACGGAATTCAATCCATCACCACCCATTGCAATACCGCTAAACGGTCTTTCTGTATTTTCGAATACATTTATTTTGCCCGTCCTGACTCGGTCATTGAAGGGTGCTCGGTTCACGAAGCCCGTGCTCAGGCAGGGGCATATCTCGCCAAAGAACATCCTGTGGATGCCGATATTGTGATCGGGGTTCCCGACTCCGGCCTGGATGCCGCCATTGGGTATGCCAAAGAATCCGGCATTCCTTACGGCATTGGGTTCTTAAAGAATAAGTATATCGGTCGAACCTTTATCGCCCCCGGGCAAACCACCCGTGAAGACAAGGTTCGCATTAAGTTGAATCCGATTTCCAGTGTTGTAAAAGGAAAACGAGTTGTTTTGATCGACGACTCCATTGTTCGTGGCACCACCTGTGAGAGAATCGTTAAACTTCTTCGGGAGGCAGGCGCCAAGGAAGTGCATATGCGGGTTTCTGCACCGCCCTTCCTGAATCCCTGTTACTACGGAACCGATATTGATTCAACGGATAAACTGATTGCTTGTAAACACACCCTGGAAGAAATCACAAAAATTATCGGGGTTGACTCTTTGGGATATCTGGAACTGGAAGATGCCAAGAAAATTGCCGGCGACCATAAATGTGATGGTTTCTGCTGTGCCTGTTTTGATGGCTGTTATCCCACCGCTATTCCCGAAAAAATATACAAAAACCGTTTTGAACAAAAACTGTCTGAAAAGGAGAAAAATGCCAATGAATAGTTTTAGCGAAAGTTATGCCGCCGCAGGGGTAGACATTACTGCCGGTTACAAAGCGGTGGAATTGATGAAAGCCCACGTTGCCCGTACCATGACTTCGGGGGTTTGCTCCGATGTTGGTGGTTTCGGCGGTTTGTTTGAATTGGACGTGGAAGGTATGGAAAAACCTGTTTTGGTCAGCGGCACCGACGGTGTTGGTACCAAACTGAAATTGGCTTTCCTGCAGGATAAACACGATACCGTTGGCATTGACTGCGTTGCCATGTGCGTCAACGACATTATCTGCTGCGGTGCCAAACCCTTGTTCTTCCTGGACTATATCGCTTGCGGGAAAAACGTTCCCGAAAAAATTGCTTCTATCGTTTCCGGCATTGCCGACGGTTGTGTGCAAAGCGGCGCCGCTTTGATCGGCGGTGAAACTGCTGAAATGCCAGGCTTTTATCCCATTGATGAATATGATTTGGCAGGTTTTGCTGTTGGTGTGGTTGACAAGAAAAAAATCCTCAACCCCAAAACCATGCAAGCCGGTGACGTTGTGATCGCTCTGCCCTCCAGCGGGGTTCATTCCAACGGTTTCTCCTTGGTTCGTAAAGTATTCAGGGTAGGGGAGAATGACCTTTCTCAGCCCATGGAAGAATTGGGGGGCAAAAGCATTGGGGAAACCTTGCTGACTCCCACTAAAATTTATGTAAAACCCATTCTGGCATTGCTGGAAGAATGTACCGTTCGTGCCATCTCCCACATCACCGGGGGCGGCTTCTACGAAAACATTCCCCGCAGTTTGCCCGAAGGCTATGGGGTAAAGGTAGACCGTTCGGCTCTTAAAATTTTGCCCATCTTCGATTTGATTGCCAAAACCGGTAACATCCCCGAACGGGATATGTTCAACACCTTTAACATGGGGGTTGGTATGTGCGTGATCGTTCCTGCCGACCAAGCAGAAAAAGCCCTGGCAGTATTGAAAGCCGCAGGGGAAGATGCCTACGTTATGGGTGAGATCGTTGAAGGGGAAACCAAGGTGACAATATGCTAAAAAAAGCAAGAATCGCCGTTTTGGTTTCCGGCGGAGGAACCAATCTTCAGGCTTTGATCGATGCCCAGAACAGCGGGATCCTGCAAAGCGGTGAAATCGTGTTAGTGCTCTCCAGCAGGGCAGACGCTTTTGCTCTCACCCGTGCCGCCAAGGCAGGGATCGACGGCAAAGTGGTTTCCAAAAAAGAATTGGGAAGCCAGGAAGCCTTTGAAGAAGGTATTCTTTCTGCCTTGAAAGAATATAAAATTGACCTAATCGTTTTGGCAGGGTTCATGAGCATTTTAAGCGAAGGGTTCATCAAACAGTATGAACAGCGGATTCTCAACGTTCACCCCTCTTTGATTCCCTCCTTTTGCGGACAGGGATTTTACGGTTTGCGGGTGCATGAAGCCGCTTTGGAATATGGCGTTAAAGTTACAGGGGCAACGGTTCACTATGTGAACGAGATTCCCGACGGCGGTGAAATTCTTCTGCAAAAGGCAGTAGATATTTTGCCCGATGACACCGCCGAAAGCCTGCAAAAACGGGTCATGGAACAAGCCGAATGGATCCTGCTTCCTCGGGCAACCGAAATGGTTTCGGCAAAATTGATGAAAGAATCATGTTAGGAGATACAAGTATGGATATTTATGAAATCAAATCCATGAAAGACCGCATTGCCGGTAACCCCTATGTGGGTCGCGGCATTGTGCTTGGTAAATCGGAAGACGGCAATCATGCTGTGGCAGCCTATTTTATCATGGGCAGAAGCGAAAACAGCCGTAACCGTGTATTTGCTTTGGAAGAAGACGGCACCTTGTTTACCCGTCCCTTTGATCCTTCCAAGGTGGAAGATCCCTCTTTGATTATTTATGCGGCAGCCCGTTCCTATGAAAACCGCCGCATCGTTACCAATGGTGACCAAACCGACACGGTGTTCAACGGTCTCAAACAAGGCAGAAGTTTTGCCGATGCCTTGACCTCCCGTGCTTTCGAACCCGATGCTCCCAACTTAACTCCTCGCATCAGCGGTATGATTACCTTTAACGGCGGTGATTTTACATACGAAATGAGCATCCTCAAAAGTGCCGATGCCTTGGGAACTGCTTGCAACCGCTATCATTTTTCCTATGCCGCATTAAACGGGCTGGGACACTTCATTCATACCTACGTGACCGATGGGAACCCCATTCCCACCTTCCAGGGGGAACCCGAACGGGTCAGCATTCCCAATGATATGGAAGCATTTGCTAATGAAATTTGGGAAAACCTGGATGAAAACAATAAAATTTCCTTGTTTGTGGAATATGTAAATCTCAAAGACGGTTCGGTAACCCGTAAGGTTATCAATCGGAATCAATAGGGTGTAAGGAGGATTTTGCCGTGAAAGAATTGGAATTAAAATACGGTTGTAACCCCAACCAAAAACCTTCCCGCATTTTTATGGAAGAAGGGAAATTGCCCATCGAAATTTTGTGTGGTAAACCCGGGTATATCAACTTTTTGGATGCCTTTAACGCCTGGCAACTGGTAAAAGAATTGAAAGCGGCTTTGGGACTTCCCGCCGCCACCTCTTTTAAACACGTTAGCCCCACCTCTGCCGCTGTTGGCTTACCCCTTTCCGACACCTTGAAAAAAGCCTGCTTTGTGGATGATGTGGAAGGGTTGGATGAATCCCCCTTGGCTTGCGCTTATGCCCGCGCCAGAGGAACCGACCGTATGTGTTCCTTCGGTGACTTTGTTGCCTTGTCTGACGTGTGCGACGTTACCACCGCGAAACTCATTCAAAGAGAAATTTCCGACGGGGTCATTGCTCCCGGCTACGAACCCGAAGCCTTGGAAATTCTCAAAACCAAACGGAAAGGCAACTATAACATCATTGCCATTGACCCGGATTACGTTCCCGCTCCCGTGGAAACCAAACAAGTTTATGGCATCACCTTTGAACAAGGCAGAAACAATTTTGAAATCAACCGTGAACTTCTTCAAAATCTGGTCACTGAAAATAAAGCGTTAAGTGAAGAAGCCGCCCGTGATCTCATCGTGGCTCTCATCACCTTGAAATACACCCAATCCAACTCGGTTTGCTATGCCGTTGACGGACAAGCCATCGGCGTTGGTGCAGGGCAACAATCTCGTATCCACTGCACCCGTCTTGCCGGGGGCAAAGCCGATACCTGGTTCCTGCGTCAAAATGAAAAGGTATTGAATCTGCCTTTCCTGCCCACCATTGGCAGAGCCGACCGCGACAACGTGATTGACGGATATATCAACCAAAACGAAGAAGACGTTTGTGCCGAAGGCAACTGGCAAAAATACTTTTCTTCTCAGCCCGCTCCTTTCACCAAGGAAGAACAAAAAGCCTATCTCGCTACTAAAACCGGTGTTGCTTTAGGGTCGGATGCTTTCTTCCCCTTTGATGATAACATTGAACGGGCTTATCGTAGCGGTGTTTCTTACATTGCCCAACCCGGTGGCTCCATTCGTGACGATATCGTTATTGAATGTTGCAATAAATATAACATGATCATGGCATTTACCGGTATGCGGTTGTTCCATCACTAAAATTAAAGGAGAATGAAATCTATGTTTTTTGATAAATTACAAGAATTTGATAACGAAGTTTTTTCTGCCTGTAATGACGAATTGACCCGTCAACGGCAAAACATTGAATTGATTGCTTCCGAAAACATTGTTTCCGAAGCCGTATTGTTGGCAGCAGGTTCCGTGCTTACCAACAAATACGCTGAAGGTTACCCCGGTAAACGGTACTACGGTGGTTGTCACTGTGTTGACGTGGTGGAAAACATCGCCAGAGAACGTGCTTGCAAATTGTTCGGTGCTGACCATGCCAACGTGCAACCCCACAGCGGTGCCAGTGCCAACTTGGCAGTGTTCTTTGGTCTTTTGGAACAAGGGGATACCGTGATGGGCTTAAATCTTGCTCACGGCGGTCACCTTTCTCACGGTTCTCCCGTAAACATTTCCGGTAAATACTTCAATATTGTTCCTTACGGTGTGGCTGATGGCAGCGAAACCTTGGATTACGACGATATGCTTCGCATCGCCAAAGAATGCAAACCCAAAATGATTATTGCCGGTGCCAGTGCCTATTCCCGTACCATTGATTTTGCCAAAATTCGTGAAATTTGCGATGAAGTTGGCGCTTACTACTTGGTGGATATGGCTCATATTGCCGGTCTTGTAGCCGCAGGTTTGCATCCCAGCCCTGTACCTTATGCCGACGTGGTTACCACCACTACCCACAAAACCTTGCGCGGTCCCCGTGGCGGTTTGATTTTGTGCAAAGAACAATTTGCCAAACAAATCGACAAAGCCATTTTCCCTGGTATTCAAGGCGGTCCTTTGATGCATATCATTGCCGCCAAAGCCGTTGCTTTGGGCGAAGCCTTGAAACCCGAATTTAAAGAATATCAAACTCAAATTGTAAATAATGCTTCTGTCCTGGCTGACGAATTGGTGAAACAAGGCTTCCGTGTGGTTTCCGGCGGTACCGATAACCACCTGATGCTTCTTGACCTGCAACCCTTCGGCATTACCGGAAAAGAAATGGAAGCCCGTTTGGACAGTGTTCACATCACCGTCAATAAAAACACCATCCCCAACGACCCCCAAAGTCCCTTTGTTACCAGCGGAATTCGTGTGGGCACTCCTGCCGTTACCAGCCGTGGCTTTAAAGAAGCCGAAATGGTAAAAATTGCAGGCTGGATGAAAGAAATTGCTGAAAATTACGAAGCCTCCAAAGACCGTATCAGCCAAGAAGTTATGGAACTTTGTGCTCAGTTCCCCATTTACGAATAATCTACCATAGAGGTGTTACAATGAAACTTATGGTTGTGGGTGGTGGCGGTCGTGAACACGCCATCATTAAGAAATTAAAAGAAAATCCCACCGTTACCGAGATTTTTGCTTTGCCTGGCAACGGCGGTATGGCTGGGGATGCCACTCTGGTTCCCATCGGTGCCAAAGAAATTGACAAAATCGTGGCTTTCGCCAAAGAAAACGCCATTGATTACGCTGTGGTTGCTCCCGATGACCCCTTGGTATTAGGCGCCGTGGATGCTTTGAATGAAATCGGTGTACCTTGTTTCGGACCCGATGCCAAAGCCGCCATCATTGAAGGCAGTAAGGTGTTTTCCAAGAATTTGATGAAAAAATACGGCATTCCCACGGCGGAATATGCTGTGTTTGATAACGCAAGGGATGCGGCTGACTATTTGCAAACCGCTCCCATTCCCACGGTAATCAAAGCCGACGGTTTGGCTTTGGGTAAAGGGGTTGTTATTGCAACCACCCGTGAGGAAGCCCTGGATGCCGTTCATTCCATGATGGAAGATAAAATCTTCGGGGAAAGCGGTAACCAGATCGTCGTGGAAGAATTCCTCACCGGCCCCGAAGTTTCGGTGCTTTCCTTTACCGACGGGGAAACGGTGGTTCCCATGGTTTCTTCCATGGACCATAAACGGGCAGGGGATAACGACACCGGCCTGAACACCGGCGGCATGGGCACCATTGCTCCCAATCCCTATTACACCGATGACGTGGCAAAGGTTTGTATGGAAACCATTTTCCTGCCCACCATCAATGCCATGAAAGCCGAAGGTCGACCCTTTAAAGGTTGCTTGTATTTTGGCTTGATGCTTACCCCCAAGGGCCCCAAAGTGATTGAATATAACTGTCGGTTTGGTGACCCTGAAACCCAGGTGGTTCTGCCGCTGATGGAAACCGACCTGCTGGAAGCCATGATGGCAACCACCAACGGCACTTTGAAAGACACCGAAATTCGGTTCTCCAAAGGCTCTGCCTGCTGTGTGGTTATGGCATCCAAAGGGTATCCCGGCAAATATGAAACAGGACTTCCCCTGACCATTCCTGCCGACATTGAAAATCAAGTGTACGTGGCAGGGGCAAAACTCAACGACGGTGTTCTTTGCACCGCCGGGGGACGGGTTCTGGGGGCGGTTGCTACTGCCGAAACCTTGGAAAGTGCCATTGAAAATGCTTACGGTTTAGTAGAAAAAATCCACTTTGACAATGCCTATTTCCGCCACGATATCGGGGCACGGGCATTGGCAGCAGGAAAGGAGTAAAGGGCTATGGTTTATCGCGTATACGTTGAGAAAAAAGCCGAGCTTGCCAACGAAGCCAATGGGCTTTTAAGCGATGCCCGTACCTTTTTAGGGGTCAATACCTTAGAAAAAGTACGGTTATTTAACCGTTATGATGTGGAAAATATTGGGGAGGACTTGTTTAACTACGCCAAAACCACTGTGTTTTCCGAACCCCAGTTAGACATTCTTTCGGATGATATCCCCACCGATGCCAACGTGGTGTTTGCTGTGGAATATTTGCCCGGTCAGTTTGACCAACGGGCAGATTCTGCCGCCCAATGTATCCAGATCATCTCCAAAGGGGATCGCCCTTTGGTTCGTACCGCTCGGGTATACTTGTTATACGGCAATTTAAGTGAATCGGAAATTGCCGCCATTAAAAAATACGTTATCAACCCCGTAGAATCCCGGGAAGCATCGTTAGACCCCGTTGCCACTCTGCAAATGGAATATGATTTGCCTCAAACAGTGGAAACTTTGGAAGGCTTCTGCCAACTGGATAAAGACGGTCTTGCCGCTTTTGTGAAAAACTACGGATTGGCAATGGACGAAGACGATATCGCCTTCTGTCAACAATATTTTATTTCGGAACAACGGGATCCCACCATCACCGAAATCCGTATGATCGACACCTATTGGTCTGACCATTGCCGTCACACCACCTTCCTCACCACTATCGACAACGTGACCTTTGAGGATGCTTTGTTGCAGGATGCTTATAACGATTATCTGGAAACCCGCAAGGCTTTGGGTCGTACCAAACCCGTGAACCTGATGGATATCGGTACCCTTGCCGCCAAATATTTGAAGAGCATCGGCAAATTAGAAAAATTAGACGAATCGGAAGAAATCAATGCCTGTACCGTGAAGATCCAGGTGGAAGCTGACGGGAAAAAGGAAGATTGGTTGCTTCTCTTTAAAAACGAAACCCATAACCATCCCACCGAAATTGAACCCTTCGGCGGTGCGGCAACCTGCATTGGCGGTGCCATTCGTGACCCTCTTTCCGGCCGTTCTTACGTGTACGGCGCCATGCGGGTAACCGGCGGTGCGGATCCCTTGAAACCCCTTGACCAAACCATGGCAGGGAAATTGCCTCAACGGAAAATCGTAACCACCGCTGCCGCAGGCTATTCTTCCTACGGGAACCAAATCGGTTTGGCAACCGGTATTGTTGATGAATTGTATCACGACGGTTATGCCGCCAAACGTATGGAGATCGGCGCGGTAATCGCCGCCGCTCCCGCCGAAAACGTTCGCCGTGAACGTCCCGATCCCGACGACGTTGTCATTCTTTTGGGCGGTCGTACCGGTCGTGACGGTTGTGGCGGTGCCACCGGGTCTTCCAAATCCCACACCATGGAATCTTTAACTTCCTGCGGTGCAGAAGTGCAAAAGGGGAATGCTCCCGAAGAACGCAAACTGCAACGGTTATTCCGTAACCCCGTCGCCAGCAAACTGATTAAACGTTGCAACGACTTTGGTGCAGGCGGTGTTTCGGTTGCCATCGGCGAATTGGCAGACGGCCTTGCCATTGATCTGGATGCCGTTCCCAAGAAATACGAAGGGTTGGACGGCACCGAACTGGCTATCAGTGAATCCCAGGAACGTATGGCAGTTGTGGTAGAGCCTGCCGACGTGGAGACCTTTATTGAGTTGGCTCATAAAGAAAACCTGGAAGCCACCGTGGTTGCTACCGTGAAGGCAGAACCCCGTTTAACCATGACCTGGAAAGGCAACACCATTGTAGATATCAGCCGTGAATTCCTGAATTCCAACGGGGCTGAAAAACACATCGACGTTGCCGCCACCACTCCTTCTTGCTACAAAAAGCAAGTGGGTGAAGATTTTGTGAAAGAATATACCGCCTTGGCAGGGGATTTGAACATCTGCTCCAAACGTGGTCTTTCCGAACGGTTTGACTCCACCATTGGTGCCGGTACTGTGCTGATGCCTTTCGGGGGTAAAAATCAATTAACTCCCATTCAAGCCATGGTGCAAAAAATCTCCATGGAACAAGCCCATACCGATGATTGTTCCTTTATGGCTTGGGGATATAATCCCTTCATCACCGAAAAGAGCCCCTTCCACGGCGCTTACCTGGCAGTTGTGGAATCGGTTTCCAAAATGATTGCCACCGGGGCTTCTTTTGAAGACGTATATTTAACCTTCCAGGAATACTTTGAACGTCCCGGGAAAGACCCTGCCCGTTGGGGGAAACCCATGGCAGCCCTGCTTGGTGCCTTCCGTGCTCAAAAAGAATTGGGTATTGCCGCTATTGGCGGGAAAGACTCCATGAGCGGTACTTTCGAAAAATTGGACGTTCCTCCCACCTTGGTTTCCTTTGCCGTTACCACCGGCAAAACCTCTGACGTAGTTTCTCCTGAATTCAAAGAAGCAGGGCATAAAGTGGTTTTGGTTCAACCTGACTATGATGAAAATCATTTGCCCCAAACCGCTTCTTTGCTTTCCTTGTATGATACCGTTACCAGACTCATGAGAGAAGGCAAAGTGGTTGCCGCTTACACTCCCGGTTTGGGTGGCGTGGCAGAAGCAGTGCTTAAAATGGCAATGGGTAACGGTTTCGGTTTTGAATACAATGCTGAATTATCCATGGATGACATTTTCGGTTATGCTTACGGCTCTTTCCTTTTGGAAGTTACCGATGATATCCAGATGGGCAAACTCATTGGTACCATTACCCATGAACCCACCATGGTAAAGGGCGAAGAAACCTTGAGCCTCGCAACCCTTTGCGACGTTTACGAAAACAAACTGGAACCTGTTTACAGTTGCAATATTCCCGCCAAAGGGGAAGCACCCAAAACCTTCTCGGCTCCTGCTGCTACTCGGGTACAACCCAAATTGGCAGTGGTTCGTCCCAAGGTTTTGATTCCCGCCTTCCCCGGCACCAACTGTGAATACGATTCCGCCAAAGTAATGCGTGATGCCGGTGCCGATGCTGAGATCTTTGTGATCAACAACCTTTCCGCCGATGGCATTGCCAGAAGCGTGGAAGAATTTGCCGCTAAGGCCGCCAAGGCTCAAATGATTATGATTCCCGGTGGGTTCTCCGGCGGGGACGAACCCGATGGTTCGGGTAAGTTCATTACCGCCTTCTTCCGCAACGATGCCATTAAAGAACAGGTAACCGATATGCTGGATCACCGGGACGGCTTGATGCTGGGGATCTGTAACGGCTTCCAGGCTCTCATTAAATTGGGCTTGGTTCCCTACGGCAAAATCATGGATACCGATGAACATTGCCCCACTTTGACCTTCAACACCATCGGTCGCCACCAATCCCGCATGGTTGCCACCCGCGTGGCATCCAACAAATCTCCTTGGCTTGCCGCTTGTGAAGTTGGGGACGTATTTATGGTTCCCATCTCCCACGGGGAAGGTCGTTTTCTGGCAGAAGATGCTTTGATTGAACAACTGGCTCAGAACGGCCAGATTGCCACCCAATACGTAGACTTCTCGGGCAATGCCACCAACGAAGTTCGGTTTAACCCCAATAACTCCATGGCTGCCATCGAAGGGATTACCTCTCCCGACGGTCGTGTGTTGGGAAAAATGGGTCACTCCGAACGGATCGGCAGTGGACTTTACCGCAACGTGCCCGGGGAATATGATATGAAACTCTTTGAATCCGCTGTAAAATACTTTAAAAAATCCTGATGATATAGGGGTGTAACAAATGGCTTATCTTACCGATATCGAAATTGCCCAGCAATGTAACATGCAACCCATTTCTGAAATTGCCAAAACTGCTCACGTGGATGAAAGGTATTTGGAACATTACGGAAAATATAAGGCAAAAATTGACCTGTCTTTGTTGCAGGATGCAACCAAGCCTGACGGAAAATTGATTTTGGTTACCGCCATTACTCCCACCCCTGCAGGGGAAGGGAAAACCACCACCACCATCGGTCTGGCAGACGGTCTTCGCCGCATTGGCAAAGACGTAACCGTTGCCTTGCGGGAACCCTCTTTAGGCCCTGTGTTCGGCATTAAAGGGGGCGCCGCAGGGGGCGGCTATGCCCAGGTGGTTCCCATGGAAGATATTAACCTGCACTTCACTGGGGACTTCCATGCCATTGGCGCCGCCAACAACCTGTTGGCAGCCATGCTGGATAACCATATCCACCAAGGCAATGAATTGGGCATTGATACCCGCCGCATCACCTGGAAACGGTGTGTGGATATGAACGACCGTCAACTGCGGAACGTGGTGGACGGTTTGGGCGGTAAAGTCAACGGTGTTCCTCGGGAAGACGGGTTTGACATTACCGTTGCCAGTGAGATCATGGCAGTGCTGTGCCTTTCCAACTCCTTAAGCGACTTAAAGGAACGCCTTGCCCGTATTATTGTGGGTTATACCTACGACAATCAACCTGTTACCTGTGGTCAACTGAAAGCCCAAGGGGCAATGACCGCCCTTTTGAAAGATGCCATTAAGCCCAATTTGGTGCAATCTCTGGAAGGTACTCCTGCCTTTGTACACGGTGGTCCTTTTGCTAACATTGCCCACGGGTGCAACTCGGTTATGGCAACCAAAATGGCATTGAAAATGGGGGATTACGCTGTTACCGAAGCGGGCTTTGGTGCTGACTTGGGGGCAGAAAAATTCCTGGACATTAAATGCCGCATGGCAGGGCTGACTCCTTCGGCTGTTGTGGTGGTTGCCACCATTCGTGCTTTGAAAATGCATGGCGGTCTGGCAAAAACCCAGTTGGGTGAAGAAGATTTGGTGGCTTTGGAAAAAGGTATTCCCAATCTCCTTCGTCACGTTTCCAATATGAAAAACGTTTACGGTTTACCCTGTGTGGTTGCAGTCAACCGTTTCCCCACCGACACCGACAAAGAAGTGGAATGCATTATTGAAAAATGCAAAGCTCTGGGTGTAAACGTGGTGCTATCCAACGTTTGGGCAGAAGGTGGCGCAGGTGGCGTTGAACTGGCAAAAGAAGTGGTTCGTCTTTGTGAAGAAGAAACCCCCAATTTCCAATTCAGCTATACCGATGAACTATCCATTGAAGAAAAAATCAATGCCTTGGTGCAAAAGGTGTACGGGGGCAACGGGGTTATTTTAACCCCCAAAGCCCGGAAAGAAATGGAACAACTGGAAGCCATGGGCTTTGGCAATCTTCCCATTTGCGTTGCCAAGACCCAATACAGTTTTTCCGATGACCCCACCAAATTAGGCGCACCCGAAAACTTTGATGTTACGGTTCGTAGCATGAAAGTTTCAGCAGGGGCAGGCTTCATTGTAGTGCTCACCGGGGATATCATGACCATGCCCGGTCTTCCCAAAGTCCCTGCCGCAGAGCGGATCGACGTTGACGAAAACGGTGTTATCACCGGACTTTTCTAAAGATTGTTTTTCTCCCGCTGTCTGATAAACGGCGGGAGATTTTTTGTTTGCAAAATGTGAACTTTGTGGTACAATGGGAAACGAGGTGAAACCATTGATTTCGGTATTTTTATTTGCATTTAATGCGGTTATGCCCTTGCTGTTGTTGTTGCTGTTGGGGTATTTATTGAAACGGGCAAACTTTTTTAATACAGACTTTTTAACCCTTGGCAACAAATTGGTGTTCAAGGTGTTATTACCCATGACCATTTTTCATAATATTTATGAGGTGGAAGGAATTGACTCTTTCAACTGGTCGTTGGTGCTGTTTTCCTGTGCTGTGGTTTTGTTGCTGTGCGGTTTGGGGCTGGTTTGCTCCAAACTGTTCATCCATCCCAGAGGTGCCAAAGGGGTGTTTGTGCAGTGCGCTTTCCGTTCCAATTTTGCCATTATTGGGCTTCCTCTGGCGGAATCCTTAGGGGGCGCTTCGGCGGCAGCCATGGCGGCGGTGCTTTCGGCATTCACCATACCCTTGTTCAATGTGTTGGCGGTGATTTTACTCACCGTGTACGCAGGGGGCGAAAAGGGTCATTCTCCTAAAAAGATCATTATCGATATTGTCAAAAATCCTTTGATTTTAGCAGCCGTGGCAGGGCTTGTTTGTTTGGCAATCCGCAGTTGGTTACCTCTGAATGAATTGGGTCAACCTTTGTTTACCATTGAAAACAATTTACCCTGGTTTTTTAAATGTGTTCGTTGGCTCCACCAAAGTTCAGGTCCCTTGGCGCTGATCATCATGGGCGGACTTTTGAATTTCAAAACCATTGGAGGAAAACTGAAAAACATTGTGTTTGGTACAGTGTTCCGTGTGTTGATTGCACCTGTTATCGGTCTTTCCTTAACCTATCTTTGTTGCCGATTGGGATGGATTTCCTGCGGGGCAGGGGAGTATGGTTCTCTCATCGCTTTATTCGGTTCTCCCGTGGCGGTATCCAGCGCCATTATGGTGACTTCCATTGGCGGGGATGACGAATTGGCTCGCCAATACGTGGTGTGGACCTCGGTAGCATCCATGGTAAGTTTATTCCTCATTACCGCTGTGCTTCGGGGACTTGCCATTATATAAAAGTAAAAAGCCAATCAAGGAATGCTCCTTGGTTGGCTTTTCGCTATACAGGAATGATTCTTTGTTAAATGGTTAAGGTGCCCCCATCGGTTTTCAGTACAATCAGCAAGGATTCTTCTTCCAGGGTGTCAGCGTTCACGTAAATCAGCAGTTCTTCTTCCTCTTGCCCTTGGCACAAAAACTCATAACACAGTTTTTCCACCCGTGCGTTTAAGGGAATAATGGCAATTCCACTGCTTTTCACCGTTACGTAAGGTGACAGCACCTTTTTGGCATCCTTCACTGTATACCGGGGAGTGGGGAGATTGCGGTTGGTGTGGTTCATAATATACCCTTGGGCGTTGTAACTGACAATATCGCCGTTGTCCAAGGCAACACCGATTTTAATTAAATCGGTGTAGCACACTACGTCTCCTTCCAGATAGGCAAAGTTGATCAGGCAAACCCCTTCGCTGACCGTGTAATAACTTTCCTTGAACTCTCCCAGTCCCATGGTTTTCAAAAAGGCTTTCGCAATGGGAACGGCTTCTTCATATTGCAGGGTGGGTTCCCCCACTTGCCGCAGAACGTTAAAATAACTGATGTGTCCCCCTTGGCGGGTAACCGCGGCGGTGAGTTGGTCGGTGGTATAAACGTAAGAAGGAATGGTTCCTTTTTCCATCAAAACCGCTTCTCCCAGGGTGTTGGCATCCAGGTTCAGATAATGTGCCAGTTGCCAGCGAGCGCCTGTTTCGGTAACCACCGAAAGGTCTTCCAACAGTTTGGGAGTAGCCTGTAAAATGTGTTCCGAGAAAGGCCCGTCATATAAAAGGGTAGGGTAGTCGGACACGGTTTCTTCCAGATTCTTTAAACTGTCAAATAACGTATTAGCCGCCTGGGTGGGTTCGTTTTGTTCCACTACGTTGGAGATCTGGTCTTTCCATCCGCCGGATTGCTCCATTTGGGTGCAAAGGTCGTCAATGGTGTCGGACATGGTTTGTGAGCGGGCGGCAAGTTCGGTGAGGGTTTGATGTTCCTCCTCGGTGATCCCCTGTCCCCGTTGCAGATTTTTGGCAAGAGCCAGGGAATATTCCCCCACCTGAGAAAGGAATTTATAGGTGTTGGCAAGGTCGGTGCCATAGGTGGGAATTTGAGAAAGGCAACTTTTCGCCGCCCCCGATTCACTCCACAGGGTCATGGCAAGATTGGTGGCGCCTGCCGCCGTTCCTGCATAAATGCCCTTGGTCAGGGTGGTTTCAATTTTGTTTAAATGCTCCGAGAGTTCCGATAACCCCCGTTCATAGGTGTATTCCAGTTGGGTGCGGTAACGGTTAGCAGTCATTGCCGTAGTGCCAATTCCTCCTGCCAGGGCAATCACCAGGGCAACCGAAAAACTGATATACCGCACCGTTCTTCGTCTGGATTTTCTGAAACTTTTTGACATGGTTACAGCCCCTTTCTTACCCGGTAATCATATCCAAAGGAGAAATGGGTACCCCGTCTTTTTCCATATAAAAATGAAGATGCGGTTGTTCCACACATTCGCTGGGAATGGTGTCGATCACCCCGATTTGTTTTCCTGCTTCCAATTCTTCTCCTGTTTTTACCACAGGTTTGGTGTTGAGTCCGCAATAATAGGCAACAATGCCTTCACCGTGGTCAATGGCAACCACCGTTCCAAGGGAAGGGTCATTGTAAATGTCTTCCACCACGCCGTGAGCGCAGGAATAAACGGGACTTCCTTTTTCCCCGGCAAAGTCAATGCCCAAATGCAAACGCCAGTCTTTGTAGGTTTCGGAATATTGCAAGGCTTTTTCATCGTACTCTTTTATCATTTCCCCCGCCACAGGCAAGGTGAAAAAGGGGGCCGCCCCCACCAGTACGCTGTCGTCCTCCACAGGGGAATCGGTGGCGGTGGCAAGGGATTCGTCGTCGGCTGTGTCATCAGGGGTGCTTGTGTCTTCGGGATAGGAAACGTTGCTTAACGATTGGTCCACCGCGGAAAAAGATTCCGTAGCGGAAGGGGTGTCAGGAACCGATTCGGTGACCTGATGTTGATTGAGGCGGGTAACCGTGGCATAAGAGGTCAGCCCCAAGGCCACCAGACAAACCACCAAGGCAATGTAAAAGGCTTTGTTTTTGATAATGGATTTATTATCATCAAATTTGATTTTTCCCATACGGTCATACTCCTTTGTTGTTTTCAAAATTAGTATGAACCGTTGGTAATTTTTTATACAAAAACCGCCTGACATTTCTGTCAAGCGGTTTCGTTTTATTTACATTCTTTTATCATCTGCTTATAAGATAAAACTTCAAATCCCATTTGTTGGTACAGCCGAATGGCATCGGTATTGTCAGGCTCCACTTCCAATCGAACACGGGCAATATGAGGCTCCATGGTTTCTTTTACAAAGGTGAAAAATTCTTTGCCTAAACCCTTGTTGCGGTATTCCGGCAGAATGAATAATTCTTCGATCCAAACCACCATGCCGCCCGCTTCCTGGGAAAAGGTTTTGGCAAGCAGGGCATATCCAACCACCTTGCCGTTGTACTCTATCATATAACATTCGGCATAGGTGTTGTCTTTCATCAACTGTTCAAAAGTAATCAGATGATGTTTGGTGGGCACCGAATGTGCTACCGCAGGTGAAGAATAAAAGGCTTTGGCAAGAATCAAAAAAATGTTTTTATCTTCTTTGGTTATGGGACGAATCATTGAGATGTTCCTTTCTTATTGGCACTTGGGAAATAACAAGGTAATGCAGGTTCCTTCATCAGGAACGCTTTCTAGTTGCAAGGTTGCCTCGTGAAAGACTGCCCCGTGTTTTACAATGGAAAGCCCTAGCCCTGTGCCGCCGATTTCCTTGGAATGGCTTTTGTCAATGCGGTAGAATCGCTCAAATACCCGTTCTTGTTCTTCAAAGGGAATCCCGATTCCCGTGTCGGCAACCGCCACCATGATATCCTGTTCTCTGGGAATTACCGTTAGGGTAACGCTACCCTTTTCCCGATTGTATTTAATGGCGTTGTCGCAGAGGTTGTATATCATTTCATCCAGAATGTGGGGAATCCCCTGGACAAAACAAGAACTGCCTTGCAACCGAAAGTCAATTTTCTTTTGTTTGGCATCGTGTTGTAAACGGGTATAGATTTCTGAAGCAATTTCATACAGGTCAACCTGTTCAATCTGTGCGGACAAATCCTTTTCTTCCAAACGGGATAGCTGAATAATATCCCCGATCAGTAAAATCAGCCGTTGGGCTTCGTCATAAATACGGGAGGCAAAATGACGCATGTCCTGGGGCTTTGCCAAACCGTTCATCATAATTTCCGCAAATCCCGAAATGGAAGTCAAAGGGGTTTTCAGTTCGTGGGAAACGTTGGCGGAAAATTCCTGACGCAGTCGGTCCCGTTCTTCCCGCTCGGTAACGTCCAATAAAGCCAGCACCGCTCCCATGAGTTCCTCTTTCACCTTAATGGGGTTGCCGATGACCTGGTAGGTGCGGTCAAACATAGGAATCAACTGTTGAGCGTGTTTGCCTTCCAAGGCATCGTTCATCACCGCCAAAAAAGCAGGGGAGGGGGAAAGATGGGAAACCTCTTTGCCCTTGTGGTCCAAAGAAATAGAAAGAATACCCGATGCCGCCCCATTGTAAGAAACCAGCTTGCCTTCCCGATCGACAATCAGCATCCCTTCACTCATGTTCTCGGTAAAGGTGTCGAACTTTTGTTGTTGTTCAAATAAATCCACCATTTGTGTACGAATGGTTTGGTTTTGGTTGGCGAGTTTTTGCACCAAAGGTTTTAGTTCCGGGTATACCAACTCCGGTTTTGGGCTTTTCAAATCAATTTCTTTAATGGGTTTTACTATGAATTTGGCAAGCCCATAGGAAACGGACAGGGTAATAACAAGAAAGATCCAAAGGACGATGATATAGGATGGGAGTAACTCTTGTAATACGTCTCGCATAGAGGGTAGTACAGTTGTAATTTGAAGCGTGGTGCCATCGGTTAATCGTGTTTCGAAGGTGTACGTGGAAGCATCTTCAGGAAACGATGGGTCAAAGGTGTATAACAATTCATCGGTTGAACCGTTTCTACACACAATCTTAGTGTTTTCCTTAACAATGGCAGTGTCAGAGTTCAATGCTTTTATGCCTTGTTGTTCAATGAGTTCCTGAATATAATAGGCATAATTATGAAATTGGTTTTTTCTTTCAAGGGTTGTTTGACGATACGTTACAATGGTGGTAAAAATGAATCCTAAAATTAAAATTAAGGTTGATAAAAAACACAAGGAACGAAAAATTCGTTTAGTCATGTTCCACCTCTCCCAATTTGTAGCCGATGCCTCGCACCGTTTCAATATATTTTCCGCAATCTCCTAATTTTTGACGAAGGGTACGAATGTGCACGTCCAAGGTTCGGCTTTCCCCTTCGAAGGTGTATCCCCAAATTCGTTCCAGCAGTTCTTCCCGTTCAAACACTTTGGCGGGATGTTGCAAAAACAAATGGAGCAATTCAAATTCTTTTAAGGTAACCACAACGGGTTGTCCTTGTACCGTAACCGTGCGGGCATCGGGGTTCACGGCAATCTCCCCGTAGGTAAGGGAATGGATGACCGGGGATTTGGTACGGCGAAGCAGGGCTTTCACTCGAGAAACCAGTTCCAACATCCCAAAGGGTTTTGTAATGTAATCATCAGCCCCACTGTCCAACCCCTGAACCTTATCGTACTCTGCCGATTTGGCAGTAACCATCATAATGGGTAATCCTTGGGTTTCTGGGCAATCCCGTAGTTTTTTCAAAATAGAAATGCCGTCTTCCCCCGGGAGCATAATATCCAATAAAATCAAATCGGGGTTACTCTTTTCCATGGCATCCCAAAAGGAGGTAGGAGTGGCAAAACCAACCGTTTCATATCCGGAACTGTTTAAAGTGTAAACCACCAACTCCCGAATACTGGCATCATCTTCCACAAGGTAGATCATTGGGCATCCTCCCGATTCATCAGGTCTTTCAAAACAGGACTGTGTAAACATTCTTCAAAATTGGTGCCGTAACTGCGGGCGGTAGGGTCAGCGGCAGTGGCACGAACACACTGGGTGGTGAAATCTGCGGCTTTCTGCGCGGCGGTGATCCAGGAAAGTCCATGGCAAAGCCCTCCAAAGAAAGCGGCGGCAAAAATATCTCCCGTTCCATGGAATACCCCTTGTTGGCGGCGGTTGAAATATTCAAACCATTCATCGGTTTCTTTGTCGTACCCCACAATACCAACCGTGCCGTCCTTGGGAACCCCTGTGATGATAACCTTGTTCACCTGCAAATGGGTAAGTTCCTTTGCCAGGGCATGAATTTCCTTCATGGAATAGCTCTCGCTGTGGGTGGGCAAAGGTTGATCCAAAAGTAAAGCCGCTTCGGTAAGGTTTGGTAAAATATAGTGGGCGTGCCGACAAAGGTCACGGGCGGCTTTCACGTGGGCATCGGTAAATCCTGCATACAGTTTTCCGTGGTCCCCCAGAATGGGATCCACCACCACAGGAATTTTATGGTCGCCAAAAGTTTCAATAAATTGCTCCACCAGTTTGGATTGGGCAGGCCCAGTCAGGTATCCTGTAAGAATCCCATGGAAGGCAACCTTCCGTTTTTCAAAATGGCCTACGATATCGGTCAACTGCTCTGTCAGATCCGAAAAGGTATATTCGGGGAACGCGGCAGTGTGTGCCGAAAGTAAACTGGTGGGCAGAATACAACATTCATGCCCCAAAGCAGAAATAATAGGCAGGGCGGTGGTCAGGGAACATTTGCCCATGCAAGATATATCACTAATGGTTATTAAACGCTTTTGCATAACGCCAACTCCTAACGGGGAATAAGGGGGTTCTCTTACATTATATATAAAGAAAAAATATCTACCGCTATGGTAACATAAAATCCTTCAGGTTTCAATGCTATTTTCACGGTTAAGCAGCCCCTTGAAAAATAAATTGAAAAAAAGTGAAAAAAATCGAAAAAAGGGGTTGACAAATGAGTTTATATTTGGTATTATAGCGGAGCGCTCAAAAAAAGCGCGCCGCGGATTGAGAAAGTTTGAAAAAACTTCAAAAAAAGCGAAAAAAGTTCTTGACAAACGGAAGTAAGTGTGGTATATTCATACTTACGGCGCCTCGAGAGAGGTAGTCAAGCGGACCTTGAAAATTAAACAACGATAGAAGGACACCGAGATTTTTTTGAGGAAGTTTTGAAGGAAAAACTCCTTAGAATTCAGTAATCTGGAATTTCTAAAAAAGCAAGTGCGTTGAAAGCACGCACAAAACACGCAAAGCGTGAATGAGCGAGAACAGCTCTAAGATTGATATT
>JAZNWL010000032.1:0-14883 GCA_045593325.1 Acutalibacteraceae bacterium | reverse complement strand
GGCTGTATGCGGATCATGTTTACATTGAGCGCATTGATAAAGCAGAATACCACCCAAAACAAAGATTTCGACTTTACCAACGTAGCAAGTTTTCGGCTTACGTATTTAGGGACCAACGGCACCAATGATTCACGTAACACTGACCTTTTCTTAGACAATCTGGTGGGATTTACTCCGGACATGACCATCAACGTTGTAAACGAAGGTGTGGATACCACCCTTGACCCGGAACAACGGTTTGTTTATACCGTTGTGGGAACCGATGCCGCAACCAATCATGTAAACATTGAGTTTTCCATGGAACCCAACACCACCGAAGAAATAAAACATCTTCCTTTAAACGGGTATACCATTACACAACAACCTTGGTCTTGGCGATATCTTGAAGAAACAAAAACAAAAAAACTGTGGAATAATAGACGCATCACTGCCCTGAACACCACTCATTTAACCCCTGCAGGAACTGCGCTCTTAACCTATAAGGCAATTTGTGATGACCGTAGTGTTTTAACCCGTACTGTTACCTTCAGCCAGACCCGTCACCAGGATAAATGGTTAACGGCGGAAGATTACGACGTTCTATAATCTATTTTGAAATTTCAAGAAAGGAGGGAAAACAGCATGGAATGGAAAGCCAGACATTTAAAACCCTTTTGGAATAAAAAGAATATCTTGCTGGTTTCCCTGCTTTTGATTTTTGGCATCACTGCCGGGGTGACCTTTGCCTGGCTCACCGGATTTGACGGTTCCAAATCCTACACCCTTCAGGGAGCATACGTGGATTGCGACACCACCTTTACCGCAACCCAGAGATCAGCTTCCGCAACCGTAACCAACACCGGCAATGCGGACGCTTATATTCGGGTAGAGCTGATTTGCCATTATCGGGAAAAATTAGGCTCCAACCAATACGGCACCCTTTTTTATACCCAACCGAAATTTGACAGTACTTGTCCTTGTACCAGTGCAACGATCGATAGTAGTTCATGTAATTGTGATTATACCTTCACCATCAATACAGAGGCATGGGTACAAGGCGACGATGGATATTATTACCATAAACAACCGGTTACAACCACAAACAAAACTGAGGAACTGTTCACCGATTTTGCTATTAGAAGCGGATCAGCTCCCAACGGTTATGAATTCCGCATCGAAGTATTGGGAACTGCCATTCAGGCAGACCCCGACGGGGAAGCCGCCATTGACGCCTGGGGCGTTACCATTGAAAACGGCGTTATCACCGCCGCTACAGGACTTACTTCATAGTTGAAAGAACCCCCCCGCTTGGAATAAGCGGGGGGGTTCAGTTTGTCGAAAATTACTTTTTTGACAAACTGGGCTCCCCTTGTCAGGGGAGCTGTCAGCGTAGCTGACTGAGGGGTAGTAAAAACCGTGTTATACTGCGGATTCTCTCCCTCCGTCAAACCCTTCGGTTTTGCCACCTCCCTCATCAGAGGGAGGCGTTGGCTTGGTATTTCCCATCATTTTGCTGTTTCGTCCGAACGGTTTATAAATTCCTGCCCTTGGCAATTCATGACATCGCCAATTCATGTTTTGCAAAGCAAAACAATTCATGACAACGCCTTAGTCGGTGTCGTCTTTCCACTCAACTACCGCCTTGCCCGCATACTTTTTCTTGAAGATCTTCCGACGGAACAGGTACACGGTGTAAGCAAACCAAAGCCCGAAGAAAATGCCGCAGGCAATCACCGCGTTGGTGACCGATTGCCCTGCAAAACTCAATAAGAACAAAAGGGGCGCGATCATCACCATGGCGGGGAAGTTGGAAAGAATGTATAAACTGGAAGTAGGTGTCCGCAAGCCCGGGTCGATCTCTTTCATTAAAATCATCCCGTTGGAGGCGGTGCCGGTCATGGTGCCGTAGGTCATTAAGAACATTTCGTGTTCAAAGCCTTTGAAACATTCCTTGGACACCTTGCGAATGTAAAGATACGTAATCACCGCACCCACTACGCTCAAAATCACCACAGGCAGAATGTAGTTGCGAATGTCGTTGATCTCAATGGCTGCCACCCCGGCAACGATCATCAGGTCAAAGGCAAAGCCGGAAATGCGGTCCATCTGGTAATTGTTGATGTAAGAGCGGTGCATCAAACTGTGACGGCGCAACCGTTTCACCACAACTTTAATAAGCATGGCCGCCAAAGACGTCCACAAAAAGTTGAAGCCCCAGGCGATGCTGTTGGTAAAGGCTGAAAGTTTACCCAGCAGGCACATAAACCCAAAGGAAAGGGCGTACGCCAAGGCAACAAAGCCCACCTGCAAGGTGAATTTATCCACCGATTCGTTATCGGGAATTTCGTTGCTTTGGTCTTCTCCCCGGTCTCCTTGCTCCACAGGACGGGCGTTACGAACCTGTAATTGCCCTTTCTTTTTATAAACGTTGATGTAAAGCACGCCCAACACCGAGGCAACCACAAACCCGATGGACGCTAAAGACAGCCCGAAACTGCCGTTGCCGGCAAACTGGGTGGCGGGGGTATTGGTAAAGTTAATGTCCCAACTCAAGGCGTTACCGGGACCCTGCCCGTAAGCCAAGGGCAGAATCAAACCGCAAATATAGGAAACCACCTGTTCCCCGTAACGGGTGGCAAGGAACAAAACCAGGGTAATGCCCAGCCCCACAAAAGCCTGCAACATATAGCAACCGCCTTGCAAAGCCCCAAATTCCACCACTTGGGTATTGTTGGTTTTGTGGGTGCTTTTTTCGGTCTTCAAAGTCATGGCGGCAAATCCGATGGCAAGGCAATGGTAGGTTACCACCTGCATCAACTGGTTGTCAACCAGCACCACCCCAAACTGCTTGGTAATGGTGTTGACCATCAGCAGTACGGTGCCCCCCAACAGCGCGGAGGGAATCAAACATTTCCGAAACCAGGGAATAGTGCGGCGGAGAATATTCCCCACCATTAAAAACAGCAACAACAATCCCAGTTGCACCAAAAACTTCCACACGGCATCATAATTGGCTAAGGTAAAATCCCAATCCATATAACGGTCACTCCTCTATAATCCCAAAAAGGTGGTTCCTTCACCCTTCACAATGTTCTTGTAACGGTGGTACAGGTGAAGGTATTTCAAGGCATTAAAGCCCTTGTCCCCCCGCAGTTGCCACACCGCATTGTTATAATAAATATTCAGCTTGTTCCGCCCCAATACCGCCATGGAGGTAATGTCCTCAAAGGGCAAAATTCGTTCCCCAATGGTCAGGCGGTTGCCGTATAAACAAGCGATGGTACTCTGCTCCAGGCAGGTCTTTTTCTTGTTGACCTCTACGTCCCACAATTCCACCCGTTCGGAATAATAGGGGTCGAGAATCCGCTGGGTCACGTCCAGCTTGTTCACAAACTCCTTCTGGTAATCGTACCAGTCTCCCACAAAGGAAAAGGGGAACTCAAAGCCAACCCCGGTCAGGGTCTTGTCTTCCCCGTAAACCAGCCGACGTCCGCAGGTTTTACAGGCAATTTCATTGCCACCGCTTTCAAAGGTGGAAAGCCCGCAGAAGGGGCAAACGTACATGGCGCGTTCCAGGTATTCCCCCCGTTTCTCCGAACGGAACAACCCGTCCGCCTTATTTTCGTCCACAAACAGCCCCTGTTCAATCAACTCAAACAGTTGGTCTCCCGTCAGGTCGGCGTAGTCTTCCGGCGCAATGACCTTGGCTACGTAAGCTTTCATTTTGCCCTTGCGAACCCCGTCGCTCCAGCGGGGATGAGTGCCGTAGCCCCCCTCAATGTGAAACAGGGCAATGGGCAATTTCAGCCGTTTGGCAAGGGAGCCGATCCCCGGGCTCATGTATTCGGTGCGCCCGCTGTAAGTGCGGTTGCCCTCGGGAGCAATGCAAAGGGTTCCCCCTTCTTTTGCCACCCGCAAACAGGTTTTTACCGCCGTCAGATCGGTGGTCTGTTTTTTAATGGGAATGGGCGCCACCGCCCAGCGCAGTAAGGAAGAAACAAAGCCTTTGGAGAAAATGTCCTCGGTGGCAAGGTAATACACAGGCCCCCGAAAGGCAATACCCACAAAGAATTGGTCAAAGGGGGTCTGATGATTATATAAGATCAGGTAAGGCCGATTTTCCTGTTCTTTGAACTTCTCAATTTTGATGCCGTATTTCAGGCGGGAATAGGGATGTAAGATCCACTCCGCCAACTTGGTGATCACCCGATGACGGAATTTTAACCAGGATTTTTTCTTTGTTTTTGCCATGCTCCCCTCCCCTTTCTTTTTCACAGTTTTCGGTTCATTATACACTATAATGATAAAACCAACCTTAAAAAAAGTCCAGTCTTTTTGAGAAATTTAACAAAAAATTCAGATAACAAAAGGGAGGCGCAACGCCTCCCTACGAACATATTATAAATTTGGAATTGGTTTACCAATTCCTACCGCAATGCACCTTATGGTGCAATTCATGCGCCAAGCGCAATTCATGGCATCGCCAATTCATGTTTTGCTTTGCAAAACAATTCATTTCAACGCCTTAGTGTTGTTCCAACCATTCTTTGGCTTTCGCTGCCGACAACCGTTTGATGTTTTCTTCGGGATAAATGGATTCTTCCCCGCCGTTTACGTACAGGAAATATTTCCCGTCAGGCATTTGATACAGGGTTTCTTCATAACCGTCGGCATCCCCAAAAAAGCCACTGGTGGTTTTGGCAACAACGGTTGCCACTTCGGTATCATATTCCACTTTGCAAATTACTTTTTTCATTTTTCTTTTTTCCTTTCGTCATTCCGTTTTTTTTTGGACAATAATAGTATATACCATAAAAAAGAAAATTGCAAGGATATCGACTTCATCTGCCAATATCTTCTATTTTTTGCCAATTTCTCCCTGAAACTCATGGTTTCTCCCACAAAAAAACAACAACCAATTCCCGAAAGAATTGGCAAAAAAACGGTTTTTAGTTGACAAAACCCCATAGGGTCTGTATAATAGGGGTGTAGGGTACTAACCAGTAGACGGTTAGTCCTCAATGATTGGTTAGAAATAAACCGCTACTTTTGGACGAGGGCGGTTTATTTCTTTTTTATTGCAATAATGGTATATAAAACAATAATCAAAATTACCGTTATGTACTCCATTGGCACCCGTTTGCGGTGCCCGAACAAGCCTGCGGGTGCTTCGCACTTTTCCTTGGCTTTTTTCGACCGCGGCACCGTCGCATTGTTCCCTTCATCTGCCACCGGCAGCGGGAACAACACTCCACCCCCTTTCGGGGGTAAGAAACCCCCGTTAAATCGGGGGACGAACCGCCTACCGTATATGGCTAATACCTTACGTGAATAAGTATATCATACCTTGAAAAGAATTGCAATATCATTCCAACAACCATAAAAAACGGGGAAATCGTAATGATTTCCCCGCTTTTGTTATTTCCCTTTACTCTTCGCCGTAATACGCATCCAGTTTGGAGGGTTTGCCCACGGCAAATTTCAAGATTTCCAAAGCGTCTTTGGCGTTGACGTCGCCGTCTTCGTTGACGTCGCCAGCCCACCATTGTTCTTCGGAAGCTTCATATTTACCAACCGCCATACGCAGTGCCAACAAGGCATCCTTAGCGTTGATCTGTCCGTCTTGGTTAATGTCTCCTATGGGAATCCAGGCTTCGGAACCATAGGGATCATAGGCGAAGGTGTAATAACTGAATCCTGTGGCAACAAAGGTGATGGTATCCCCCTCCACAGTATATTCCACTGCTTCGGCGGTGCCGTCGTCCTTCACGTGATACAACAGATAGGTCTTGTCGCTGTTTTTCATGGCGTCAGGCAGAGGAATGGTAACGGTCACTGCCCCGTCGAAGTCCACTTTTTCGTCTTCCATCACAGCGCCGTCTGTAGCGGTCTGACGGGTCACCAGACTCAGATCCAGCACCACCACCGGGTTCAATTCCCCGTAGGCGTTAAGCAGGGCTTGTTGCAGGTCGTGTTCCTGCAGGTAATCCAGTTCTGCCGACACATCCTTTGCCACAAACATGGCATCTTCGGGAAGCACGGTATCTTCATTCGCCTGTAAGGTCACCTGTTCCATACCTTCGGTTTTCACCGTGGCACCTGTCACCAGTTTCCCGGTTTGTACGGTAAATTCTTCCTTACAATGAACACAAGTACCTTTCTTTTCTCCGCCTGCCGAAGCAGAGGCTTCTTTGGTCACTGTCCAATTTTCCACACGATGCCCGATTTCATCCAGCACCTTGCCATCATGCAGATGTTCTCCGCAACCGACACAGTAACCGTCCCCGGTGTAGCCTTCGGCAAGACAGGTGGGAGCAATGTAGCCCACTTTTTTCACACCGCCGGCATGGTTGGTTTTATCCAGAGGCAACAGGTCGCCCGACCCGCTGACCATTTGTCCGCAATCGGAACAAAGGACGTATTCTTCATGACCCTGCACACAGCAGGTGGAAGGCACAGCACTCACCACCCATTGGTTTTCATGGGTACATTCCACAACAATGGCAAAGGTGAATTGACAGCTGTAGTATTCGCCCCAAACGGTTTGAGGTCCTGCTTTATAAGGACTATAGTCCAGGGTCAAATAGTCGGTATCCAGGGTTTCTCCCTGTACCACCTGGGTGGTGCCGTCGGAATAATAGACCTTGAATTTCAAACCTGTGGTGTCCAGGGGTTCCCCGGCAAGATAGGTTTTCTTGGTGGGATAGGAAAGAAGTTGGGCCCCGGTGATTTGTTTTTCATGGGGTTCATCCTTCGGGGCAACCGTTACGGTATAGGTTACGGTTTTTCCGCCGTAAGTCACCACAACGTCCACCCAGCCGGGCTCTTGAGTAGACCCTGCTTCCACCGTATATCCGTCGGAAATAAATTCATAAAATCCGCTTTGATAGCCCACCAGCAGTTGGATGCCGGTGGTGTCAATGGTGTCCCCCACCTGATAATGGGTTTTGTAGGGTCCCCCAAAGGAATCCAGATAGGCGACGGTATTTTCTTTAACCGGGTCGAAGATCACGTTCCCCGATTTATCGCAAAGTTTGCCCTCTTTGAGTTCATATACCGGGTTGCCGGCATCCAGTTCCATGTTGGTAAGATTCTGGCACCCTCGGAACGCCCCTTCCCCAATATAAGTCACCGAGGCGGGAATCCGAATGTATTCCAAGGCTTTACAGCCGTAGAAAGCGTAAGCCCCTATGCTCTTGGCAGTCTGGGGTAAGGTGACACTTTGCAACTTGTCACAATCTTCAAAAGCGTAATCGGCAATCAGGGTAAGGCCTTCTTCCAAAGCAAAGGAGGTGGCGTTATCCTTATCCCCTTTCCAACCGAACACAACGTAATCTTTTTTCACAACCCCGTCGTTCTGGCGGTCAAACCAAAGGGTGTCGTCAAACACGTGACCCCCCACGTGGGTAAGATTTTTGGGTAGCGTAATGGTTTCCAGGGCTTGGCAACTCCAGAACGCGCCGTATACCAAAGAGGTCACGCTTTCGGGAATGGTAAGTTCCTTGATGTTATTGTTACGGAATGCCCCTTCGGGAATGGCGGTCATTTCATTGCCCAGGGTCAGAGAGGTGAGTTCACAGTTGGCAAAGGCGAAATCGTCCAGCTTACAAGCGGGATTTTGAATATCCACCTGTTGCAACATGCCGTTGGCGAAAGCAGATTCCCCAATGAATTCCACCGTGGCGGGAATGGTGACACTGGCCAGCCCGCTTCCTTCAAAGGCGCCGGGGTTGATTTGGGTGAGTCCCTTACCGATCTTCAGGCTTTCCATGGCACCGCACCCGGCAAAGGCATAGGCCCCTAAATTGGTCAGGCTGTCCGGCAGGGTGACGTATTTCACAGGGGTGGCAAAGAAGGCGTTCACCCCAATGGACTGCACGCCCTTCCCTAAATCCAGCAGAGAGATCTGACTGTATTGGAAGGCTTTTCCTGCAATTTCTTTTACGCTGTCCGGCACAACCAGACGAGTCAGCCCGCTTTCATAGAAGGCTTCGGTTTCAATGGTCTGCAAACTGTCAGGCAGGTCAATATTTTTCAGGCTGTGGCTCATGCCGAAGGCGTATTCCCCAATGGAAACCACCCCTTGAGGCAGTTCCACTTTGCTGAGATTTTCACATCCTGCAAAGGCGCTGTATACAATTTCGGTCACCTTGGGTGCCACGGTCACTTTGGTGAGTTCGGTGCAATCCAAAAATGCCTTGGGCGCAATGGTTTCCACGCTGTCAGGCATGATATATTCCCCTGCTTTGGCTTTGTTGCAGGAAACCACGGTTTTCATGTCTTTGGAGTAGGTTACCCCGTCCACCGTGATAAAATCGGGATGCCCTTCTTCATAGCCCACCGAAAGGCCGGCGTAAAATTCATGGTCCAGTACCGACAGATCCGTACAGGTTTTGGGCACTGTCAGCCCGCCCTCTTTCATGATGGGGCAAGCAATCAATTTGGTGATCTCTTTATTGTAAAGCACCCCGTCCACCGTGGTGAAATAGGGGTTATTTTCCCCCACCGAAATGCTTTCCAGATCCCAGCAATTCAGGAAGGTTTCCTGGGTAAGGTTTTTCACCCCTGCCCCCAGGGTAACCGAATTCAGCATATTGAAACGACCAAAGAAATCATCCCCCAGGGTCACTACGCTGTCGGGAATCACAACCTGTTTGATATCGTTATAATTTTCAAAGGCGGTAACCCCGATAACGGGTTTGCCCCCCAAAGTGGCAGGAATTTCCAGAGTTTCTGCCCAAGTGTCACCCAGGTAATCGGTAATGATTACCCCGTCGGGGGTTGCCACGGCTTGAAAGGTGTCGTTGGAAGCGTCCCCCGCCACGGTCACGTCAAAGGTGCCTTCATACCCTAAAACGGAAAATTTCACAGGATAGGTGTTGCCCGCCGTCCAGGCGGTTTCGTAAGACTGGGCGTCGTCGGGATAATAGGTAAAGTCATAGATTCTGCCTTGATATACAACCAATTCCTGATCGGCACGGAATACGGTACCGTCTTTCAAAGTAACCTTGATGCCATTCATGGAGAAACTGTATACAAAATATTCGGGAGTTTGCTGGGTGGGTTCTTCCCCGGGCACCTGGATCCAGTCCCGATCATAATACCCGTCTTTCCCTTCCAGAACGGTAACGGGTTCCACTTCCACCTTTTCCACAGGGCAGGCTTCAATGGTCACAGGGTAGTTGTATTTCACCCCTGCAAGTTCCGCCACCCCATAATAGGTGTTACCGACGGTCCATTGTTGTTCATAACTTTGGTTTTCCCCGTTGTAATAGGTCATGCCGTATTCCCGACCCTGATAGACCATGATGTCATCAGCGCCATAGGTGGTGCCGTCTTTCAGGGTAATGGTGTAATTGGGATAAACGTCATAGCAATAATATTCATCGGTATAGGTGCCGTTGTCTTCCGGGCTTTCCCCGGGAATATAGTCCCGGATATACTCCCCGTCGGTGTGTTCCACCACAGTGGTATGTTCAAAGGTCACCGAAGCCACAGGGTTTTCCACAATGGTGACGGGATAGGTGAATTGATACCCTGCAACGTCGGCTTCCACCGTGTAGGTGCCAACGTTCCATTGATTTTCAAAACTCTGGGGATCGTTCACATTGAGAGAATACCATTGTCCCTTGTATTCAAAGCCCTCGTTTTTATATTGCGTACCATCCTGCAGGGTGATGGTATAGGTTTCGGGTTGCAGGTGGTAAGCAGAATAATAATCGGTGTATTGGTCACCATCCCAGTCGCAGGTTAAATCTGCATTGGTGCCTTCAATGTAGACAATGGGTTCCACCGTCACTGATTTTACGGGAGAGGGCACAACCGTCGCGTTAAAGGTGTGTTCATAGCCCCAAATGGTGGCGGTTACGGGATAAGAATTTCCTTGGCTCCATTGGTGGTTATAATCCTGCTCAAAGGAAAGAGAAGGTTCATAATATTTCCCTTGATATTCAAAGGCACTGCCCACTGCCTGCACTTTGGTGCCGTCCTTCAATGTCACAGTGTAATCCCGCAGTTCCACAGGATAATGCATATAGGTGGGGGAACTGCTCCAACTGTCGGTTTCGGCATCGTAATACTCGTCGCAAACCATGTTGCCGGCACCGGCAATCAGTTCCACGTCTTCATGGCTCACCGAAACAACGGGGCTTTCCTCAATGGAAACTGCCACGGTGGTTTCAAAGCCTTCCACCCGAATGGTGACCTGCTGTTTGTCCCCCACCAGCCAGGGGTGATCCATATCCTGGTCGTGAAGGAAATTGATGGTCAGCCAGCGATCCCCGGCATAACAGCTGGGTCCGCAAGCGTCCCACACTGTGCCGTCGGTGAGTTCGATCTGATACCAATAATTGCCGAATTCGTAATGATGCCAATAGCCGGATACATTCCCTTGGTCATCATATATTTCTATTTTCTGGCTGTCGTACCCCTGAATCAGGGTCATGGGGTCCGCATAAATGGCGGCAATGAGAGAGCGGTGCATCTGTGCCGACACCGTACCTGTGCCTTCCATGGAAAATTCCAGGGTATAGGTCTGCCCCGCCTGGTAGGTGTACCCCACCAAACAGTTCAAGCCGTCTCCGCTGTCATCGTCCTGGGCAAGCCCAGCCCCTTCGGCGTCGTACACTGTAATAAAGGTGTTATATCCGCCGTAGGTTTCAAATACGTAGGTTCCGGTTTCGGCAGGGGTAAAGGCAAAATATACCCGCTCCCCTTCGGTTCCCACTACAATGTCGAAGGTCTGGTCCAAAACAATTTCCGTTGTGCCTTCTGCCAGCGCCATAGGATAGGACAAAAGCCCAACCAGCAACGCCAACACCAAAGCCAGGATCCGTCTTGCCTGGGTCATAAACAACACTCCTTTGATAAAACTATGTATACCATAATTCTATTATACAATATTTTAGCACTTTAGTCAACAAAAAGTCTTTCCACCAACTAATTCCCAATGTGGCCAAACCTTTCACTTCCCAAAATCACAATTTTTTCATTTTTGGGAAATGAATTTGAATCTTATAAAATAAAAATGTGGCGAGACCCTCGCCACACCTTTTCTATTCTCTCTTCTCTGCAACGCAGTTGCCTACGCATCACACTCATCACAAACCTTCGTCCCGTCCCCTGCCTTGCCGTATCCTTTCACCATGCCAAAGCATTTGGAAGTCCACAAGTTTCCTGTGGCGGTGCAATACAATCCGGTCTCCACGGTGGAGCAGGTGGGGAAGGTTGCCTTTTCTTCATGGAAAAATTGTTCCACCGCGTTTTTGAATAAGTTGGGGGCAAGGTTGCCCTCTTTGTGCTGTCCGTGCCACACCGCCACCGAATACCCGGGGGTTACCCCCACAAACCAGTTGTCATAGGTGTTTTCATACCGCCCGGTGCCGGTTTTCCCTGCCACGGGGACGTTGTTCAGGCGAGCCTGTGCCCCCGTTGCCGAAGGGGAAACCACTTCCTGCAAAATCCGATTCATAATATAGGCGGTTTCGTAGGAAATCACCTGTTTGGTTTGGGCGTTGTGTTCATACACCACCGCCCCGTTGGCATGGGTGATTTTTACCACTGCGGTGGGCGGGGTATACTTCCCTTCTGTGGCAAAGATTTGGTAATACCCTGCCATGTCCACCGTGGTCACCCCTTGATACAGCGACCCCAGGGCCAGATTTCCCAACACTTCTTCCTCTCCTTTTTGGGCGTACACCTGTTGTTCTGCCGAAAGGTCCATGCCGAACGAATTTTGCAAAAAGGAAATGGACGCCCCAACGCCCCATTCTTTCAGGGCTTTCACCGCTACGGTGTTCAGGGACTGTGCCACCCCCTTCGCAAGGGTGACGTTCTGATAGGAATACTGTCCGTTGGCATTTTGAGGCCAGTCGCCCCCCTCGGTTTTGTAGGGGGAATCCTCAAACACCGAAGCATAATGGAGTACATTCTGTTCTATGGCAGGGGCATATACACTCAAAGGTTTTAAAGCCGAATGGGGCGCCGTTTCATACAATGCCCCCTCCCCGTAGGTTGCCAGCACCTTGCCCTTCAGGTCGGTCACCGCCACCCCCAAAGCAAGGTCGGGGTTCAAGATCCCCAAGGTTTCCAGGGCGGAGAAAACCGTGGGGTCAAATGGGGTGTGCAGGGTGTACCCCCCGGTAAACAATTCCTCTTTGGCGTCTTCCCCGGTCAGCCCCTTGGCTTCCGAAAGCCCCTGTACCCCTTGTTCCAGGGCAAGGGTCAGGTAAGAAGCCAGTTGCTGATTTTCCAAATTGGTTTTGTCAAACTCATATTGGGTCAGGGTGGCAAGAAGGTTGCCGTTTTTGTCGGTCAGGGTAACCGCCCCCGATTTCTCCCCGCAGGCGGGCAAACACAAAGTCACCGCCACCACCAATATCATACAAAGAAACTTTCTCATTGTTCTTCCTCCAAAGCGTTCAAAAGCACTTGCACCGTCTTTTTCACCTGGGCAAAATCAGGTTGGTCATCAATTTGTTTTCCCAGGGAGCTTTGTTTTGCCATGGCGCGGTTTACGGTATTTTCCAGCCCCGCCAATTCCCCATGGCAAATCCGGGCACTGGTGGTATCCCCCGCCCGACTGTACATCTGCACCCCTTGGTATAATTCATAGGCGTACATGGTGTAGATCTCGGTATTGAAAGGAGCCCGTTCCATGGCCATGGTTTGGTATTCAATCAGTTCCCCGAAATCCCCTGAAGAATAGGCGCAGTTGCCCAGCAGGTGATATCCCAGATAATAATGGGGATTGTGTTGTACCAGCAATTCCCCCAGCTGTTGTCTCTGCTCCGTGGTGGCGGGGTTTTCCACCCTGGCAACCGCCCCTTTGGTGGTAAAGGGAAGCATTTTGTAAGAAAGATCATGCCCCCCGAAAAATCCAATGGCAGAAAAGCACCCGAAATACAGGCAAGGAGCAATCAGCACCCCTGCCACCACCCCTGCCATTTTGGGGGTTTTCAAGGAGAACTGCCCCAAAGAAACAGGATGAGTCAACAGCAAATACAGGGCAAACACCCCTACGTATTGAAAGTCAAAATCCAGCAAAGCGTGAGCGGTCATGACCCCCAGGATCAACTTGCGGGACAGGGGCAGTTTTTTGGTTACAAAACACGTCCCCAAAAGTGCCGCCAGCCCCAAAAAGGGAAGCCAGCCCACGTCCAGCAAGATCTGCAAAAAATCATTGTGGGCGTACATCACCTGGTAAACCCCCGTCTGGAAAGAGGGTTGCAAATAGGCATACCCCAGATAGCCCAGCCCAAAGGGATGCCGTAACACCACAGGCAAGGCGTCGTAAGCGTAAAGCAACCGCCCCACAAAGGTGCTTTCCCACACCGAAAGGGACAAATAACGGGTGAGCAGGTCCAGGTTGTTTGTCATCAGGCAAACCGCCACCGTCACCGCCACCCCCACAGGCAGGGCAATCAGCAACCCCAGGCGGACTTTTTTATTTCTTACCAGGAAGATGCCCACCAGGTTCCCCAGCACCGCCAGCACAAATACCGTACGGCTCCCGGTGAGAAGGATCCCTAAAATCAACAGGGGTAACACCCCCAACTCCACCTTTTTCCATTGTTCTTTGGTAAGAAGAAGCAGTTCCCCCACCAAAAGCAACAGCCCAAAGGTGTTGGGGTATTGTAAAAATCCCCCCAACCGCCCTGCCACGGTGAAATAGTCCTTCACCACAGGCAAAACCGACCCCAAAAGGGACACCAAAGTCATGACACCCAGAAACAAAGGCAGGGTGTCCAGGGCCTTTTGTTCTTCCCCCTCCCGGGCGGCCAACAAAAGGTATAAGGGCAAAGGGAAAAACTGAAAAAAACCCAAAATGGCAGAACCCCGCTCCACCCCCCAAAGGGAAGAAAGAGCGTACGCGGCAACCAGCAACAGGGCAACCGCCCCCGCCCCCAAAAGGGGCACAGGCTGTTTGTTGTTTTTTCCGAAAATAAAGTACAGCAAAAACACCGCCGAAATGCCACAGGCAAGGAAGGTGTGAAATCCCCCCACAGCAACCAGCATCAACCACAATCCCCAGCAGGAAAAGGGCAAAGTGTTCTTATTTTTATTCCAAAACACAAGGCATTCGCCCCTTTTTGTCATTTTCATAAAATCAGTATACTCCAAAGGGGGATTTTCGTCAAATATTTTGCATAAAAAAATATTGACAGGAAAAACCTGTTAATGGTAAACTACTGATGAAAGGAAATGTCGTAAGGCATTATGTCATACAGAAAGGATGATATCGTATGAAGAAATTAGTCAGCATCGTATTGGCACTGGCAGTGCTTGCCACCGCCTTTACCCTCTTTGCCTCGGCCAACGAAACGGTCACCGCGCTGGGGGACGATTACTTAAACGTACCCTTCTCCAACGGCTACCGTGGGTTCTGCGTGGACTACGGCAAAGATGAAGCCCACATTGGGGATGAATTTACCATGGTGCCCGCCTCCAACGTCCGCAGCAATGGGGACAGTCCCGTGGACGTATCCAACTACCTGAAGGTCATGTTGGTAGAATGTTTCCACACCATGTTCGTGAAGGGTGACGATAACCACTACGCCATCACCGAAGAAACCCGCCAGATCGCCCAACGTACCGCCTGGCATTTTACCGACGGATATGAAAATTATTGGGATGAGATCGGCCCCGTTGTGGAACAAGTAAAAACCGCTGTGGCAAACGGCATGGTCATTCCCGATAACGGCTATGTAAAACAGGTGGACCAAACCACCGAGATCACCTTTGATTTCGCCTTGATGGAAACCGCCAATGCCCAACAACAATCTTTCTTCGCCTATAAGATCGTGGAACGCACCTGGGAATTGCCCTCGCAGCAACCCGAAACTCCCGTGGAACCGGAAGAACCGGAAGTTCCCCAAGAACCCGTGGTGACCCCCACCGAACCCC
>JAZNWL010000031.1:0-37449 GCA_045593325.1 Acutalibacteraceae bacterium | reverse complement strand
TTTTTGTTTTCAAAGGTAAAAGGCAGGTCGTGAGACCTGCCTTTTTTCTATTTGTTGCTTCTTTGGTTGATTTTTCTAAAATAAGGTGATATAATAATTTTGCGAAACAAACTGAATAGGATAAATTCACAATATTTCTGTATAAGGGATGTTGTCTTTCCCCATTCTATCGATAACGAATTTGGTAAAAATGCAAATTCCAATCGATAGAATGATTTAGGCATATCCTATTTTATTTCGGTTTGTTTCGCGACAATCGGAGTTTGCGTTTTTCGGTGCGACAGCTTCGGTTGTCGCACTTTTTTATTTTGGAGGAATGAAAAATGAAGAAAGCAATAGCAATGTTTTTGGTGTTAGCAATATGTTTTTCTTTGACTGGTATTATACCGACAACAAAAGCAAGAGCTGAGGGGCATATGATTCCGGTATCGTTAGAAAGTATGCCTATTATTGATCATGGATCATATCAAGGCAATGTTGGAGATTCAACCATATTTAATTTGAATGGTAAAGGGTTGAGTTGGTGCGACGAAGGAGAACGTTTCAATGGGTATGGAAATGTTGGTATTGATGGAACAACTTATTCAAATGGTTTTGAGGCGTGGATAGGCAGATGGAATTATACAAGTGAAAAGAGCTGGGCTTATGCTACTTTTGATTTGGGGGGTATCTATAAAACTCTTACAGGAAAAACAAATCTAATAGAAAGTTATAATACAACTAATTTTGATACAACACTTTATTTTTATGACGGTGATGTTTTATTGGCTTCCTACCATTTAACACCAACTGATTATATCTATGAAATAAGTTTGAATGTGACCAATGTTGAACAACTTACATTGTATATGTGTGATAATGTTGCTGTCTGTGGCGGAACCTCTTTTGCGTTGTATGATATGTTTTTAATTGGTGGCGTTTATTCAAATGAATCTAACAGTGTTACAGCCACTTTTAATAACCATCAATATCAAATTTTTGATATTAGTTTAACATGGGAAGGCGCCAAAGCGTATTGTGAGAATATCGGAGGGCATCTGGCGACGATTACCAGCGAGGAAGAACAAAAATTTATAGAAAAAATAATTGAAAATGGAAGTAAGAATGATTATTTTTTAGGTGGTCTTAATCCTGTTGATGACATAATTGAATGGATCACGAGTGAAAATACCACCTATAATAATTGGAATTCGGATGAACCAAACGATTATAGTGGTTATGAAGAGTATTTGGAAATTTGGAGTTGTAATGGGTTATGGAATGATACATGCAATGAGGAGTTGGAAGGGAATGGGTTTCTTTGTGAGTGGGATCAAAACAGAGAAACCAATGATGTATTGGATAATAATGACGGGTTAACAGTATATTTTGCCAATTTTTTACAAGAGGGAAACCGCAAGGATATTCCTTATGTAGAAATGCCTTGTAAAACCATTATACAAAATGGCGGCATGCCTAGTTTGGTTTGGAATACAGTTTTAGAAAGTATCAAATCCGTTGGAGAACTAAAGTTTGGAATTGATGAAAAAGGATATTACGAAGCTATTCTTTTGGATTTGCTTTCCAATACGGCTACTTCGGTTGATTATGATAAATATATGGCAGAAGAAACTTGTGATATGATCAACAAAATTGCCGATAATGTAATTCAAGGAAATGTTGATGCTGCAGGAGAAGCACTTGATCAGTCTGACCTTACAAATCTGTGGGATAATTTGCAAACATATTTTGTAGCTACAGATATTCAACTGACAAAAGAAGGTTATGATGCATTGGTACAAGGGATTGGAAATAGCACCGATTATGCCGAGTCACTTGCCACCTATGCTACTGTCTACAAGGAAGGAAAACAGTTAGAAAAATCATTAAGATGTATGGCAAAAGTGGCAGATTACCATGTTTTACGGGATAGTTTAAACGAAATGGCAGATATCTTCAGCTTAACATCGGATGAAGTTGTGAAGTATGTTGTCGAAAAAAAGTTAAAAAAAACAGCCTATGGTATTGTAGGTGATATTGTTTTAGATGGTATTATAGCGGTATTTCCCGCATTCGAACTGGTAGAAGAGATTATGGACATAGCTGGGTATGTTATAAATACTATTATTCCTACCACAACAACCAGCGAAGAAATGTACAGAATTTACACTTTAAATTATATTGAGGATACCATAAGAATAGCCTACATCAATGCCCAAAATGCATACGCAAATAATGCAACTTTGAGCAATGCGCAAAATCTTGTTTCTTGCTATGATATGTTTGTACGAGTGTATGAACATGAGGTGGCTGAATGCTTATCCTTGGCGGAAATGATTTACAAAAAAGGGCTTTTGAATGGTATCAAAAATTTCTTTTCTTCTAAGAATATGGATGAATACCAATCGGCGGTAGATTGGATTCGGTCTTATAATGCGGATTTAGAAACGATAAAAGGATACAAAAAAAATGCTTATATTCAACGTGGTATATATTCGGGCGCTTTACAAGCGGTGCTTTGGATAGGTGTTGTTGATGGAAAATATGGTGGATACCATTATCAAGCGGTTGAAACCGGTTCAAAGGTGGATGTGCCGGATTATAAATCAATCCAAGCGAAGATGGATAAATTTATGAATCCATTAGTGAAGGGCATAGGTACCTTTGAGGGATGGTACTATGATAAGGCTTGCACAAAACCGTGTATGGCAACATCTATTACCGCAAGTGAAACAGTCGTATTGTTTGCTAAATATTCATTAGATGATAAAAAGAAACTTGATATCAATTGTCCGGTAGATGTACAAGTGTTTGACGATAACGGGATGCTTTGTGCGGAAGTAAAAAGTGATGTGTTGATAAAGAAAACCGATGATGATGTGCAAGTTTCCATTGTAGATTCTGAAAAAACCATATATTTACCTGTGGATAAAAATTACACCGTTTGTATTCTGGCAACAGATCAAGGAACAATGAATTATTCGGTAAGCGAAATGCAAGGTGGTTGCCTAACAAGCAAAACAAATTTCTATGATATTTCATTATATAATGGTCAACAATTTACCGCAAAAATCAATAAGAATTCGGTGCCCTCTGTTAATGGTTATACTCTTGAAACACAAACGGTAGAGGGAGAAACCACGGTTATAAATCCCGATGAAATCATAGATCAAGACCAAATGCAAGCATTAGATGTGACGATTATTGCTCAAGGGAAGGGAATGGTAAGCAATGGTATACTTGCAACAAAGGGAGATTATTTTGTTGCCACTGCAACACCCGATAATGGCCAGGAATTTTTAGGTTGGTACGTTGATGATATTCTTGTTTCAGCTGATGAACAATATGGTTTTATTGTTATGGAAAGTATAACGATTACTGCTCGTTTTACTGATTATACCATCGATTTAGGCGACCTGAACAGTGACGAAATGGTTAACGCCAAAGACGCGCTGGAGGTATTAAAAGCCGCGGTTGGTAAAACGCAACTAACCGATGCCCAAAAGTCCGCCGCTGATGTAAACAAAGATGGGACAATCAACGCCAAAGACGCTTTGGAGATCCTGAAAAAATCCGTAGGTAAACCTGCTTGTTTTTAATATCGTTTTTATATAAACCAAAAGGGGTAGGTCGTTGTTGACCTACCCCTTTCGGTTGTATGTTTTGTATGTTCTTTTATTCTTTATTTGGAATCTCCGCACCCGCAAGAGCAGGGGGAGGATTCTTTTGCGCTGGGACAGGATTTGGCATGGGGGCAACCAATGCATTTTTGCCCTTGCTTTTTGGCTCTGTAAACGTAGAAGCCTGCCAATCCTACAATGGCAACAAGAATGATTACGGCAATGATGGTTTCTTTCATGTCAAACCTCCTATCAGGATTTCTCCTTATTTCTTTCCTGCCAAAGCAGGTTCTTTTTCTTGCTTTTTCACTGCATATTCAGCGGCAATCTTTTTATCCGAACGAATGCAAAGATAAACAAGGAAAGCAATCATACAGGCAACGGCAATCAAACCGGGAAAGAAACCGCTGCCCAAGGTTTTTTCGGTAATCAAGGTGCCGATTTGGTATACAAAGAAGGCTACGATATACCCGGTTGCCATTTGCAGACCGATACCGCCCCACAACCATTTTTTGTCTTTCATTTCGCTGTTCATAGCGCCGATGGCGGCAAAGCAGGGGGGAGTAAACAGATTGAACATCAGGCAAGCCAAAGCAGCGGCTTTGGTCAGGGCGAAGATCCCTGCCACTTCAGAAGCGCCCCCGGTAAGGGCCAATTCTTCAATGTCAATGAAATTGGTGACGCCGTAGCAAACTGCCAGGGTACCCACTACGTTTTCTTTAGCAATAAAGCCGGTAATGGCGGCGGCTGCCATTTGCCATACCCCAAATCCCAAGGGAATCAGCAAGAAGGCGAAGGGAGTACCAATGGAAGCCAGGATAGAAGTGTTTTCCATTCCTTCTTCCACCACCTGGAATTTCCAGGTGAAGGATTGCATGATTTGCACCACGGTGTTACACAACAGAATAATGGTACCGGCTTTTACAATGTAAGCCCAACCGCGACCGCACATGGAAGTGAAGGCACGCCACAAACTGGGCAATTTATATTGAGGCAATTCCATGATAAAGAAGGATTTTCTGGCTTTGTGACCTGCAATTTTGTTTACCAGCAAAGCTCCGAAGAAAATCAGCAAGATCCCCACAAAGTACATCAAAGTACCCACCCAGGAAGCATCTCCGAAGAATACCCCGGCAAACAGGGCGATCACAGGCAGTTTAGCGCCGCAGGGCATAAAGGGGGTAAGCATAGCGGTGGCTCTGCGTTCCCGTTCGTTACGAATGGTGCGGCAAGCCATAATGCCGGGAATGGCACACCCGGTACCAATAACAAAGGGAATAACCGATTTCCCGTTCAGTCCCACTTTTTTGAAGATGGGATCCAACACCACCGAAACCCGTGCCATGTAACCGCAGTCTTCCAGCAGGGCGATGAGGAAATACATCACCATAACCAAGGGCAAGAAGCCAACAACAGCCCCAACACCTCCGATGATACCGTCTACCAGCAAGGCAGAAACCAGAGGATTGGCGTTTTCTAAAAGTCCGCCTACCCATTCCTGGAACAGTTCGATCCAGGCTACCAGGGTATCTGCCAGGAAGGGACCAACCCAGGCTTGGGAAATTTGGAATACCAGGAACATGACCACCGCAAAAATGGGAATCCCCAACCATTTATTGGTGAGAACCTTGTCGATGCCGTCCTGGTAATTGCGTTCTCTGGTCAACTGTTTGCGGGTTTCCACTGCTTTTACAATGCTGTTTACAAAGTCAAAGCGTTTTTTGTCCGCTTCTACTACTTGCTTTTTATTGGTCAGGTCAATGTCTCCTTGCACGTAAGGAGCGGCCTGGCCTTTGCCGATGACCGACGAAACGGCCTTTGCCACGTCGTTCAAACCGTCAGAACTGGTGGAAACGGTTTCCACTACAGGGCAACCTAATTTTTCCGACAGGGCTTTGGCATCGATCACGGTTTTTTGCTTTTGGTTAATGTCTGCCTTATTCAGGGCTACCACCATGGGAATGCCCAGTTCCAACAGCTGAGTCGTAAAGAATAAACTACGGCTTAAGTTGGTGGCATCCACAATGTTAATGATGGCATCGGGGTGTTCGTTCTTAACGTAAGAACTGGTAATGCTTTCCTCCGAAGTGAAAGGAGACATGGAATATGCCCCGGGCAAGTCCACGGCAATCCATTGTTCCCCGTCGGGGCAAAAACTCTTTTTAAAAGTATGTTCCTTTTTGTCCACCGTAACCCCTGCCCAGTTACCAACCTTTTCGTTGGCGCCGGTCAAGGCGTTATACATGGTGGTTTTCCCGCTATTGGGGTTACCTGCTAATGCAATTCTCATTCTGTCCTCCTAAAAACGGCTGGTTAGCCACCGCTAACTGCACGATATAAATAAAACAGTTGGGCAAAAACAATGGGGTAACTTAGTAGAGTACGATTGCCTCTGCCAACTGGTTATCTATGGTGTAACGGCCATCTTTAATGGAAACCACCAAACCGCCCTTTAAACGGGAAATTACCGTAATGGGTTGGTCGGCATAGCAACCCAAAGAAAACAAAAAAGCATCCATTTCTTCGTCATCGGTTTCAATTTCACGGATGATATATTCTGTTCCTTCCGTCGCTTCACGCAAATTCATGGTGGGTTCTCCTGTTCTGACCGAAATATTGGGGAATTAGCCTTTGCTAACTCCAAATCATTAAAAAATAATTAGCCTTTGCTAACTACCTTGGTTATTCTATCACCACCGGAGTAGATTGTCAACCCTTTTTTGGGAAAATTCGGAAATATTTTCAACCCTTGCAAAAACGGGGGAAATATGGTACACTATATTATGTAATTGTAAGGAGGCGTTGGTATGCACCTGCAGGAGTCTGCTGAAATGTATCTGGAAACCATATACGTATTATCTCAAAAAACCGGCTCGGTGCGCAGTATCGACGTTGCCGAAGAAATGGGCTATTCCAAACCCAGTGTCAGCCGTGCAGTAGGGCTTTTGAAACAAGGGGGTTACGTTTCCATGGGGGCAGACGGTTCCCTTACCTTAACCCCGCAAGGAATCGAAACCGCAAAAAGTATTTTTGAACGGCACACGGTGCTTTCCCGTTTTTTGCAGTCCATCGGGGTGGGGCAGGAAACTGCCGCCAAAGATGCCTGTAAGATTGAGCACGTTATCAGCGGGGAAACTTTAACCGCCATCAAAAATTGGCTTGAGAAATAACAAATCAATCATTTTTGCAAGGGAGGGGTCACCCCTCCCGTTTTTTTGCCTTAACATTGTAAAAAATATACAAAAATATCTTGAAATTTAGCAAAAAACAGGTTATAATACAAATAGGATAAAGAGGATTTATCCAAATCCATGCTGGAGGGTTGATTGTATGAATATTACTGTAACCGGAAGAAAAGTCACTGTGAAAGAAACCTTCAAGGAAATGATTGCCAAAGAACTGCAGAAGGTTGAACGGTTTTTCGATGCTGACGCCACCGCCCTGGTCACCGTTACGGTGGAAAATAACCGCCAAACGGTGGAACTCACCATTCGTGGGAACCACATGGTAGTCCGTGCCGAACAAACCGCCCCCAAAATGGAGGACGCTTTGGATAAAGCGGTGGACGATTTAATTCGTAAGATCCGCAAAAACAAAACCCGCGTGGAAAAACGCCTGCGTGCAGGCTCCTTTGAAGCCCCGCCCCTGTGGGATGATCCCGAACCCCTGGAAGAAGAGGGCATCACCATTGTAAAAACCAAACAGGTGCCCGTAAAACCCATCAGCCCCGAAGAAGCGGTTTTGCAAATGAACCTGGTGGGGCATACTTTCTTTATGTTCCGTAACGACCAGACAGGGGAAATCAACGTGGTGTACCGTCGCAACAATGGGGACTACGGTTTAATTGAACCCAACTGATTTCAGGCTGTGGATAATGGCGTATAATCGCCCCCAAATGTGCCAAACAACAAAAATCACTTGAAATTTAAAAGGAGTGTGTCACCGGAACCGGTGGCACACTCCTTTTTATATTCGCTTATTTTACACGCCAGTATTTTCTGTCCAGCGACCGATATTGTACCGCTTCTGCCACGTGGTCGGCGGTAATTACCTCACTGCCGTCCATATCCGCAATGGTGCGGGAAACCTTTAAAATGCGGTCGTGTCCCCGGGCGGAAAGGGCAAGGGAATCGAACACCCTGCGCATCATGGTTTTGGCGTCCTCGGTTAAGGGGCAAAACTCCTGCAAATGGGGTGCTGAAAGAGCGGCATTGTTTAAAATATTGGTTCCTGCATACCGCTTCAACTGAATTTCCCTGGCTTTGTTCACCCGCTGACGAATAACGGCGGAAGGTTCTCCCGTTTCGGTGGAACTTAACTGGTCATATTCTACCGGGGGCACTTCCACGTGAATATCCAAACGGTCTAAAAGAGGTCCGCTAACCCGATGCATATACCTTGTGGCAGCCCCTTCGGAGCAGGTGCATTTGCGGGTGGGGTGTCCGAAATATCCGCAGGGGCAGGGGTTCATAGCCGCCACCAACATGATATTGCAGGGGTAAGTCAGGGTACCTGCCACCCGGGCAATGGAAACCTTGCCGTCCTCAATGGGTTGGCGCAACCCTTCAATGGCATTGCGGGAAAATTCAGGTAATTCGTCCAAAAACAGTACCCCGTTGTGGGCAAGAGAAACTTCCCCCGGTTTAGGAATGGTTCCGCCCCCTGCCAAAGCCACGTTGGATACTGTGTGGTGAGGCGCGCGGAAGGGACGAACTTTAATCAGCGGGGTATTCGCCGGCAATGCCCCTGCAATGGAATGAATTTTGGTGGTTTCAATGGATTCCTCAAAGGTCATATCGGGAAGAATGGAAGGCAATCGCCCTGCCAACATACTTTTCCCCGAACCGGGAGGACCAATCATCAACACGTTGTGCCCCCCTGCGGCGGCAACTTCCAAGGCCCGCTTGGCAAAGTATTGCCCCTTCACGTCGGCAAAATCCAGGTAAGTGGGCTGGGGTGCCGTGGGAAAATCTCCCGCAGAAACGGGGGTCAAAGGACGAACCCCTTGCAGGTGTTCCATTAAGGAATGAACGTCGGTAACAGGGAAGACGTTGATACCCTCCACCACCGACCCTTCGGCGGCATTCTGGGCGGGAACGTAAATGTTTTTAAATCCCATTTGCCGTGCTTCAATCACCATGGGCAAAATGCCCACCGCAGGACGAACCTCCCCCGAAAGGGAAAGTTCCCCAATGAAAATGCTGTCGGCAGTATGTATTTTTCCGCTGTTCCCCGCCAGGAGAATGGAAAGCAAAATAGGCAGGTCATACAAGGGGCCTGTTTTCTTCACGTCCGCAGGGGCAAGGTTCACGGTAATGCGGCTGACGGGATAATCATACCCTTGATTTTTAATGGAAGACCGCACCCGTTCTTTGGCTTCTTTAATGGCGGTGTCAGGCAGACCCACAATGTCAAAACGGGGCAATCCCCCCGAAACAAAGGTTTCCACTTCCACCAAAAAGGCGTCCATTCCACTGACGCCCATGCTATATAATTTGTTTAACAAAACAAGATTCCTCCTTTAATCGGTGATGGGAGAAAACCCCTCTCCCATTACCTGCCCTGCATCGCTGACGATCATAAAGGCATTTCGGTCAATTTCCTTTACCAACTGTTTCAGCCGCCATACTTCTCCACGGCGGGTGACACATAAAATTACTTGTTTTTCTTCTCCGCTGTATCCGCCTGTGCCCTTAAGCAACGTAACCCCACGCTCAATCTTATGGGTGATCACGTGGGCGATTTGGGTGGATCTGTCGGAAATAATATATAACACTTTTCCCATATCAGCGTTATACAATAACTTGTCAATCAGGGTGGTGGTTACAAAATTTACAATGCAGGCATACAGTCCGCTGTCCACGTCCCGATAAATAATGGAGGCGGCAACAATAATGATGCTGTCCAGCCCTAAAATGATTTGCCCCAGGGTGAAGGTCTTCAGTTTCCGTTTCAGCAGTTTGGCGGCAAGGTCAGTGCCCCCGGTGGTGCCGCCCCGCAGGAAGATCAAAGAAATGCCCAACCCGGCAAATACCCCGCCGTACAAAGCCGCCAGCAGTCGGCTGCCCTGGTAGGTGGGCAAAACCACCGCCCAAAGGTCAATCAACAGGGAAGACAGGGCAGTGGCAAGAACGGTTTTGGGTAACTTCCGCCACCCCATCATGGTTCCCGAAAGAACAAACAAGGGTAAATTTAAAATCAAAATGGTTCCCCCAATGGGGAACCCCAACAGGTGGTTCAGCACTGTGGCGATCCCCGTTGCCCCGCCGGGGGCAATGTTGGCAGGGGCGGTGAACACGTTCACCGAAAGGGCATATAAACTGCCCCCTAAAAAATAAAAGTATAGGTCTTTCCAAAACCCCAGTCGGTTTTGTTTTTCCATAACAATCACCCTTTGGTAGTGTGTGCCAAAGGGTGAAAAATTATCCGATTATTTGAACAATGCCCCTTCTTCCAACAGCCCCTGAAACCCGGTCTGGCGCAAGGCTTCGTATACTCCCACCGCCACGGCATTAGAAAGGTTTAAACTTCTGGCGTCGCTGATCATAGGTAACCGTACACATTCTTCTTCATGTTGCAGTAACAGTTCTTCGGGCAACCCCTTGGTTTCTTTGCCGAAGATCAGGTAATCCCCGTCCTGATACTGCACCTGCACGTGATTGTGAGGGGCTTTGGTGGTGAAAAAGAAATACTGCCCGGGATTTTTGGCAAAGAATTCTTCCAGGTTTTTATAATAGGTAATATCCAGCAGATGCCAGTAGTCCAGCCCTGCCCGTTTTAATTGTTTATCGTCAATTTTGAAACCCAAAGGTTCCACCAAATGCAGTCGACTGCCTGTGGCGGCACAGGTACGGGCAATGTTTCCCGTGTTCTGAGGAATTTCGGGTTCCACCAATACTATGTTAAATGCCATGTTGTATCAACACTCGCTTTCCATTATCCCATCGGTTGATAATTGTTATTGTAATATTGCCAAAGGTCTTCCCCTTGAGAAATGGGTTTCATCACAAAGGAAACAGGGGGCGAAAAGGTCAGCAATACCTGTTCACCTTTTTCCACCGAAAGAGCAAAGGGTTCTTTGGCGTTCATTAAGGCAAGCCCCACTCCGTTACTGTTTTTCAAGCAAAACAGTTTCCCTTGAATTTCCCGGCGGGTGTCCACCATGAACTTGGCAAGGTCACCTTTGTGGGGGCGGTAATAGCCCAAACGGTTGTATTCTGCCGGAAGGGCAAAGGCACCTTCAAAGGGAATATCCTTGGCCGAAAGAGTGGGTTCCACCGTTACACAACCGTCCCCGTAGAAGGTCCACCGTTTGGTGAGGGTTCCCACAGGGGGATGCCCTGCTTGTCCCAATTTCAGTTGAGCAGTCACCGCAATGCAGTTTTCCTCCACCGAATAGGTCACCCCACGGCAACCCAAAAGGGTTGGATTGTCAGGGCAGGGAAGCAGTAAGGAGTGGTTCTGATATTCCATTTTTGTCAGTTGCCCCAACACCTTGGAAATGGTGTAATGGCACCCTGCGGCATAAATATGCAGTTGTGTGCCGGTTTCTTCCATTTCCGGCAGGGGGGCGCTTACGGGCGCGGTGATCCGTTTGGGGGTGGTGGGCAAGGGGAAAGTAAATTCCCCAACCACGTCGCCGGATTTGGCAAAGGGGGTGTCCCCCAGTCGTTGAAAGGTCAACCGCAGGGCACATTCTCCCTCAGCTGGTAAGTGATAATGGAGTTGCACCTGTTCTGACGTAGCAGGGGGAACCGAGAAAATTCCGCCTATGCCCTGTTCCAGGGGTTTGCCGTACCGGGTGACTTCATAATAACATTCATATTGAGAAAGGAAGGTAAAGGCGTTGCCGTTGGTGAGACCGATTTCTCCCGTGGCGCCGTTAATCAGTTCCACCCCAACAGGGCAAAAATGTTGCCGCAGGCAGGAAAGATCGTTTTGAAGATCTTCCCATGCTCCCGCTATCACCCCAACACAAGGGGTTTGAGAGGGGGCGGTAAAGGTTCCTGTAATCAGATAGGGTCTGCCGTCTTCCGTAACGGGTTCTTCTGTGCCAATCAACAGGTCGGATTCCGGCAAAGAAGAGTTTTCTCCGCAAAAAGCAGGAGTTTTTGGATCCAACTGCCGTAGGGTATCCAAGGCAAATTTCAGGTTGGAACCAACGCCCAGGTGATCTCCCACGCATCGTGCTACCACACAAGGGTGACTGCTCATGCGAACCAAGGATTCCATGCGGTGCATGATCATATCCCGAAAAGTCAGGTCGTTGCCAATAAAATTGTGGGAACAGTTTACAAGATAAGGGGCGGAAATGCCGCTGTGGGCAATGACGTACAGCCCGTATCGGTCACACAACGAAAGCAATTCAGTTTGGGGGAATTGGGTAACAAACAGCGTGTTGATATGATTGGCCTTCATTTGGCAAAGGTCTTGTTGGATTTGAGCAGGGGTAAGCAAAGCAGGGGAATAGGAAACCCCTTGCAACCGAACCTGCCGTCCGTTCACCGTTAATCCCTTTTGGGAAAATACGCAGTTCCGCAGTCCTACGGTATGGGCGGTGATCTCCCCTTTAAAATTGGTAACAAGGGTGTAAACGTTGGGGGTTTCATGACTCCACAACAAGGGCTTGTCCAGGTTGAATTCCACTGTGCCGTCGGTGCCACAGGACTTTTCTTCCAACAATTCTCCTTGAGGGTCGTATAAGCAAACTGTTACTTCTTCCGGGCAAAGAGCCTGCAGTTCGGCTTTGAGGGTTGCCTGTTTATAATGACAAGGCAGGTCATAGGAAAGGGATACCTGTTGCACCCCGCCTGCCTTGCGGGTAATCAAAGAAACTTCCCCCAAAATCCCGAAATGGGAGTAGGGAATCAAATAATTGGTAACCGAAAGGGAAAGAACCATCAGCACCAGTCGGTTGGCGCCGTTTTGCAAATAGGGGGTGCAATCAAAGGTTGCCCCGGTTCCTGATTGCCCGTGATACCCCACGAAGGCACCGTTTAAGTAAATATAACAGCCGTTGTAACACCCTTCCAGGAACAGTTCCCGCAGTTGACCGTCATCGGCATGGTTTAAGTTCAGATTCTTGGCAAATACCTGTACCCCCAAGGGGGCGGGCACGTAAGGGGGGTCAATCAAAAAAGGAAAGGCTTCCCCTGTGTTTTCCTTGCTGTAAGGCAGGGAACAGGTGGTGTAGTCCGCCAGGGGAACCTTCGGAGAAAACAGATCCTGAGGAATCTTATCAATGGAATCAAAGGCATAATACGCCCAGTTTTTACAAAGAGGGGTTACCTGTTTTGAAAATTGCCCCTGCCCCAAAGCATCTTCCAAAGAAGCATAGGGCTTCAAGGACAAAGAAACTCCCTTGGCGTTTACGCTGAAACTATGGGGATTTTCAAAGTAATTTTTCATTTCCATATTCTTGTCCCTCCTGGTGCAAGAGATGTTATTCTCCAATGTAATCGGTCACGTCCACGGGTTTTCCGTTTTGTAAATACACCCTGGGAACCCGTTTTCCCAGAACGCAGATCAGTTCGTAATGAATGGTGTGGCAAAGGGCGGCAACTTCTTCCAGGGGAAGAACCGAATTCCCTTCCCGTCCGAAAACCGTCACTTCGGTACCCATGGTAACCCCTTCAATGTCAGTTACGTCCAGCAGCAGTTGGTCCATGCACACCCGCCCCAATACAGGGGCCTTTTTGCCATTTATCAGCATATACCCCTTGGAGGAAAGAGCCCGGGGATATCCGTCGGCATAGCCAATGCAAACCGTTGCCACCCGTCGGTCTTCCTGCAAGGTCACCGTTCTGCCGTAGCTTACGGTATCGCCCTTGTGCAGGGTCTTCACCATGGAAACCACTGTTTTCAGGGTCATGGCAGGGGTAAGAGCAACCTTGCTTTTTAATTCCTCCGAAGGGCATAATCCGTAAAGAGAAATTCCTTCCCGTACCATATCCAGGTGTCCTTCCGGAAAGGCAATGGAGCCGGCGGAGTTGCAACAATGACAAATTTTAAAAGCAATGTCTTTTTCTTTGAGTTTGTTTACGCGACTTGTAAATAAGGCGATTTGTGCTTTGGTAACGGTACCGGTTTCATCCCCGTCCAAATCGGCGGAAGGAAAGTGGGTGTAAATGCCGGTAAAGGAAAGAGCGGGCAAAGCCACCGCTTGTTCCACTTGAAGGGTACAGTTATCGCTTTTGGCATTAAAGCCTAACCGCCCCATGCCCACGTCCAATTTGATGTGACAGGTAACGTTGCAGTTTGCCTGTTCTGCCGCCTGCGACAATGCCAAGGCGTATTCGGGACTGTATACCGTTTGGGTAAGGTGGTGTTCTGCCAAATCGGCGGCACATTCGGGAGGGGTGTATCCTAAAATCAAAATGGGTAAGGTTCTGCCCAATCGCCGCAACTGTATCGCCTCGGAAAGGGAGGAAACCGCAAAACAGTCCACCCCGTTTTCCTCTAAAATACGGCTCACGTGTTCCACTCCGTGACCGTAAGCGTCAGCCTTTACCACCGCCATAATTTTGGTTCCTTTGGTGATATGGGCTTTTAAATTGTGAAGGTTAAGGGCAATGGCATCCAAATCCACTTCCGCCCAAATTCGTTTAAAATAATTTGCGTTCAAAAAGAACACCTCGAATAGTGAATTCTTATATATTTATATATACTTATAATTAAGTATAAAATATGCGACCGCCAAAGTCAACAAAATTCGGCATTTTTATTGACATGACCAAGGGAGAAGGGCTATAATAACAGGGTAGATAGGAGCGTTTGTATGAAAATACTCATGATTGGTGATGTGGTGGGTCAACCGGGCTGTGAAGCCTTGGGAAAAGTCCTGCCCTCTTTAAAACGAAAATATGCCGCCGACGTAACCATTGTCAACGGAGAAAATTCCGCCAAAGGCAACGGCATTACCCCCGATTCTGCCGACAGTATTTTTGCCTGCGGCGCTGACCTGATTACCGGGGGGAACCATTCCTTCCGCCGTCGGGAAATGTATCCCCGTTATGAAACCGACCCCTTTGTTTTGCGCCCTGCCAACTATCCTGCCTCTGCCCCCGGGTGTGGCGTTGGGGTGATCGATAAAGGTCGCTACCAAGTGGGAGTGGTCAGTGTACTGGGGCAGTTGTATCTCCCTGCCACCCGTTGCCCCTTTGAAGTAACCGAAGAATGTGTAAAATCCTTAAAAGATCAAGGGTGTAAATTTATTGTGGTGGATATCCATGCCGAAGCCACCAGTGAGAAAAAAGCCCTGGGATATGAGTGGGACGGTAAAGTCACCGCTGTGCTGGGAACCCATACCCACGTGCAAACGGCTGACGCCCGTATTTTACCCATGGGCACCGCCTATATCACCGACGTGGGCATGTGCGGTCCCTATGAATCGGTGTTGGGGGTAAAAAAAGAACAGTCCATCGCCCTATTAAAAGAAAAATTGCCGGTTCGGTTCGAAACTGCCGAAGGAGATTGCCGGGTGGACGGGGCGGTTATCACTGCGGATGATAAAACAGGTCTTGCCACCCAAGTGGAAGCCTTCAGCCAAATGGTAAAGGATTTGTAAACTTTTTCCCGAACCATTGTGAAATTCTTTGGTTTGTGGTATAATAACCCTCGTTTTGTTAATACTGATATAAGGAGTGGACAGTATGAAAATTTGTCCCCGTTGTAATCGCGAATATGATGAAAAGTTAGAAAATTGCCTGGTTTGCGGCAGTGAATTGCAGGAGTATACCCCTATTTTGTCGGCAGAAGAGCGGGATGCTTTGGAACTGAACCAAGACGTGACCGACAATATGCTGGAAGAGATCAATCCCGAAAACCTGCCCGAAGTGATTGTTTCGGTGGTAGGGAAAGAGGAAGCGGTGCGCCTTGCCAACCTGATGCAGGAATATCGTATTCCCTGTATGTGCCGTGAAAATGAAGAAGAAGCCGACGTTTTTGATTTGCTTATCCCCAAAAAGAAGTTCAACCAAGCCATTGAAATTTTAAATGAAGATGAAGCCAATATGGAGGCACAAGAGGAAGACCTGGTAGAAGCACAGGACTTCTTTGCGGCAGAACAACCCGGGGAGCAAAAGGAAGAAGAAACGCCCGCAAAAAAGAAACGGTGGTTCGATTTCTTTCGCTAAAAACCCCTTTGGAAATTTTTTTGGAAAAACATGAAAAAAAGTGTTGACATTTGGAAATAAGGCTGATATAATAAACGGGCTGTGAAAAACGACCCATTAGCTCAGCTGGCAGAGCACTTGACTTTTAATCAAGGTGTCCGGCGTTCGAATCGCCGATGGGTCACCAAAAAAACCTCGAACTTCGGTTCGAGGTTTTTTATTCATTGCGAGAGCAATGATCTATCACCCAAAACGGCATTGCTGTTGGTGGTTACAAAAGGTGATTTGCGTTACGGCAGGTCACCTTTTCTGTTTTTTGGAAAAAGTACTTGCATTTTAATAGTATATGTACTATAATAAAAACATGAACTAAAACAGAAAACACCACGATACAAACAGGAGGGATGAAATTGTGATACGGGTCAACCGTAAAGAATTAACCCGCAGTGAGATTATTCGGGTGGCATCCAACTTTTTTCTGCAAGAGGGGTACACCAAAAGCACAGTGAATGCCATGTGTAAAAAACTGGGCATGAGCCCCGGCAATATGACCTTTCATTTTCCCACCAAGGAGCATTTGTTGGCAGAGCTTGTGGATATGCTTTGCCGTTTTCAGTGGAAAATGATGGAGGAAGAAGCCAAAGACGGATACAGTTCGGTGATGGCAATTTGTTTGGAACTGTTAACCATGGCTTCCGCCTGTGAGCAGGATGAAATCGCAAAAGATTTTTTTCTTTCGGCTTACCGCAGCGAATTATGTATGAACTTAATTCGTAAAAATGATAAAGAGCGAGCCCAAAAGGTGTTTCGGGAATATTGCGGTGATTGGACCGATGAAAAGTTTGAAGAAGCGGCAACGTTGGTTTCGGGTATTGAATATGCCACCTTACTTACCACCCAACATTCGGCATCCTTGGAACTTCGCATCAGCGGCGGGTTAGATACCATCCTTGGCATTTACAATGTTCCTGAGGAACTGCGAAAAACAAAAATAAACAAGGTTCTTGCCATGGACTATCCATCCCTTGGGTTGCGGGTGCTGGAAGAATTCCGAACCTTTGTGGACACCCAAACCGAGCAGGCCCTTATAGATTTGTTAAAACGGAAATAAATAGTGTTAGCTAAATTGAAAGTTTGGAGGAAATTCTATGAAAAAACGGTTGTTATGCTTTTTGTTAGCCTTTTGTCTTATGGTGAGTATGGGGTCGGTTTTGGCTTCTGCCACCGGGGTGGAAACTAAAGTTATCATTGGTGAAGGGGGTAGGTTAACCATTACCCCCACCGGTTATTCCAATAGTTACGATGATGTGTTCCACGAATTTACCGGCCAGTATATTCTTGGCGGTAGTTTAGGCAGCTTGGTGTTTTCCGGAGAGGACGGTGCCACCTACAACCTTGTGGCTCATGATCTGGATCTATATGCCGGGGAATTTATTGCCATTTGTTTTGAAAACAGCAACACTACCTTAAACCTTACGGTGTGTGGGCAGTTTTATTCCCATTCGGTAACCGCTTCGGTGGGGTGCGTAGATGGTGCTACCGGCAACAAAATTAAAACTACCCTTGCACAGGGCAGTCAGGTGTACTGGGATGCGAGTGAAAAGGAAACTCTTTCCGGAGATGTTGCCGTTGTGGACCAAAACGATGCCCTTTTGACCAATGAATACGATGTCCCCGGTGTTTTTGGCGTTTCTTTGGGTGACGAAATAGTTGATCACTATGTGGAAACCAAAAAAGGGGCGAACGGTTGTGTGTATGATTGTCCCGATTGTGATTTGTTGGATGGAGCAGAAGCCCCCCATACCCCCAACGAAAACGGTAAGTATATTGATGATGATACCTGTGAACAAACCTGCAGCGTTTGCGAGCTTACTTACCATGGTGAGCATTTGTTTGATGAGTACGTTTATGTGGATGACAACACCTGCGGAGTAATTTGCGCTGTTTGTAAAGAGGTTTTTGAAACCTACAGCCACTGGATGCACTATACCCCTGTAGAGGGCGGTCACACCGCCTATTGTGGTGACTGTGAACACCAATGGGAAGGGGTGTTGCCCCATACTCCCGGTTATTCTTGGGTAGATGCCCAGCATTGCGGTGCGTCTTGTTTGGATTGCGGAGAATCCTTGGGGGATTCCATTCCTCATAGTTATAAAGAAGGCTATTATTCTTCCGATGGAATGACCGGTTGTACTCCTGTTTGCGATAACTGTGGCGGTTGTGATTACGAGGATGATTCTATTTTTGAAATGCACGATTTTTCTCAGTTCCAACCTTACGATGATGAAAATTGTGTTGCCGTTTGCAGTCGTTGTGAATATTGGCAAGAGGATGAAAACGGGGAATATGTTCTTCGAAAACACTCTTTTGGGGAACCGGTTACAAAGCCTGCAACCGCCTATCAAGAAGAACACATGGTAAGAATGTGTGAATATTGTTCCTATAAACAAATAGAATACAACAAAGAAAAATCCATTGTAATAGAAATGCCCACCTATTATTATCCTGACCAAATCGGTGTTTCGGATGAAATGGGCGGTTTGGCGGTGTACCGCAACGGGGTGCTTTGGAAACACGTTTATAACGAAGAAAATGATGTAAACGCCTTGCCCTTTGATAAAAACGCCAGTTACGTGTTTAAGCTCATGAACACCACTACCCCTGAAACTGCCCTCACCATTTGGATTCCGGGGATGGAAAAACCCATTATCCAATCGGAAAATTTATTGGAAGACGGTTATGAAATATTTGACACCGTAGCCGCTTATAATGTGGCAGACTATGGGAAATTACAAGAAGCATTGGATAAAGTTCCTGCCGATATGAGCCTTTACACCGAAAAATCGGCAATGGCTGTGGCAAATGCCGTAAAAGAAATCAATCGTATGCTTCCCAAATCCCAACAGGCAGTGGTGGATTCCTATGTGAAATTGGTGGAAGATGCCATCAATGGTTTGGAAGAACAGGGGGAAGGTGACCCGGCACACGGTGTTGTTCATATTAAGAATACTTCGGTGGATATTTCCCCGGAATCCTATACCCTTTTTGACAGTGATTCCTGGGAAGAAGTCAAAACGGTTTCCTATGATGGAGACTACGTTTTGTTTGGTACCCGTGTGATGGATGAGGTGGGCAAAGAAGACTATTCCAAAGGTGCTTTTTGGGTGTGTAACGGTGCCCAAAAATCCATTGAATTGGCAAATCTTTGGAGCATTGGTATTGACGGGGAAGCAGGCATTGTGGATAACGGCTCTGCCAACGTTACCTTGTACGGTAACAACGTAATTGCAGATGGGGCCGTAGATTATTATGATTTTGCCGGTATCAACGTGCCTGCGGGAAACAGCATTACCATAAACGGAAACGGCTCACTCCTTGCCTTGGGGCAGGATAACTGCGCAGGCATTGGCGGTAATGAAGAATTAGCCGATGCCGGTGACATTACTATCAATGGCGGTACTGTATTTGCCTTCTCTGCAGGGGATGGTGCGGGCATTGGCGGCGGCTACAAAGGAAAAGCGGGTAAAATTACCATTAACAATGGTACTGTGTATGCCAACTGCCTCCACGATGATGCTCCCGGTATTGGTACCGGGGAAGACGGCGAAGGCGGTAGCGTTACCATTAACGGCGGTATCGTAACGGCCCTTTCCTATGATGATGACGGTGCCGGTATCGGCTCGGGGGATGAAGGCCATATCGATTCCATTACCATCAATGGCGGTGTGATACTTGCCGGTTCAGACGATGGCGCAGCCATTGGCGGCGGCAGCGATTCCGACAGTTACGGCGGTAAAATCATTGTGAACGGCGGTGTGGTAATCCCCCATATTCACCATGACGTTGATGAATACTTTATGGGCAATGGCAACAGCGGTTCCAAAGGTTTGAGTGAGGATAACTTTGTGCAACTGGAAGGCGGTGTGGTGATTACCCAAGGTACCAAAGGGATTTATCCCCAAAAAGAAAGTGAAAAGGATATTGTGGTAACGGCAACCGACATTTCCGTTCCCAAAGGAAAAGAGAATACACCCTTTAATATTGTATTGGAAGATGGTTCCTTGTTCACCGTAACTCCTGTAGATGGAAAAGCAACCCTTATGGCAACTTCCTTCAAATATACCTTGATGGGCGATTTGAATGCCGACGGTAAAATTGATGCCAAAGATGCCTTGAGTGTTTTGAAAATTTCGGTAAACAAAACCGTTCCCACGGCTCAGCAAAAAACCGCAGGAGACGTGAATTGGGACGTTGCCATCAACGCCAAAGACGCTTTGGAAATTTTAAAATATGCCGTAGGAAAACCCTCGGTATTGGCTCAATAGTCAATATATTGTAAAAAAGGCGGATGACTCGCAATGAGTCATTCGCCTTTTTGTGTTGCAATCTGATTACTGTTGTGCTATACTAGAAATGCGACACAACCGAATAATAGCCACGAATGAGTGTGTGTTTTTATCTTTAATAAACGGCACAAAATATAACAAGTGTGCCTATGGTCTGACGGTATCTTCGGATACCGTCAGATTTTCCATTTTATATCGACTTTTTCTTGAGTGTAGTGGATGACATCAATCATAATGTCAACTGCGTTGCGCTTATCCTGAAGTGTGAGTTTGTCCCACAGTTCAAGATATTCCGTCAGCTTTTCAATCTGCTCGGGCGGAGTCTCTTTCAGACTGAGTTCAGCAATGCGGTTAGACAGATCCTTGCGGCGAATATCCAGATCGGTAATTTTCTTGTTCACATAGGATATAAGGACATCGTTCGCCTGAGAAAGAGAATCTACCAGCTTTTCGATTTCTTCCTCTACCGATTTGAGTTGCCCCTTCAATTCAAGAATTTTTGGATTGACAACATTTAACTGCTTACGCCTACGAAGTCCGTCAAAGGTTTTCAACTTTTCCTTCATTTCTGCTTCGATGAAATCCTCAAACTCAGAGACACGCAACACACCGGGACCTTCACAGCACATTTTGTTTTCATTTCGAAGCGTACACCTAAAATACAGTTTGCCTCGATTGTTCTTCGCAACCATAAAGGAACGCTTGCAATGACCGCAGCGCACCTTGCCTGCAAGCCAAGTACGCACAACCTTTCTTGATGCCTGATAGCTGCGGTTAGCAAGAAGCTTTTTCACGCATTTAAGCCACAAGGAGCTGGGTACGATCCCCTGATGGGGTGCAAGTACCAAACGATAGAAATTAAGGGTACTATCGTTTTGCCCTGCTTCCTGTTTCTTATGAAGATAGCAACTGACCGAACCGTTAAAGTCGCTTATGTCGTTTACAATCTCTGTTCCCTGACTTTTATAGAACTCATAGATATCCTGATCGGCTACCACATAAGAGGGATTGCGGATAATGCGCTTGATGGTAGAGCGTTTTGCATGTTCACCGTTCATAAGAATATTATTCTCTTCAAAGTAGTTTATAATGTCACCGAAAGAGCATTGAGGTTCGGCATACATCTGAAACATCAAAAGAATAATTTCCTTGTTTTCCTCGTCTGCTTCCAACATCTTGGTGTTGATGCCGTTGTTCTGAAACGGAACGAGATGAAAACCGAACGGTGTTGCTCCGGTACGAAAGCCCTTGAGACTACGGGAATACATTGCATCCAATATACGCTGTTGTGTCGTCTCACGTTCAAGCTGAGCGAATACGATACATATATTCAGCATTGCACGTCCCACCGGGGTAGTAGTGTCAAACTTCTCGGTCGATGAAATGAATTCTACATTGTATTTCTTGAACTCAGTCATCATATTGGAGAAGTCAACGATAGAACGGCTGATACGGTCAAGCTTGTACACGATAACCATACTCACACGCCCTGCTTTGATTTCTGCCATCATTTCCTGAAATGCCGGTCTGTCGGTATTCTTGCCACTGAATCCCTTGTCTGTAAAGACTCTGTAATCTCCACCTTTCGCTTCGAATGCGCAAAACTCAACCTGACTTTCCGTGGATATGCTGTCCTTCTTGTCGATTGACTGTCTTGCATAGATAGCAATATATCTGATAAAATCCATTATCTCTGTCTCCTTTCAAATTGAAAAGAAACGGAGCTGCTAACATAATAATCATAACTCAAGCAGCTCCGTTTTGCAATACTACGGTCTGCCTGATCGATATTTTACAAACACATCGTACAGGTCGTTTTCAATATCTTCCGACCGCAATGCGTATTCATTTTCATTCAATACAGGGGTAATATGATTCAATTTAATGTTGTTGCCCTGCAGGTTTGATTTTGCGGTTTTAATTTTATACGGTTTGTTTTCGATCAGAATAATATCTTCTGATCCTTTTGCCATAGGCACGGCTCCTTTCTTTACTTATTTTTATTTGAATTCCACCTTTATAAGTGAAACAGATGCTTTTACGAATCCTTCAAGAACTCGGAATAAAACATCTTAATGTCGTTGCGGTGGTGTCCCATACGCTCGCTCATTTCGTTTTCAACCTGGCGTTCCGTCATACCGCCCTCGGCAAGCAAGCGACGGCGATTCTCTTGAAAATACAGGTGGCAAAGTCCGTGCCAGGACGGTCTTTTGATTTTGGGTTTACAGTCAGGTGCAACACAATCACACCTATCGGGATCTACAAACTTTTTGCTGTGATTGCTGCGCCAATTCTATAACGAAGCCTTCTCTTTCTTTACGCTGTGCTTGTGGCTGTCGCAAATCAGATAATCCTTGGACTTTTTACCGTTTGCACGAAGATAGGCAACGATCTCGTTCAGAATCTTCTCCTGTATAGGACGATCTACAGGAATATCCCTCACAAGACCACCCTTGGTGTTCTTGACATTCAACTGCTTATAGCGGATTGCATCCTCCAACTGATACAAACGGAGCGTAGCAGCCTCTTCAAAGCGTAAGCCGAAGTATCTTGATAGATAGGCTTGAATCACCACATCGTAGCGGTTCATAGAACGGGCAACCTTAATCATATCGTCAAATTCTTCGGGTAAAAACGCACGATCAAATTCGTAATCATTCTTTTCGGATATTCCCAAGTCCTTGTTTGACGGCAGAATGTTTTTGCTGTGTGTCAGACTATGGTAGTGTCTGATCGCTGACATCTCGGTACGGATATAGCTGGTTTTACATTCTCTGTCGAAAAAACTTTCGATATATGGGTAAATGTATTTTGCCGACACATTTTTAAGATTTTTCAGTTCCGTGTTTTCGCCAAGCCACTTGCAGAACCGATACTCTGCATCTTCATAACGTTCGATACAGCCGATGCTGTTAATGTTACTGCTGGCACGGCAGTGATCTGCCTGTCCTATCAGATTTTTGGCTTTGTTTGCATTTCTGATCTTTGTTTGTTCTTCCGTAAGTGCCATAGGCATTCCTCCTTTCTTGAAATTTTGCCTTTTCGATTATGGCAGAGGGAATATGAAACAGGAGATTGCCGTTGGCAAGTAAAAAACGCTATGAATTTCAAATATTTTTCAACAGGGCAAAAAATCGGCGGCGCAGGAGCTTCAATCTCCTGCGCCGCCTTTGAAAAGGAAGGGCATTTTTTGCCATCATTCTGAAAGGATGGTCATAGTCATATCAAAATGATGGACAACACTCCAGCTCATATCTTTAACGAGATCCATTTTCAGCCGACTGTTTGATGTTCAATTGGTATCATTCCGAAGTGTCATCCTTTGAACATCAAACAGTCGGAACACGCCAAAGGCGTGCAAATATAAATCAATAATGATTCTAAAGGGAATCATCTCAATATGTATATCATCTTAAATCCGTTCCGAAATTATTTATCATTTTTCATTCCGAAACGGGCGCAAGGCATAGTTCACCCATTGATAGTTTTATCGGTTTTACCTGCCGTTACTCCCGTTTTCTTTTTCAAGGGTTCTGGGATGCCTTGCGAACAGGGGCTTTTTGTTCGCCACCGGGCTCAGTTTCTATTTCCCTGCGAAAAATAGAAACTGAGCCAATGATGGTCATATCTATCATTCCGAAGGGAAAGTCATAAATCATTCCGATTCGCAAATCATTTTCATTCCGAAGAGAGTATCATATTCAATTTTCCCGTTAAAGTTGGTCAGTACTATGGGGCGTAAACGCCCCAACGCACGCCTGCCGCTTGACAGGTGCCCTTACGGGCTGCGCCTACACCACACACTAGCTATTAGATAGTCTACCGCTGAACTCGGCAGGGTGGCGGGGTTTCGATTTTCCATTGAAAGCCCATAACGTTGTCTGCTCAAAGGCAGATAAGCGGCTCTTCGCAGATGAGATAATTTAGTACGACAAGCTTCGTACAGTTTTCAGCTCAACAAGTGAGCCTATCATCTCAACGCCCCGTTGTATTCCGCACGGGTGGCTGTCAGCAAATGGCGCAATATACGTGCAAAACCGTTGCACATCCATACCGCTCTTCCATCTGCCATACGTCGGTCACACCAGCCGTTTGCGACCGCACCTCTTTTGCTCATTTACAAACCAAATTTCTTTTACAACATTTCAATTCCTCCTTAATTTCTGTAAATGGTTTAAATAAACTGCTCCTTCCTATATAGAAAAGGTACGCCTACAATATTGCAGGCGTACTCCCAAAAAGCAAGTAAATTATGTATTTTGAATTAGGTATTAAGTCAATGTTGTTTGCGAAGAATCAGCATCATCTTGTGAATTGCAACTTTTTCCCACTAACAGTTCCGTTAGTTTTTCATTATGATAAAGGCTGTCCAGCATCGTTGCCTTTGCATTTAACATTGTAGTTATTATAATTTTAACACAGAATATCAGAAGCGAAATGAGAACGAAGACAATTATAGTATGTAAAAACACAATAAACGGTGAGCCGCCAAATGTATCGCTTTCCAACTCGATAAAATATCCAAAGAAATTAACTGGAACATCAACCACATCGCCTTTATAACCATCAGCCCATTCAGCTAAACCTGTCGAAGCTATTATTGCAGTTATAAAACCAATAGCGTTTAATACAATTAACAGACCATTGAAGATTTTATCCAACAATGCACTTATTCTATTAATTTCACCAGAATATGGGTGCTTGCTGTTTTTTATACCATTTATTTTTTCTATCATTTTAGAACCTCCTAAAATCTATTGAACACATTGTTTTGAAGTTTATGCTGGATTTATAACCCAAAAGTCATCAAAAGTGGGATTCTCATTCCTCTTTTGATAACATTCTTCACAGAGATACTCGCTTGTTCCGGAGGAAACAAAAAGAGCCTTGTATTTTACATTCGTACTATCGCAGTATTCACAATGTTGTTTTGAACAACCACTCAAAACAGTTAATACCATTATAAATATGCAAATAATAAATATTGTTTTCTTCATCCTTGCCCCTTCTATCAATCTCTATCAGTAGTACTTCATTTAATCATTTGAATAAAATGGGGTTTCTCCCGAAAATCCTGCATCAGGTTTTATCTCTGCTACTGGACCCAGACAGGAATCACATACAGATGCAGAATAAACACTAGAGGTGATCTGCGTACAGTCAGTAAGAGAAATACCGTTCTTTTGCATTATGTCGGCAGGCCCCGATAAAGTTGTAGTTGCGGTTCCACCGCATTTTACACAGAGAGGTTGCGTTTTTGTATCTTCTGTACATCCCGTGAACATTATCGTAAAACAACATATTAGAATAACTAAAAACAACATATTACGCTTCATTGTTACTACCTCTTTCAAAACCAACGAACTTTTTTCCTTGGTATTTAAGTGTACCACGATCTCCTTCAACCATAATACCATATGTATTTGGATCTTTTATTGCCAATTCGACACGACTTCCATTTGCTAATTCAAATACGACCATATTAATCATTACAGCTTGATTCAAAGGATGGGGTGTTGTTCTCCTTGCGATTATTTTTGCATTTTTCTCCTCTTTTGTAGCCCCATATTCATCGTCACCGTAAATATTATTGTTGGTTTTCTTACCCATAGCAAGTCCAGCTGGTATGGCAAAAATCATAACAACCACAAATATTACCAGCATTGCCGGTATCAGTATTTCACTATCTAACAAATCATTAATGGACATAATTATTGCTCCTTTTCCTCTTTAACCAAAGGTATATATTTTACAGATTAATCTTTATAAAAAGTTCCATAGTAAGTGTATTTAATACAAGTACCATTTTCATCTTTGCCAATTTCTACTCTTATGACGCTTTCATCATAGTTATCGGCATAGAATTTGAAAAAACCCTCATCTTCCAAATACTCCCATTCTCCGCTATCAATACCGATCTCGTAACCAGTGTAAATTTTGTCAACAGAGTAAGTATTATCGGATAATATTTCTAAGCAATCTCCTTTTTCGTTATACCATTTACCAAGGATTTTCTTTTCGGGATTAGTTCCACAAGCGGAAAATGTGCATAGCACAAGAGCAATTGTGAGAATTAAATTTATCGTTCTTTTCATCTTTATAACTCCTTTATCAGTATTTTTATTAAACAGGGATTCCGTGAGAACGCATTTCCTCTACGGACATTCCTCTTTGTCTAAAAGCATCTATTGCGCTTTCGTTTCCGTGTTGAGCTGCCATAAGAAGATAACCATAACCAAGGGTCCCGTTCTTTTCTACACCATATCCGCTTATACAACACTCGCCGTACCAATAGGTTCCCTCCCAATCGCCTGATTGATGAGCTTTTTCATACCAAAATGCCGCCTTATAAGCATTATCAAGTTTAGATTGATATACTGCACCTAATGCAACCATAGCCCCTGTGTCTCCGGTTACTGCTTGCTGATATTGGTTTAAGGTGAATGTCAAAAGATTATTACCACCTCTATAAGATAGCTGTTGTTTTTCTGATTCAGTTATTGCTTCGAATCTTTCTTTGGTTTCATAATTGTTATTGTTTGTGTAAGTATCGTTATTGGTTGCGTTAGAGGCGTTTTTAACCACAACACAAACTACGACTATAATAATCAGTATAATTATAAACCACATTTTAAACCCCTCCAAGCTTTTGAATATATACAAAGTTATGTTAGATATTTATACTTGCAAGAGCAATTTCGACTTCATCCTGTGAACAACCACAGAGGCTAAAACAAAGCCGAAATTGTCTTAGTTTTATTTACTTTCTTTCCCAGTGAAAGCAGCCGTTCCTGTCCTCGGGTTTGTTATATCCACCGTACTTTCCTTCGCACTTAATTCTGCCATAACTGTCTCTATCGTAAAAGTTTGCATACAAACAGTCGGAGCAGTTGTTTTCAAAACAACCTTCAGGCAAATTGATCTTAATATTCTTTTCCATTGTTGGCACCTCCATTATTAGTAACATCTATATCCTCTTAGCCCGAAAGAAATAGATGTCATTTTTTATTCCTCTATGATAAGTGATTCTTCCCTTATTAATATTGCTTTGTTTTCACGAATGGCTTTATAGCATATCAATTCACGGTTGGGCAAAACGAAAATAGGGAAATATAAATATTCTATGCATTTGGGCAACCCATACATAATTTCGGTTATGTATTTCTTATCACCACAAGACAAAGTTTCAACGCCAAAATAATGTGTGTGAAAAATCCCTTTGAAATTAATATTGTTGCTTTGCCATAACTCGATATTCTGATTTAAAAAAGATACATTAGGTGTATAGGAACAATTCTTTAAAGTGTGTGGGTTTGGCAAATCCATAACTACTTCATCTATAATTTCATTATCGTGACAACCCAAAATTCCGCCGGTTTCAGGTGGTTGCTCTGAAACCAAACTATCAATCATATCTATTACAGATTTTAAAATTCTCATTACGACATTCCTTTGTCACATAACGGTGATTATGTTGTATTACACAAGTGAAACTTCGGTACTATTTACATATTAAAAGACAATTTAATTAATAGTAGGCATGACAAAAAAGCCTTTCCATTCTAAAGAAACGGAAAGGCTTATTCGTCATGCATAAAATTTCAATTTTTCCGGGAGAATTGATGTTTTTGTCGAAAAGTGCTTGCTATTTAGGTGCGTTAGTGTTATAATGTTATGCAATAAAATTGAAACATACAGTTATTTGTTGTATTTTATACAACATAATCACCGTTATGTTATTTGCCGATACCACAGGTATCGGTTTTTATATTATCAGGTGCATATTTTCCATCTTGCGTTTATGTTCTGCACCGGTAGTAATAATGTAGATTCGTGTGGTGTTAATACTACTGTGACCGAGGATATCAGCAAGCTTAGCAATGTCCTTTTCAATACCGTAGAAAGTACGGGCAAACAGATGGCGAAGATTGTGAGGAAACACCTTATCGGGAGATACTCCTGACTTCTCACACAATGCTTTCATCTCACGCCAGATGTTGCATCGACTCATAGGTTTACCGGATTTGGTGATAAAGATGCACCCGGTAGTGATCCCCTTGGTTTTAATATAAGTTAATAACTTTTTCTGCAACTCCCGAACGATAAACACCGTTCGGGTTTTATTTTTACAGGAAACTACAGCTTCGCCCTTACGCACTGCCTCGACTGTAATAAACTGCAATTCGCTCACACGGATACCCGTTCCGCAAATTGTCTGCAAAATCAGGTTTAAACGCTCGTTGCCTTTTTGCTTTGCGGTATTTACGAGACGAATATACTCCGCTTTTGTCAGTTCCTTTTCCTCCGAGCAAAAAGCCTTCTTTTGCACCTTGAATTGCTTAATGCAACAATCTACCCATCCGACAAACCGCAAAAAAGCATTTACCGCCGCAATCATTGAATTGGCACTCGTTATTTCATAATTCGCAACAAGCGAAGCTTTGAATTCCATAACCACTGCTTTGCTGATTTCTCTTGCTTCTGCGAACTCAAAAAACGCCTTTAAATCACGAATATACTTTTCGATGGTGTTGTCGCTCTTTTCATCCGAACGAAGATATCTTTCAAAATCACCGATCATCGAATTTGTAATAATTCTTTCCATTTAATATTACCTCCTATTGCTTTTATAATTTTACAATATTTTTGCGAAAGTTCTCTACATTCCGATCTAATGCAGTTGAACATTGCAAAAGGTAATATAATGACAGCGATTATTTTGGCAAGTAAATTGTAAAACCAAAGTATTCAAGCCATTTATTTTAAGGTTGCAAGGCTGAAGATTGCAATGAGGTGAGCGGGTTTTGCAACCTTGAAATTGCATACTTATGAAAAAAGAGCCAACCAAAACATGATGCTTCGATTGACTCTTTCTTTGTTTGGCAGTCCGTTTCTTAGAATTTTAATGAGTTATACTTTGTGCCGTTATCTTTTGGTAAAAACGCAGGCTTCTTCTTTCGCACGCTCAAACGTGGTGTAAAGGTTGTGTCGCAGCAATCGAAGCTGTGCGTTTTTCGGTGCGTAGCTTCGGCTGCGCACTTTTTTATTTTCAGGAGGAATGAAAAATGTTGAAAAAAGGGCTGGTTTTTGTGCTGGCGGTTACGATTGCTTTGGGAGGATTTTGTTTTCCCTGTTCTGCCGATACCGTTCTATATGGGGATTTAGACAGGAACGGAATAGCAAATGCTTCTGATGCTCTGCTTATTCTGAAACATGCCGTTAACAAATTGAAGTTGCCCATGCACTTGGAAGTATATGCAGATGTGAATGGGGATTCCAATATCAATGCCACGGATGCGCTGCTAGTTTTGAAAAAGGCGGTTGGTAAAATTGAAATATTCCCGGTTGAACAGTTTGATCCCCAAGCGGCAAATGAAATTTTAAAAGGGTGGCTGTTTGAACACGGAACAGTTAATGGATCGGTTGTGGGATTTGACTATAGAGTTGACAATGAAGAATACAGCATTTTTTATGATGCCAATTATGATAATATCACTGTGGAATGGTCTGCGGTTGATGGAGATTATTTCTTTTATGGTTCCATTTTTCTTGATAGTTATTTTTATGGTATTTCTATGAGCTATTTTGAAACAAATGAAACCGTATGTGAAGCAACCGGTTATCTTGATGCGCGAAACTTTACTCATAACTATCCTATAAAATATACATATGAGGGTGACGAATCCTTGAGGTATTTGTTCGAAGATATTGCAAGATTAACCGTTTGTGATGTGTTAGACTTCTTTTCATGGTTTTTGGAAACCAATGATTTAGGATTAACGCTTGATGATTTTGGTTTTGTATCCTTTTAATCGTTGAAAAATCCAAGAAAGGCATGTGCCTTTTTATCACCATTTTTTAAATCCCACATACACTAACTGTGTAGGGGGTGGGGTAAATGATGAAAAAACGAACCCTTGGGGGGAAGTGTTCAGCCGCTTTTGGGTTTGGTATGATCGTGGCGTTCATTTGCCCCGCCGAATGGTTGGTTGCCATTTTAGCTTTTGTGCTGATTATTCTGGGAATCTTTTGTTTTCACTAATGTTAGTAGTAGGAGGAGTAGGTTATGCAAGTTGTTGTGGTAAAAAGTCCTAAGGTGTTGAAAGGGTTACTGAAACTTATTTTTGGTATCAAGAAAACAGATCAATAACAACATACCTTAGTTGTAGGGAAGGGTTTTTGTACCCTTCCTTTTTTGTTGCAAAAATTCTCTATTCTCTTGCAAATGAAAATCCCTTTTGCTATAATAAGAAAAAATGTATCATTTAGGAGATGTGTAAACATGAGAATTTTATTTCAAGGGGATTCCATTACCGATTGTGGTCGCAACCGTGCCGACAATGGCTCGGTGGGTACAGGCTATCCTTTGCTGATAAAAAGCAAACTGTCTTTGGAAGAAGGCAAAAACTATGAATTTTTCAATCGGGGCATCAGCGGTAACCGCATTTCTGACCTGTATGCCCGTATCAAAATGGATCTGATCAACCTGGCTCCCGATTATATGAGCATCTTGATCGGTGTGAATGACGTTTGGCATGAAATTGACCGTCAAAACGGGGCAGATACCGAAGAATATTTCTTCTTGTACGACCGTTTGATCACTAGGGTCAAAGAAGCCCTGCCGAATATTCAAATCGTCATTCTGGAACCCTTTGTGTTGGACGGCCCTGCCACTGCTAGCTGTGAAGCCATGCCCGACCGTTTTGAACGCTTCCAAAAAGGGGTTGCCGAAAAGGCTGCCGCCGCCAAAGAACTTGCCCAAAAACACGGCTTGCCTTTCATTCCTTTGCAGGAAAAATTCAATGAAGCCGCCGCTCGTTTGGGTGTGGACGTGCTGACTCCCGACGGGGTACACCCCCATCCTGCAGGGCATCAACTGATTGCCGATGCCTGGATGAACGCTTTCGTTCGGTAACACACTACAAATTTTCACAAAATATGCGGTTTGGTGTTGACAAGTACCACAGTATATAGTATACTCAAGCCATAACGAGCAAGAATTCTTGACGGTTCAACAGGGAGCACCCTGGTAGAGTTTTTGTTTTTATAATAGCCGACCGTCTGGGCAACAAGGAATTCTTTTCTTGTTGCCTTTTTTGTGGCGAAAAAAAGGAGAATGTAGAATGGAAAAAGTATGTTGGCAGGGGTTTAAACCCGGTGTTTGGCAAGAAGAAATCAATGTGCGTGATTTCATTCAACAAAACTACACCCCTTATGAAGGGGGTGAAAGCTTTTTGTGTGAGGCAACCCCTCGCACCAAGGAATTGATGGAAAAATTGCAAGAGTTGTTTCGGAAAGAGCAAGAAAAAGGCGGGGTATTGGATGTGGACGTTACCCGTGCTTCTTCTCTTTGTAATTACGCACCCGGTTATTTAGACAAGGAAAAAGAGCTGATTGTGGGCTTGCAAACCGATGCTCCGTTGCGTCGGGGGGTCAATCCCTTCGGTGGCATCAATATGACTCGGAAAGCCTGTAAAGCCTATGGGTACGAACTTTCCGAAGAATTGGAAAAGGAATTTACCTACCGTACCACCCATAACGATGGGGTGTTCCGTGTATACAATAAAGATATCCGTGCTGCCCGTCACGCAGGGATTATTACCGGCCTTCCCGATGCTTACGGTCGTGGCAGAATTATTGGGGACTACCGCCGTGTTGCCCTTTACGGGGTGGACAAGCTCATTGAAGAAAAACAAAAGGATAAGGATGCCTTGGGAATGCAGCTGCAGGATGCCGACAGTGTTCGCCGGTTGGAAGAACTTTACCAACAAATCCACTTCCTCGGTCTTTTAAAACAAATGGCAGAAATGTACGGTTACGATATTTCTCGGCCTGCCACTAACGCCCGAGAAGCGGTGCAATGGTTGTATTTTGCTTATCTTGGTGCCATTAAAGAACAAAACGGTGCCGCCATGAGCCTTGGCAGAACCAGCACCTTCTTAGATATTTACTTTGAACGGGATTTGAAAGCAGGAAAAATCACCGAAAGTGAAGTACAGGAGCTTATGGATGATTTTGTAATGAAACTTCGTATGGCCCGTCATTTGCGGACACCCGAATATAATGAACTTTTTGCAGGGGATCCCATGTGGATCACCGAAGCCATCGGCGGTATGGGGAAAGACGGCAGAACGTTGGTTACCAAAAACTCTTTCCGTATGCTTCATACCTTATACACCCTCGGTCCCTCTGCCGAACCCAATTTAACGGTACTATGGTCTTGCCAATTACCCAAAGCCTTTAAACGGTATGCCGCCAAGGTTTCCTGCGAAACCCACGCCATTCAATATGAAAGTGACGATACCATGCGTCCCATGTTTGGGGACGATTACGCCATTGCCTGCTGTGTTTCTGCCATGCGGGTGGGCAAAGATATGCAATTTTTCGGCGCCCGTGCCAACCTGCCCAAATTGTTGCTTTTGAGCCTGAACGGCGGTCGGGACGAAAAAAGCGGTCAACAAATTGCTCCTGTTGGTACACCCTACCAAGGGGATTACCTGGAATACGAAAAGGTATTGGAATTGTTGGACCAATATCGTCCCTGGCTTGCCAAAACCTACGTCACCGCCATGAATATGATTCATTATATGCACGATAAATACGCCTATGAAAAAATTCAAATGGCACTGCACGATACCGACGTTCATCGCTTTATGGCATTCGGTATTGCCGGGCTTTCGGTAATGGCCGACTCCCTTTCTGCCATTAAATATGCTAAGGTAAAGGTAATTCGGGACGAAACCGGGTTAATCAAAGATTTTGAAGTGCAGGGGGATTATCCTGCCTTCGGGAACGATGATGACCGTGTGGACAGTATTGCCAAAAAGCAAACCGAGTTGTTCTATGAAGCGTTGAAAGCTATTCCCTTGTATCGGGATGCCGAACCCACCCTTTCGGTATTAACCATTACCTCCAATGTGGTGTACGGTAAAAAAACCGGCTCCACCCCCGATGGCAGAAAAGCAGGTCAGCCCTTTGCACCCGGCGCCAATCCCATGCATAATCGGGATAAAAACGGTGCTTTGGCAAGCCTTAACTCGGTTGCCAAACTTTCTTATGATATTTGTAAGGACGGGATTTCCAACACCTTCTCGGTGATTCCCGAAGCCCTGGGGAACGATGACGAAACCCGTTATCAAAATTTATATGCCATTTTGGACGGTTACTTTGCCCAAGGGGCTCAACACATCAACGTAAACGTAATGAATCGGGAACTCTTGATCGACGCCATGGATCATCCCGAAAAATATCCCAACTTAACCATTCGGGTGTCGGGCTATGCGGTAAACTTCCATAAACTGTCCAAAGAACAGCAAAAAGAAGTCATCTCCCGTACCTTCCACGAAGTATTGGCATGATAGGTTATCTTCATTCTTTTCAAAGCATGGGGGGAGCAGATGGCCCCGGTGTTCGGTGCGTGGTGTTTTTGCAAGGGTGCCCCTTGCGGTGCTGTTATTGCCATAACCCCGATACTTGGGAGTTTTCCAAAGGTACCCCCGTTACGGTGGAAGAACTCACCCAAAAAATTCTTCGCTACCGCTCCTATTTTGGAGATGAAGGCGGGGTAACCGTTTCCGGCGGGGAACCCCTTGCCCAAGCCGACTTTGTGGCGGAACTGTTCACCCGTTTAAAAGAACTGGGCATTCACACCGCCTTAGATACTTCTTGCCACGGCTCACAGGAGGCTGTGGAAAAGGTGTTGGCGGTGACCGATCTTGCCTTGTGCGACGTAAAATTCGCCACCGAAGAAGCCTACCAAACCCATTGCGGAGGCAGTTTAAAACAGGTGAAAACCTTTTTGGAGCATGCAGAAAAAATGCAAGTCCCCCTTTGGGTGCGCCATGTGGTAATTCCCGGTTTAACCGATGGGGAAGACCACTTAAAACAAGTGGTGGAAATGGCAAAGAACGTTTCCACCTTGGAGCATATAGAGTTGTTGCCTTTTAAAAATCTGTGTGTGGAAAAATACAACAGTTTGGGCATTCCCTTTCCTTTGGAAAATACACCCAACTGTTCGGCGGATACCGTAGAAACCTTGTACCGAAAACTAAAGGAATGGGAGTAACCCCTATGATTTACACTGTTACCCTGAACCCCTCTTTGGATTATATTATGGACGTAACCACCTTCCGCCAAGGGGTTACCAACCGTTCTTCGGGGCAAACCATATATCCCGGCGGAAAAGGCATTAACGTTTCGGTGGTGCTCCACCGTCTGGGTCAACCCACCGTTGCCACGGGCTTTATTGCAGGGTTTACCGGGGAAGAAATCAAACGGTCGGTGGAATCCTTGGGCATTGCAACCCATTGGTTACCCTTGAAGCAAGGGGTCAGCCGAATCAACGTGAAACTGCGGGGAGAACAGGAAACAGAAATCAACGGAGCGGGTCCGCGGGCATCCCGGGAAGAATGGGACACCTTGCTTGCTATGACGGCGGGAATTACAAAGGAAGATATCCTGGTACTTTCAGGAAGTCTTTGTACGGGGCTGGATGCTGACAGTTACTATCAACTGGCGAAAATTGCAGGGGAAAAAGGTGCCAAAGTAGTGGTGGATACGGCAGGAGATGCCTTGAAAACCGCATTGAGAGCCAAACCCTTTTTAATCAAACCCAACCGCCAGGAATTGGGCGAATACTTCGGTTGTGGGGTTGACCCTGCCGATATTCCTCAAATTGCCCGCCTGGCAGGGAAACTCCAACAAGAGGGCGCTGGGAACGTATTGGTTTCTCTGGGAAGTAAAGGCAGTGTTTTACTGGATGTCAACGGTAAAGTTCACACCATGCCTGCTCCTGTGGGAAAAACCGTCAATACCGTTGGGGCAGGGGATTCTATGATTGCCGGCTTCCTGACGGGTTACCTGGCAAAGGAGGACTATTCCTATGCCTTGCGCCTGGCAACTGCCTGTGGCGGTGCCACCGCCTTTTCGGAAGGCTTGGCAGAAGCCAACACCATTGGAGACGTGCTTGCCACCTTGCCCACCGAAACCATTTATACCTTGTAAGAAATGAGGAAACCATCATGAATTATATTGTTGCTGTGGATGAAAAATGGGGCATCGGAAAAAATAACGACCTGCTTTTTTCTCTGAAAGGGGATATGGCATTTTTCCGTACCACCACTTCGGGAAAAACCGTCATCATGGGGGACAGAACCCTGGCATCTTTGCCCGGCGGAAAACCCTTGAAAAACCGAACCAATATCGTCATGACTCTGGACAAAGCCCTGGAATTTCCCCAAGGAGTCACCGTTTGTTACAGCCTGCAGGACTTGTTTGATATTTTGAATGGCATGGACAATACCGACGACGTTTTCGTCATGGGGGGAGCCACCATTTATAATCTGCTGTACCCCTACTGTGAATATGCCTATATCACCAAAGTACAGGCCGACGGCGGTGCCCAGGTTTTCATTGAAAATCTGGACGAAAAGCCCAACTGGCAGGTGGTGGAAACCGGAGAAACCCTCACCGAAAACCATTTGACTTATACTTTCTATACTTACAAGAATAACAACGTAAAACCGTTTGCATAAAGAAAACCCTTGGGGAACACCCCAAGGGTTTTTGTTTAGTCTTTACAAGCAGGCACCAACAACGCGCCACCGGGGGCAACTTCCTCGGTGAGATTATTGGCTTCCAGTATAGCCCGGCAGGTGGTGGCATACCGTCTGGCAATGGCAAAAATGGGTTCGCCTTCTTTGGCAAAATACACCACCAAGGGAGCGGGGCAGGTGGGGGCGGTGACCGAGGTATCCACGTTCAGTTCCACCACGGGGTGCAGGTCTACCACTCCGTAAACGGGGGCGTTGATGACAAGATGCGCCCGCAGGTCAACGGTGGTGTCGGATGACAGGGAATAGGACACGTCAGTTACGGTCAAATCAGGGGTGCAGGCGGTTCCTGCCACTTCTTCTTTGGGGGTGTATTCCCAATGGTAATCCACCGCTTTTTCGGTGTATACAGGAAGATTGTCGCTGTCCAGCACCAACAGGCAAACGGTTAAGATCCCGCTGACGGTGACCTTGTTCTTTTCACATTGTACCCTGTCGGAGGTGACTTCGCACCAAATGTCCACCACCGACCCGATTTCTCTTCCCAGGTCGATCTGTTTTTTGCAAAGGTGGGTTTCCTCCACTGTTTCCAGCAATTTATGTAAATTACCGTTCCATTTGCGGATACCCAACCCGCATTGGGTGGAAAATCCGTCGGTAACCAGGGGTAGGGTAAGGGTCTTCACCCCTTGGGCCGTCACCTGTACCGTGGCATTCACCATCAGGGTTTTACATTCTCCGTCCAGCCCTGTGCGGGGACGCAGTTCCAGAGAAATCACCTGAAACCGCAGGGTGCAAAGACATTCGGGTTCCAATCCTTCCATATCCAGTACCTGACTGAAGGGGAGTTTGGACTGTAAAGGGCAGTACCGCCCTTGCATATCCTGATACAATGCCATGATTTCCAGGTTGCCTTTCACCAGTACCTTTCCGCTGACTACTTTATATTCGGTGTCCCGCACGGTACCTTTCCACCGAAGCAAATGGTGAATACTTCCCGAATCCATTTGTATTTCGTCGTTCAGGGTCAAGGTTTTTTCGGCAGTGGCAAGCAGGGTGGAAAGTTCCCCTTTGGTTTTTTGCAGTTGCACGCCACCACCTACTGCATTGGTAACCAAAGTCAGGTCATTGATTTTTTGAAAACAAAGTTTCATGCTAACCGCCCCGCGGATCTCCACCTTGCGGTTGTTTACCCCTCGGCAGTTGCAAAAATCCATTTTGGGGGTTACTGTGGCAATGGCACCTTCTTCCGGGACAGGGGCTTCATGATAAAAGGGAAGGGACTGACAGTAAAAGGTCAATTCTCCTTCGGTGTTCACGTACAAAAGATGCAGGGTCACAATTCCTTCCACCGTTACGGTCTGTCCGCTGGCATTGGCGGAAAGAATTTGAGGTTCTCCCTTGCATTTCAAAATTCTGCCGATATCTCCGTAATTGTCAGGCAAAATCAGTTCACTTTCTATGCTGTGTTCTGCAGTTTCGGTTTTCAGGTCTTCCTTCAAACGAATGACTTGTTGCTCTACCTTGAATTCCATCATTTTCGCTCCTTCATACAATATCAGATAGTCCATTGTATGACGGAAAGGATAGGAATAGAACAAAAAACAGGCTGTCAAAAAAGTCACAGGAACATAGGCGCTTTATCACCAATAAAACAAATGGGAATCCAAAAAGAAAAATAAATCAAAGGAAAAACGGGGAGAATATCGAATTCTCCCCATTTTTGCGCCTATTTGTCATTTTTTCGGCACTCGAAGTACCCTCGTACGTCTTGCTCCGTCGCAAGTTCCGCTCGTTCCTTTTCACCTGTTCGGTGAAAACGTCACTTGTTCCACTGCTC
>JAZNWL010000030.1:0-11661 GCA_045593325.1 Acutalibacteraceae bacterium | reverse complement strand
AAAATACCGAAGGTTTTGGGGTCATACACTGCCAAAGCGCCAAGCCCAACCACGAGCCCTATGGCACAAACCACCGTAATAGAAATGGTTTTCATAGTAGGTTTGGTTAATATTACTGCAAAAACAATCATCAACAGCAATTCAAAATAAAATACTTTCAACTCTGCCAGAATTGCCACATACAAGCCCGCACCCCAATAAAGTGCCAGTTTCCAAACCTTCATTTTGGCTACCAAAAAATCAGCAACCGTAACCACGCACACAATACATAAAAACACGTTTAAATATCCGTTGCAACCCCGGGAGTTTCCAAAAAATCCGCCCAAATAGTCGGCCTTCAGTCCAAATCCATAATACTGAATGACACACATCCCCAGATTGACCCAATAAAACTTTTTGAAAAAGCCAAGCAAGGACTCCGCGTCGGTGAGCTCCAGTTGATTGACACAAATAAAAAAGAAAAGGAAAAACCGCAGGTTATTACGAAATCCCCACAATACCAACAGTGGCCGTACGCCGTTAATGATGGCACCAAACAGCATAAAAACAACAATACAAACTAAAATAACAAATTGCGGCATATTATCTTTAAAAACACGAAGTTTTTTCTCTTGAAAAAAACCTTGCACCAGTAAACATACCAGCATAGCATCGGTAAGGTAAGAAATAGCAGAAGGAAACGACAACACATCCCGAAGCCACAACATAACCATAACAAACACGATTTGCACATATATCAGCGACTTATTATTCCATTTTACATCGATTGCCCGTATTTGCATGGACGGTTCCTCCTCTCTTTGACGTTGCAAGCACTAACAACTTACGCCTTCTCGGTTGCCAATTTTATTTTAATAATATAATAACTTAAAGCCGAAAATCGTTTCTTCATGCTCCAAAAGAAAACTCGTTTCAACAAACCTTCTCCACTAAAATCATAATCCTTCAACACGACTTTCATGGTGTCATCTTCCACCACCGCTTTAAAAATCTTGTGCCGTTGTTGGTGGGAGCCGCCTGCGGCAACAATTTGTTTTAACGCACCAATGGTAATGCCCAAAAAAACCGTTTTGATTGGCTCTTTCAACTCTTGTTCCATGCCGATTTCCCGAGAAAGTTCCTTCATTTTTTCATAAAAAACCTTCATTCTGACATAGCGATCAGCACGATAGGAACGGGAAAGAGAAGTGGGGTTAAAAAGGTAATGATAAAAGGGCTTGGGGATAAAAGCCACAGTTTTGGTGTAGCTGTAAAACTCTAACACCGAATAAATATCCTCGGAAATAATTTCCCGCTCAGACACAAATCGCCAGCTATGTTCCCGAATACATTCCATGGAGAACAACCCCCAACAGGCACCGGGCGACATGTTCCAATTTTCGCCGGTTGCGGCATTATGAGTCAACATCATGGGAATTAATTTTTCTTTTACTTCCTCTCCACTGTACACCATTTGGGGAGGAGTTGGAATCCGTTTATCGATTACTTTTCCGTCCTCGGTTTCTCGGGTGTTGCCAAAGTATACCAAGTCGGCATTGACCTGTTCTGCCAAGGAACAACACTCTTCCAAAGTTGTGGGCTCCACATAATCATCGCTGTCAAAAAAACAAATGTATTTTCCGTTGGCATGCTCAATGCCGGTATTCCTGGCAAAACCAAGCCCGGCATTTTGTTTGTGAATCACTCGCACACGTTCATCTTGCAAGGCATATTCATCACAAATTTGGGGGCAACCGTCCGGCGAACCGTCATCCACCAAAATAATTTCTAAATTGCGATAGGTTTGATTTAAAATGCTATCCACACAACGACGCAATTTGTTTTCCACATTGTAAATGGGAACTGTAACCGTTATTAAAGGTTCACTCAACCCTATCACCTCACATTTTTAAGATTTTTACACTATTCTTCTCTTGTTTTGATTGGCCGTGCAGGAACTCCTGCCACGGTGGTGTTGGCGGGAACATCCTTTACCACAACGGCGCCCGCTCCAACAAAGGCACCATCGTGAAGGTGTATATCCCCAATTACAATCGCACCTGCGCACACCGTAACATTGTTGCCTAATGTAGCATTTTTATCTCCGTTATATCCAATGGAAACCTGTTGAAAAATCTTGCAGTTGGTCCCTATTTCCTTGGGTCCTATCATAGTGGAAAAACCATGTTGAATCACCAGACCTCCTCCAACATGTTCAGGAGGCACCAAAATATACAAAGAATTCAACGGAGGAAACAAAATTCGTACAATTACAAACATCAAAGGATTCCGATGTAACCGATTTTGAAAAATATTTCTGGTTTCTTTTGAGTTGATCAGCAAATACCCGAACTGCCAAAACGAACTGCGATGTTCCGCCGTAACGTAATGATTTTGCCAAGCGGCAAAATCCATTGCGCATTTATCACGAAATTTGTTGGTTTTAAAACAAATCCAAGCGGGTAAAATCCGCCAAACCGAAAGATACGTCCATACCCAACGATAATTCACTGCGCATCCAACCCTTCCGCTTTTATCAGTTCTTCATAATGTTGTTCTAAAAGTTGTACCGCATTGGTTACCCGATAACGGGAATCTTGGTACAATTTTAAGGTTCGTTCTTTCTCACTTTCTTCCACAATAACGGTTGCCCATTCCTTTGCGGAACAACTCAAATCTATAAACTTGCATTTATCTGAAAACTCCACTTCCCGGGTAACCGCAGAGGAGAAAAAGCAAGGCAAATCCGCAAACTGTGCTTCCACCCCAACCACCGGAACTCCTTCAAAAAAGGAGGGCATAACAAAAGCATCCATAGCCTGATTGATAGCGGTAACGTCCGAACGTACTCCCAAAAAACGTACCGCATGGGAAACGCCGGTTTCTTCCACCTTGGCTTTGATCTTTTCTTCCAGTTCCCCTGTGCCAACCAGCAAAAGAATAGCATTGGGTTTCATTTCTAAAATTGCTTTGAAAATATCAATTAAAAACTCGTGATTTTTGGCATAAGTAAATCTACCCACATGCCCCACAACAAAATTGTTTTCCAACCCCAACTCTTTTCGCATAGCATCTCGGGTGGCTCGGTTAAACAAAAATCCATCGGCTCGCACCGCATTGGGAATCACCAAAACATCATCTTTTTTGAACAAAAATTTTCCTGCTTCTTTTCCACAGGCAACAAAATCGGTGGCCACTTTCCCCATTCGAAAACGGTACCATTGTTTTAAGGGATATTTATAATCCTTATCAATTTTGGTACTGTGACTGTGGGCAATGCGAATAGGAACACCGGATTTTTTTGCCGCCAACAAAGGCAGATAACTCATGGCATCAATATGGGAATGGACAATTTTATATTCCGGATGTTCTGCATAAAACTTTTTCATGAAAGAAAAATAAGCGGGATAGTTTTGAGGAGTTAAGCGAGGCGCATAGTACACCTTGCCCCCCATGGATTCAATTTCATCATCGTAATCACTGCGAAAGGGACGATGGGTTAAAAAATCAAATTGAATGCGAGAACGGTCAATGCTTCGGTAATAGTTCATAATCATGGTTTCCAACCCTGCCCGATGCATATTGTTTACACAATGTAAAATTCGAATCATAATTCCCACTCCCTTTTTTTACAATTTATCTTACGTTTGCCGGTTGTTTTTCCGGTTGCTCTGACGGTTTTTTCTTAACAGTTGCGCCATATAGAGATAACGTTTTGGCAGTAACGTCGTCCCAGTTAAAGGTTTCGCAAATATAATCGGCCGCCGTTTTCTTGTAGTTGGATACCTGCCAGGCGTTGTCACATAAAAGTTGCAGGGTTTCGGCAAGAGCCATCACGTTGCCCTTTTCAAAGGTAACCCCATGTTGCAACATTACGTTGGCACACTCGGGAATGTTGGAGGTAACGCAACAGTTGCCGTAACTCATGGCCTCCAACAAACTAAGGGGCATTCCTTCCAAATCCGAAGGCAAGGCATATATGTAGGCATTGCTGTATAATTCTTCCAGCGTTCTGCCTTGAATAAATCCGGTAAAAATAATGTTGGAGTCCTCTCCTGCCAACCGTTTTAATTGCTGTTCATATTCACTTGTGTCGGAGGAACCGCCGGCAATCACAAGTTTTTTGTTGGTATCTAATTTGTGGTAGGCTTCCACCAAATAATGAATTCCTTTTTCCGGTACCAACCGCCCCAAAAATAAAATATATTCATCTTTTTTCACACCAAATTTTTCGGTGATCTCCTTGGCTTCGCAAGGCTCAGGGCGATTCACCCCGTTGGGGACAAACGCGGTTTTTCTGCCGTATTTTTCCTTAAAATAGTTTTGCACGTTTTCCGAAAGCACAATAATTTCATCCGCCCGTTTTACGGCGCATTTTTCACCCCGGAAAATATACCAAGAAGCAAATTTGCCCCATTTTGCCCGTTGATGATCCAACCCGTGAATGGTGGCAATGCATTTTTTACCCAACAATTTGGGAAGCCACATCATGGCACAAGGCCCTTCCGCATGAAAGTGCACCACGTCGTATCTGCCAAAGGCAGCCTTAAGAGCGGCAAAGAAAGAGGATGTCATAGCGGCAAACCCTTTTTTATCGATGGTGAGCACCTGTTTCAAGCGAACACCGTTATATTCTTTCAGGGCTTTATCGTCAAAATCCGAACCGCCCACGTGATGACCTTTGCGGTTATAACAGGTTACAGGATATCCCTTTTGCACCATGCGGGTAGCCAATTCGCTGACAACGATTTCCACCCCGCCCTCACGGGAAGGAATCCGTTTATGCCCCAACATGGCGATCCGCAATTTTTGACCCTTTTTAGAGGACATACCGCAACCTCCTGTTCCTGAATTTTGCCAATTTTTTAACAAAAACCCGATGATTTTATAAAAAACGGCATAAAGGCACATTTTGATAGTTTATTATACCATATTGACATTATAATTGCAACAGTTAATTCGATTTCTCGCCCTGATCCAAATCATAAAAAGCAAGTCATGAGTAGACAGCGCTCCGCAAAAACTTCCTTACGGAGCACCGCCCTTCCTCATGACTTGCTTTTCTTTATAACTGTTCCAGAATCTCTGCCGCGTTGGTATCCGGCTTGACTTTGGGCATAACGGTTTCAATATTTCCTTGTTCATCAATGATAAAAGTGGTGCGAACCACACCCATGCCTACTTTAGCCAAATCATAGCAACTTGAACCACGATTTATGAAGGCAGATTTTCGCTTTGCCTTCGTTAAAATGCTCGTTAATACACAAAGTATTGCCTGCGCTTTTGCCTCGCCAAACCAAAAATCTGTTCTTCATAAATTCTTCGACCGATAACGGATGAGTTTTTGGATGATTGTGGCTTGTTTCGACGCGCGCGAGCTGTCGCTCTCGCAAGGAGAAAGAAGTTACAAGCACCGAAAAATCGTGCGTTTCGGCGGGTTCAGGTTGCTATGGTTTGGCTACCGCACATCTTCTTTTCCTGCCACACATCATAGGCTTTTATGGCAACAAGATCAGGGTCGGAAAGAAGAATAAAAGGAAGATTGTGTTTTTCGGCAAACTTCAGGTGAGAAGCCACGCTGTCCTTGCTGACGCCAATCACCGCCACACCACGCTTTTCAAACTCGGCATACGCCCCGGCAAAGGCACAGGCCTGACGGGTGCACCCCGGTGTGTTATCTCTGGGATAAAAATACAACACCACTTTTTGTCCTAAAAAGTCTTGCAACGAAACCGCTTCTCCCTGCGAATTTTGCAAGGTGAAATTCGGCGCTTTTTCTCCAACTTGTAACATCATTGTTCCTCCTAACATTTTTGTTATTGTATCATAAATCTACCGACAAAACAACCATACACCAAACCTACTTTTTACCATACAATACAAAGAGGTGATTCCATGGAAAATTGTTATAAAACGCCCCAAGGGATGGCGTTGATTCACGGAGGACCGAAAGCCCCCACCCTGTTGGGACGGGTGGAATTTTTCCAACGCAAGGACGGGGTGCTGGTGGTGGCGCAAATTCGGGGACTGCCCAAAAATGAAAACGGATTTTACGGTTTTCATATCCACCAAGGCTCCACCTGTACCGGCATCGACTTCGCCGACAGCGGCAATCACTATAATCCCCAAAATACACCCCATCCCAACCATTCGGGCGACTTGCCCCCTCTGCTGGCAAGTAACGGCTCCGCCTACCTGGCGGTGGTCACCAACCGTTTTCGGGTAAATGATATCGTCGGCAAAACGGTGATCATCCATAATAACCCCGACGATTTTACCACCCAACCCGCAGGCAATGCCGGAACCAAAATCGCCTGTGGCGTGGTAAAAAAAGTATAAACAAAAGGCATACCCCAATGGGTACACCTTAACTCATTTGTAAATGCAACGCGAAAGCGTTGCCTTGTTCCTGCGCCGTTATCGGAAGTCTTATAAGTCTTGCAGGTCTGCATAAGGTATGTCATTTTCCACGTTATCCCGCCCCAAGTCGGTATCAATCACAGGATACACCTTGGAAATGGGCCGTTCGGTGTGGTACACCTTTAGATTCCCACCCATAGTCCCTGAAACAATGGGCTTGGCTTTTTCTTTCCCGCTTTTTTCCTTTCCTTGTAATTCCGGCACCGGGGGCAGGTCATTCTTGGGTCTGGTATGAGTCCATTCGGGACGCTTCATTCCCTTTTTTGCCATAAAAATCACCTCAAGGGTAGTATGCCCCTAAAGCAAAGAATCATAAGCATCCCCATCATAGTTTTACTAATATGTGCTTGTCATCAATATAATAGCACAAGTTTCCAAATTATCACACAAAGATACAGTGGATTCTTGGAGTTGGTGGTTTTCGTCAAACAACATCAAAACCTTAACCGCCTCACTCTCATAGGTTGTCATATGAGGAATGTTGGGATTGGACATAGCTTCACCGGAAATAATGCCGTAATATACATAGTCTAAGTTAACTGAGTCATTTTCCTTACTAATATATCCATTTTCAACAGCTTCTTCCCCTGTTAAATAGGTAATCTCATAGCTATCCATTGCTGAATTCACCAATTCCGCAACCGAAATAGAAAACATAGAAGATTGGTATCTAGCTTTGGATATAGCCGAATCTAACACCGTTGTAGGAACAGAAGGTTTTTCTAATTTTGCAATGGTTTCTGTGTAAGTATCATTGCAAAGACTGCAAACATATGTCATTACACCTGCCGACTCATAGGATGCTTCTTTTGTAACAGAAGCTGTATATTGATGATTGCAATCGTCCTCGGGTTGGTCTATTGTGGTAGGATTTATCTTGCACCCAGCAAAACAAATGCACAAAACCAATGTCAAACCAATACTTATCGTCTTTTTCATTTTTCATCCTCCTTTACAGAACAAACTGATATACTCCGGTAGCCAAAATAATCAAACAAACCAAGGCAACGTATACTATCACAAAGGAGAATCGATACGCCGGATATCTGGCTTTTAAACTTTTTTGGCTTTCTTTGGCTTTGATTTTTATTTCTGCTTTGGATAATTTCCAATTCATTCCTTTCACGGCTTTTTGAAATTTAGAGTTTGGCATCAATGCCACCAATTCCGCAATCAAGCAAGCCGCTGCCCCCGAATAACCGTTTACAAACAATCCCAGAACAATGCCAATAACCAAAATAATCAATGCAACAATATTGGTCGTTGCCGCATTCCATACATGGCGATCCAATGAATCATCCTGACGAGGAGCAGAAACCATTCGTGAAGCTCCTGCTACCGGACAGCCACACCCCCTACACAACACCGCTTCGTCAAACAATTCTTTTCCGCACTTTTCACAATATTTCATTCTTTTCACATCCTAAAACAATAACATATGATTATCCAATACGGTCTCCCAATGTCCCTAAATCAGACTTTTGATATTCTATCATATCGTTTAATACTTGCTTTTTTTCCATAAAAGAGGTATAGCGCATTTTACTGGAGAATTCAGCCATTGAACCACTGCCTTTCAATGCCACAATATAGCTCTTCTCCCCAACAGTTACATCATAATAGTAATAATCGCTGTAACCGTTATTGGCTTTTTCTAAAAAATCCACTGACTCAACATCGGAAAAACCATCCTGCTGTTCAATAACCCTCTTGGCAGCCAATTCACCGGCATCCATTTCCCCGCCTGTGCACCCAACAACATAAATACACAAGGTAAAAATCAACATCATACTTAAAAATTTCTTCATTTTTTGCACCTCTTGTAACAATATACGACAAACGTTTGCGAAAATATTATATGACATTCTGTCATATTTGTCAAGATAAATTATGACATAATGTCATTAGAGGTGGTGCTATGAAAAACAACCTAAAGTTATTGCGAAAGAACAAAGGATATACCCAAATTGCGGTGCAAATGCAAACCGGTATTGAACAAGCCCTGTTATCCAAATTTGAAAACGGAGAACGGGTCCCCCCCACCGAAACCTTACTGAAACTCGCCGACTTTTACAATGTTAGCATCGATTATATTTTGTGCCGCACTGACGTGCCCGAAGTGAATAAAAAATAAGCCGAGGATGGGCAATTCCTCGGCTTATTTTGTTTGATTTATTATCTCGTAATTCCTTTTTTTATAAAACCGCCAACGCATCCCATAATTTTATCCAACAGGCTAACGTGCAATGGGTCGTTTTTGTTATACACCTTCTTTAATTCTTGGTTTATGTCTTGGCGGTATTGTTCTTCTGCTTCAGGGATAACGGTTTCCCCAATTTCTCACTGCAGTCCACACAAAACATCCGCTCATCGGAATTGTGAGCACCGCATTTTTCGCAAAGTTTCATCAGGTGTCCTTCCTCTTTCTACCAAAACAAATCTTTCCTACAAACTCAATATATCACGGGAAGATTTAAAAATAAAGTTGCAATATTGTAACCTTTTCGCCCCCAAAGAAAAACGCCTATGATGGTCCACCGCCATCATAGGTGTTTTAAATCGTAACCAATATATTTCATTCCCACCATTTTGGGATATCCAGGTCAAGAAGTTGAGAGAAATCTTCAATATAATAATTGGTGACAGCTTTCATCTGGGCGGTGTATTCCTTGGAGCTGTCGTCATAAACCCCGCAAACCATCATCCCTGCCGATTTCGCCGTTATGTCAGCATTCAAATTGTCGTCCAGAAACAAGATATTTTCCACCCGCTCCCCGATTTTTTCTGCCGCCATTTGGTAAATGGCGGGATCCGCCTTGGTGGTATGAAAATCGTCGCAAGACCACACGTTGGTAAACAAATCGTAAATGCCCAGCCGTTTCAAGCAGGCATCCAGGGTAACATGAGGGCTGGCGGTTAAAATATTCAAATCTGCACCCGAGTCTTTCAATTTTTTCAACACCGAAATCACGTTGGGTTTGGCATCGATCTCGTATAAATATGCCTTTAACATGGATTCTTTCATGCGGGATATGATCTCGTCTTTGGTCAAATCAATTCCCAATTCTATATAGTATTCGGCGGTACCGTTCACGCCCAAAGGGGTTATGGTTTTCACAATATCGTCCCCGTAGGCAATACCGTTGTCGTCAAGAATCTGAAGCATTGCCGAAACGTAGGTAGGCATGGAATCCACCAACGTTCCATCAAAATCAAAAAGATAGGATCTCATAAAATTACCTCAAAAGCCAAATGGATTGCAAACTAAAATTTTCTTTATATTATCTGTTTACCAACGATTTCCCTTCCCAGTCGGGATCGCTCCCAATCCCCATAACAGCAGTGATGGTAGCAGCAATATCTAACAGAGAAGCATCCGCAATCATTTCCCCCGGTGCAAAATCAGGACCATAGAAAAACAACGGAATGGTCATATCTTCGGGAAGTTCCGTTCCGTGAGAACGGTCATGTCCGCCGTGATCCGCCATGATAACAACAGAATATTCCTGTGAGAATTTTTCTATCATTCGTTTCACATTATCCATGGCAATAGAAATTCTTTTTAAATATTCTTCGCTCATCCATCCATTGTCGTGACCGCCCTTTTCATCGGTCTCCACCATATACAGGAAAACAAAGTCGGGCTTATGTTCCTCAATCACCTTTTCTGCTTCCCCGGTTAAAACAGTGTCGCCGCTTTCCTGCATATAGGCGTTAACGTAGGTGGCAAATTTCAGCGTTCCCGGAGATGCAATATCCCGAATGGTTTCCCATCCGTAAAACATAGCGGAAACACCGCCCGCCGCAGATATTTTCTCAAAAATACCTGTTACGGGACGAACTTGGGGTGCGTAGGTATTGGTAAGAATACCGTGCCGCTGAGGGGTCACAGAATGGGTCATGGAAAAATGACAAGGAAATGTTACCGAAGGAAACATCGAACGAGCATCGTACGTATAACTGCAAATTTTTTCAAGCTCACCCAGATACGGATTCCCGCAAGCTTTCAATCCATCAGGCCTCATACCGTCAATGGAAATCAGAATTACTTTTTTGTCCATATCATCACTTCCTTGGGGTTATTATACCATACCAACAATAGCAAAACAACAAAAAGCTCACCCTGTTGGGTGTGTTTTCTCAGTTATTAATAGACCGGGTAGAAACCCACGACTTTCAGAAATCATTATACCAATAAATTATAAACAATCCCATAGAATCATAAATAAAACAGCAACAATCAAATGAATAACCGGCAGAAAACTATAAAATTTAACTTTCTTCTTTATTACAGTAACCACGAAAGAAACAACGTAGGTTATGGTGTATGTATCTGCCAGAAACATCGCAAGAAACGAAACGATTGCCAAAGTAGTTGACTCCACCATTCCGATATTTGCCAATGAAATGATAGAACCAAGGATAGAAATCAAAGAAAAGGGGATCGGGATTGCCTGTAGAACGTATAAAACGATAACCCAAAATTTATTTTTCATTTCGTCACCACTTCCATACAAGTTTCTCCCTGTTTTCACTACTCCAAATAATCAAAGTTACAGTGGGGGCATTTAGGATAATCCATATCATGGGTTTTTCCGCATCTGGGGCAGGTTCGTTGCCAAATTTTATCCTCAACCGCCGTATCAAGAGGTTCGTCTTTCAGTGCGGTTTTTTCTTGACGGTATTTTTTTGATTTCTTCCAATATACCCATCCAAAACGGAAGGAACCCACCGCAGAAACCAACAGAATACTCAACACAATTATTTTGTCTTTTGCATCCGAACCCAAAAGGCCATCCTTGGAAAAAAGGAAAAGCAAGCTAAACAGCACACAAATACCGGCTCCCAAAAAACCTACAATTGCCCCCGGCAAGGTGTTGCCCGTGCCGGAAATGGTGGGAGGAACTTTACCGGTGCCCACATAATACCCCGGATTATACATATTCTTTTGAAACTCATCAACCTCTTTCAACGAATTGTGTTCCTGTTCAAAATCCAAATTGTCTTGGTCCATCATGCTCCGCCCGCTTTCTATCGCATGTCCTAAGTTTATATATACCATAGAAAAACCAATAAGTAAAGTTACAGTTTTGTAACCTTTTGGAAACAAAGAACACACCCTAGAGGCACCCTCCGTAAGGAAGGTGCCTCAGTTATATTCGCCAAAGGCGAGTTATATTGCTTCGCAGTTATATTATGCTACGCATAGTTATATTGCCCTTCGGGCAGTTTTAAGGGCGGATATAATATCACGAAAACCGA
>JAZNWL010000029.1:0-9426 GCA_045593325.1 Acutalibacteraceae bacterium | reverse complement strand
CCCCTTTGTGGTCACTGAATGTACCAAGCTTCCCAACTTTGTAAAAAATTTTAAAAAATAACGGTAGGGACAGACGTCATCGGCTGTCCGTTCTCCCAAACAAAAATCGGTAGGACTCAAATCCTACCGATTTTTTATAATCGAATCATTTGAAAAGTCATGAAAATAGCGATTATTTTATATTGAAATGTCACACTTTTTGTGTTATAATACATTTGAAAAGTTTCTTTGGAGGTACGTTATGTTATATCGAAAGATAGAAGCGCTGATTGAAGAACACTTAAAATCGGAGTCCAAAAAGATACTATTAATTGACGGCGCACGCCAAATCGGGAAAACCTATATTATCAATTACGTAGGTAGAAAACTATTTAAAAACTATATTGAAATCAATATGGTTGCCGATTTTTTGGGAGATCGCCTTTTTGCAAACACAAGAACGGTAGAGGATTTTTACTTGCAAGTGAGTATGCTTGCCGGGGATAAAATGAAAGAAAAAGAAAACACGTTGATTTTCATAGATGAAATTCAAACCTATCCTCATCTGCTTACCCTGCTGAAATTTTTGTCGCAAGATAATAAATTTACTTATATTGCCAGCGGATCTCTGCTGGGGGTCACCTTGTCGCAAACAACCTCTATCCCAATGGGCAGCATTCGCAAGGTTAGAATGTTTCCGTTGGATTTCGAGGAATTTCTATATGCAAACGGAATAAACGAAATTGCCGTTTCTTCCATGCGGAACAAGTTTCAACGCCTTGAGGCACTTGATGAACCAATGCACAATAAGATGATGGATTTGTTCCGCAAATTTCTCCTTGTTGGCGGCCTCCCCGATGCGGTAAATACCTATCTGGCAGAAAAGAATATTCAATCGGTGCGTGGTATTCAAAGTGAAATCCACGATTATTATGCCGCAGATGCCTCCAAATATGATGAACAAAATAAATTGAAGATTCGCAGTGTTTATGATCTGATTCCTTCGAATATGGAAAATAAGAAAAAACGTATTGTTGCTCAAAATATAGAAAGCAAACGGGGAAAAACCTTTAACGATTACGCAGACGAATTTGAGTACCTTGTAAGTGCAGGCATTGCACTTAACGTTCAGGCAATTTCTAACCCTGTTTTTCCTCTTATAGAGTCAACCGGAAAAAATTTGCTTAAGTTGTATCTGAACGACGTTGGTATTCTTACCGGCATTCTTTACAAAAATAATATTCGCGCCATTTTAGACGATGAAAAAAGCGTTAATCTTGGTTCGGTTTACGAAACGGCGGTTGCCGGTGAACTTGTTGCACATGGGCATAAATTGTTTTATTATGATAATCGAAGTAAAGGCGAAGTGGATTTTTTAATTGACGATTACGATAGTCTTTCTGCTGTTCCCATTGAAGTTAAATCGGGTAAAGATTACACTGTGCACAGTGCCTTAAATACCTTTGTGCAAAATGATGATTATCATATAAAAAAAGCTTTCGTCATGTCCAATGAAAGGAAAGTTACCCAAAAAGGCAAAATAACCTACATTCCCATTTACTATGTTATGTTTTTGAATGCCGATTCAACCGGTAACAATTTTACGTTATGAGCCTTTGGACCGTTCCCTTTGTGGCTTCGGAATGTTCCAAGCTTCCCAACTTTGTAAAAAGCTTTAAAAAATAACGGTAGGGACAGACGATTCGGCTGTCCGTTCTCCCAAACAAAGAATCGGTAGGACTCAAATCCTACCGATTCTTTGTTGCATTTTTGCAAGAAGTTCTTGTAGCCATAAAGGTTGTTTATCGCCAATGAGTCGCATTTCGCCGTTTTTGTATTTGGCAACCGTTACAAAGCCGTTATCGTTATCGTAAAAGGTGGCTTCGTTGCAATAGGGGAAAATGGTGAGTAAATCATCAAACCGTTTGCCAGTGCGTTTTTCCACCTGTTCACCAAACACCAATTCATAATCAATAGACAATGAATAAATCTTCCTGTTTTGGGAATAGTAGGGATGACAAAAGAAAACCCACGGGGTTACCCCCGTGGGTTTTGTTAGTGATTTACATCACAAAGAAAATAACAACCTGTTAATTATTGTGCGAAATCGATGTCATCAGGAACAACGGTGAAGCAACCGGTTGCAGTATCATAATCTGCATGATAACCGTCGGCAATGAAATTAGCAACGGGGTTTTCACCGTTGCTGGCGCCGGGGTTCCAACCTTTAAAGGTACCGCCTTTAACGATAACGTTAGCAGTGCCGTTTGCATAGTTAGCATCAATGCAGTTGATGAGGTATTTGCAATCGTATACAGTATCGGAAACTTCAAAATAACCGCCATTGATTACCAAAGTACCTTGAACAACGTTGATAGCGGTGGTGCCACCATAGTAATTACCATCGTTAATGGTCAAAGTTTTGCCTTCACCTTTCAAAGTGATGGCATAACCGTCGGTATTTTCAACCTTACCGTTACCATTGATGCTGGTATCTTCTTTAACAGTCAAGGTAGAATATACTTCTGCACCGCTAGTATCGCCACGGTCGGAAGTGATAGCACCTTCAACAGTCAAATCGGTGGGTTTTTCAATCAAAGTAGAAGCTTCGGTCAAAGCGATGGTATCCAATACGCTTACCAAACCGCCTTTACCGGCCAAAACGTCTTGCAATTCATATGCTGCAACGGGATAAGTAGCATTTTCATCATATTTGTCGCTGCCGAAACCGTCGAATTCAGCGGTCATTTGAGTAGCAACAGCATAGATGTCGAATTTGCACCAGTCGCCTTGATATTCGTTACCGGCTTCTTCTTTCATCTTAACAACCAAATCGGTTTTAATGCTATTGGCATTTTTGGGTTCCAAAACGCCTTCAGCAAAAACGTATTTTGTGGCGAACAATTCAGCCAAGGTGCCTAAATATTCGCCGCCTTCAACGGTTTCGCCCAAATAAACATCCAAAACTTCGGTGATGTTAGAGGGAATGTTAACGAATTCGGTGTTATCTGAAACTTCGATTTCACCATAGGTCAAGTTTTCAAATACCAATTTGTATTTGAGGGTCAAAGAACCGGCGTTGCTCACGCTAATGTTGATGGGTTCGGAATAACCGGGTTCCCACAATGCATTAGAGCTGAACAATTTGTTTTCGCCGATCACCAAATCCAAAGTACCAGCTTGGATTTTGTTGCCGGTCAACGTTTCGTTGTCGGTAAACCAGGCGAAAGTTGTGCCAACCAGCATTGAGAAGCAGAGAACCAGAGCCAGCAAACTGCCTAACAAAGCTTTTTTAGTGGTTTTGCGATTTGTCATTGTGATTTCCTCCTTTTTTAAAAATTTTTTTTGCAATGACAATATGTACACACCTCATTGCAGGTGTTTACACCGTTAAAAATTCACCATAGATTATTGAAATCTATGGTGTCAGATTGTCAACAGAGGCACAGGAACATAGGCACGATTTTGAAAATAAAAAAGGGAGGCGAAACGCCTCCCGTGTTGTGGCACCCCCGATTACGAAATCTGGGGTATTTTTAATTTCTCCATGTTTTCCTTTTTAAAATCAAAGGAAGGGTGTACGTATAAATTCATGGTGGTTTTTACGTCCCGGTGTCCTAAAATTTCCGAAAGGGATTTCAAATCAAAACCTGCTTCCACACATCGGGTGGCGAAAGTGTGTCGCAAGGTGTGAAAAGTTACCCCCTCTAACCGACAGCTCTTGGCAATACGGCTGAATTTGGCTTGCAAAGTGCGTGGTTCCGTTGGAGTTCGATTTTTGGTTTCCAAAACGTAACCTTCCTCTTTCCGAAAGCAGGCGATATATTGCTGTAAAAAATCAGGAATGGGGATCTGCCGATAGGAATTCATGCTTTTGGGTTCCCCGAACACCAGGGCGGTCTTGCCTGTTTCCACCGAAAGACGTTGCAGGGTCTTGGAAACCTTTACCGACGTTTGTGAAACGTCCTGCCACTGCAAAGCACAAAGTTCCCCGATCCGAAGCCCCGTATATAATGTAAGCAAAATTCCAAATCCGTGCAGGTCAAAATGCCGTAATATATATTGTATAAGACGTTGTTCTTCCGTGGGGGTGAGAACACGGGTCTCTTTGGGTGGACGGCGTAAAAAGGATACCTGGGGAAGGGTAAGGTCATACTCCCGTCCGGCATACCCCAAAATCATGCGAACCACCCCTAAAATATCATTCACGGTTTTTTCCGAAAGGTCATGGTTCAGGCAATCCTGACCAAACTTCACCAAGTCGGTTCGGCTGATTTCACAAAGGCTTTGTTCCCCGAAATAGGGCAGAATATACCGTTCCACCGCCCCGCTGTACTTTTGAAAGGTGGAAGGCTTCACGGTAGTCGCGATTCGTTCCAGCCATTCCTTTGCCATAGCAAACACCCGGTATTTTTCAGACCTTGAAGTATCGTTCTCCGGTTTTACAAACAGGGAAAATCGTTTTTTGAAGTGCAGTTCCAACACTCTGAATTCCTTCTTTCCATACATATTGTGGTTCCTTTATTCTATCATCCGCAAGAAGTTATCGGATTGCCCAAAAATGGGGACGTTTTATTGTTGAAATCGTAAAAAGTCAGGGAATTTTAACCAAAACCTCTTGCTTTTCTGAGATTGTGTGATATAATGAATCATACCAAGTTATACCCCTCTTTCCCTTCACCGCAGATTTCAATAATCTATGGTGAATTTTTAACGGTGTAAACACCTGCAATGAGGTGTGTACATATTGTCATTGCAAAAAAAATTTTAAAAAAGGAGGAAATCACAATGACAACTCGCAAAACCACTAAAAAAGCTTTGTTAGGCAGTTTGCTGGCTCTGGTTCTCTGCTTCTCAATGCTGGTTGGCACTACCTTTGCTTGGTTTACCGATAGTGAAGTGTTGAGTGACAACAAAATCCAAGCCGGTACTTTGGATTTGGTGCTTGGCACCACTACCTTGCTTGATGTTGATGAATTGTGGGAACCCGGTTATACTGCTCCCATGAATTTTACATTGACCAACGCTGGTAGTTTGGCTCTCAAATACAAATTGGTATTTGACAACTTGACCTATGGTGAAACCAACGATAACACCGAATACACCAAAGATGGTGACGACGGTTCTAACATCACTGAAGTTTTGGATGTTTATGCCGGTACTGCTGAAAAAGTTGGCGATGAAACCATCATCACCGGCGATTATTTGGGTACTGTTGCTGAATTGTTCCAAAATGAAGCTTTGGGCGTTGCTGGTACTTTGAAACCCAACGGCGAAGAAACCGCTCAAATTGACTTGGTTATCAAAATGCAAGAATCTGCTGGGAATGAATATCAAGGCGACTGGTGCAATTTTGACCTGGTTGCTGTTGCTACTCAATGGACCTATGAAGATGATGCTTATGGAAACGATCAATACGATAAAAACGCTACCTATCCTATCGTAGCAGCTGAATTGCAAGATGTTTTAGCTTTGGACGGCGGTTTGGTAAACGTTTTGGATACCATCGCTTTGACCGAAGCTTCTACTTTGATCGCACAACCCACCACCTTGACTGTTGAAGGCGCTATCACTTCTAACCGTGGCGATTCTAGCGGTTCAGAAGTATATTCTACCCTGACTGTTAAAGAAGATACCACTATCAACGGTGTTGGTACCATCGAAAACACCGCTGGTTATGCCATCACTTTGAAAGAAGCTGGCAAAACCTTGACCATCAATGATGGTAACTACAAAGCTGCTTGCACTGCTATCAACGTTGTTCAAGGTACTTTGGTAATCAATGGTGGTTACTTTGAAGATACCAGTGCTTATGCTGGCCAATACCTCATCAACATGATCGACGCTAACTATGCAAACGACACTGCTAACGTTATCGTTAAAGGCGGTACCTTTGTTGGTTGGAACCCCGCTGCCAGCTCTGCTGAAACCGGTGCTCCCAACTTGGTAGCTGATGGTTATCATGTAGTTGACAACGGCGACAACACTTACACTGTAGTTGCTGACGAACCCGTTGTAGCATAAGTTATTCTTTGTTGTTTAACAAAGCGAATTAACGCATAATAAAACCGCTCATCCCGTAAGGGGTGGGCGGTTTTTCTTTGGTTCCATTGTGTTTTTTGTTCTATCGGGTAAAGAAAAGAATTGTTTCACCTTTTGTAAAGCCAGAATCGGAATACTTTGTACAAAAGAAAAAAGCCCTCTGTCTTACGACAAAGGGTTCTCCTTGGTGCCGGTGATCGGGGTCGAACCGATACGGTGTCGCCACCACTGGATTTTGAGTCCAGCACGTCTGCCAATTCCATCACACCGGCAACTGCTTCGCTATTATAACTCATCTGCTTGCAAATTGCAACCCCTTTTTTGCATTTTTTTGAATTTTTTTAAAATTGTTTCTGGGTGTATTAGAAAAATAGCAAACCCTGTCAACAATATATCATTGCAGTATGGTAAAAAATGTGATATACTATAAAAATAACAACATTATATTAACGAAATGAGGTTTTCGATTATGGGACTTCTTTCCGCTTTATTTGGAAATTACAGTAAAAAACAGGTGAAAAAATTAGACCCCATCCTGCAACGGGTTTTGGCTTTGGAAGAAAAATACAAGGTCATGACCGACGAAGATTTGCAACGGCAAACAGGGATTTTAAAAGAACGGTTACGGAAAGGCGAAACCACCGACCAGATTTTGCCCGATGCCTTTGCGGTTTGTCGGGAAGCCGCCGCCCGTGTGCTGAATATGCGGCATTTCCCTGTGCAGATCGTGGGGGGGATCGTTCTTCACCAAGGCCGCATTGCCGAAATGAAAACCGGGGAAGGGAAAACCCTGGTTGCCACCCTGCCTGCTTACCTGAATGCCTTAACCGGCAACGGGGTGCACATTGTAACGGTCAACGACTACCTTGCCACCCGTGACTCCGAATGGATGGGTAAGGTTTACACCTTCTTAGGGCTGAAAGTGGGCTTGATTGTTCACGGACTGACCAACGACCAACGCAGAGAAGCCTATGCCGCCGACATTACCTACGGCACCAATAACGAAATGGGCTTCGACTATTTGCGGGATAACATGGTGGTAGACATGAACCGCAAGGTGCAACGGGGTCATGCCTTTGCCATTGTGGACGAAGTGGACTCCATTTTAATCGACGAAGCCAGAACCCCCTTGATCATTTCCGGGCAAGGAGAAAAATCCAGCGACCTGTATTTGCGGGCAGACCAATTTGCCCGTCGGCTGAAGAAAACCGTTATCAAGGAAATTGATTCCAAAGAAAATACCGACGTTACCTATGACGGGGACTATCTGGTGGACGAAAAGGCAAAAACCTGCACCCTGACCCCCGACGGTATGAAAAAAGCCGAAGCCTTTTTCGGGGTGGAAAATATTTCCGATATGGAAAACAACACCCTGCTTCATCATATTAACCAAGCCATTCGGGCTTACGGCATCATGAAGCGTGACGTGGACTATATGGTGAAGGACGGGGAAGTGGTGATTATTGACGAATTCACCGGTCGTATGATGTTGGGCAGACGGTATAACGAAGGTCTGCACCAAGCCATTGAAGCCAAAGAAGGGGTAACGGTTGCTCATGAATCCAAAACCCTCGCCACCATCACCTTCCAGAACTATTTCCGTTTATACAAAAAACTTTCGGGGATGACCGGTACCGCTCTTACCGAACAGGAAGAATTCGGGGATATTTATCGGTTAGACGTTATTGAGATTCCCACCAATAAACCCTTGGCGCGGCAAGATCTGCCCGACTCGGTGTATAAAACCCTGCGAGGTAAGATCAATGCCATCATCCATCAAATTGAAGAATGTCATGCCAAAGGTCAACCTGTGCTGGTGGGTACCGTATCCATTGAAAAATCCGAGTTTTTAAGTAACGTTTTAAAGAAAAAAGGGATTCCCCATAACGTGCTCAATGCCAAACACCACGAAAAAGAAGCCGCCATTGTTGCCCAGGCTGGGAAACTTGGCGCGGTGACCATTGCCACCAATATGGCAGGCCGTGGTACCGATATTATGCTGGGCGGTAATGCGGAATATCTGGCAAAAGCCGATATGCAAAAAGCCGAGTATGACGAAGAACAAATTTATAATGCCACCAGCTATTTTGAAACCGACGATGAAGAAATTCTGGCAAGCCGCAAGTTCTATCAGGAATTGCTGCAAAAGCACAAAGCTGAAATTGAGCCCGAAGCCGAAAAGGTGCGGGAAGCAGGAGGCTTGTTCATCATTGGTACCGAACGTCACGAATCCCGCCGTATTGATAACCAGTTGCGGGGTCGTGCAGGCCGTCAGGGAGACCCCGGTGCCAGCCGTTTTTACCTGTCCATGGAAGACGATTTAATGCGTCTGTTCGGCGGGGAACGGATGATGCGGTTAATGGAAACCCTGGGGGTTGACGAAAATCAACCTTTGGACAGCAAAATGCTGACCAATTCTTTGGAAACCGCCCAAGCCAATATTGAATCCCGTAACTTTGCCGCCCGTAAAAGCGTGCTGGAATTTGACGACGTTATGAACGTGCAACGGGAAAAGATCTATTCCCAACGGGATCTGGTGTTGGCAGAAGAATCGGTTCAGGAAAAAATTCTTTCCATGATTCACGACACCATCGACGATGCTTGCCTGTTGTTCTTAAATGATGACCGTGTTCACGACCATTGGAATCTGGACGGCTTGCGGGGTCATTTCCTGGGTTGGCTCACCACCCCCGATGACTTCCGTTTTACCCCTGAAGAATTGGGGAATACCCAACGGGAAGACGTTGCCGAAATGCTGAAAGATCGGGCAGAACAAATGCTTCGGGAAAAAGAAGAAGAATACGGCAGTGACATTATGCGGCTTCTGGAACGGAAGATTTTGCTTCAAAACGTTGACCGTCATTGGATGGACCATATCGACGCCATGGACGAACTGCGCAACGGTATTGGTCTTCGGGCTTATGCTCAGCATAATCCCGTCATTGAGTACCGTAACGAAGGGTATGATATGTTCAATGCCATGAGTCAGTCCATTCGGGATGAAACCGCCCGCATGATGCTTTCGGTGAAATTGGTTCGTCAGGAAGACGTGGAACGAAAACAAGTTGCCCAGATCACCGCCGAAAACGTAGGGGGCGACGGCACCCGTAGCAAAACCGTGGTGAAAACCAAATCCCAAAAGGTGGGTCGAAATGATCCTTGTCCTTGCGGGTCAGGCAAGAAATACAAAAAATGCTGCGGTGAAAATGAATAAAGCAATATAACAAAACGCCGTCCTAAGGGTTACCCTTGGGACGGCATTTTGCCCAGTTTGTCAAAAAACCTTTTTTTGACAAACTGCCAGACTTTCAAAAAAGGTGCAGGATGGCATTTTCTTCGGCACGGTAGACGTACGAGGGTACTTCGAGTGCCGAAAAAATGACAAATAGGCGCAAAAATGGGGAG
>JAZNWL010000028.1:0-14900 GCA_045593325.1 Acutalibacteraceae bacterium | reverse complement strand
GGAAAATCAATCCGCTGACCAGTGCGGCGGCAATGCCGATATTGGCGGCAGTTTCTTTATAGTGTTTTTGCAAGGGAGTTTCGGTTTCCAGGGCATCTTCGGTAACCACCGAAATTTTGGCTTGTTCGGAAAAGGAGCCTGTTCCCGTAACCACCCCAAAGGCGGTGCCGTGAACCACGGTACACCCTGCATACACCATATTGGTACGATTTTCAATGGGGGTAATATCGGAAAGAGCGGCTTGTGCCTCCTTTTCCACGGGAACCGTTTCCCCGGTTAAGGAACTTTCGTCACACCGCAGGGCATCGGAAGAAAGCAAGCGGGCATCGGCGGGTATATAGTCCCCTTCCTTCAACACAAGAATATCCCCGGGCACCACCAGCGGTGCAGGAAGCCGTTGTTCTTCTCCGCCCCGAATAACGGTGGCGGTGGGTACGGTGGCATTGCGGATGCCCCCCAGAACACGGCGGGCGGTATATTGTTTTACCATACCGATTGCCACCGAAAGCAAGGCAATAACCAATACCGCAAGGGCACTCCAGGGGTTGCCTAAATCTAAAAACAAGCCGGTAATCAGCCAAATCAAAGCCGCACCCATAACGATTGCCAGGGGAATGGATTTGAACTGGCTCAGGAACACCTGGAAGAAAGAGGTTGCTTTTTGGGGCTGGGGCAAATTTTCCCCATACCGTTTCAGGCGAGCCTTGGCTTCTTCCTGACTGAGCCCTGTATAACGGTCAGACCCTAAATCCTGCAAGACGTCTTGCGCCGACGCACTATGATAGATCATATACTTTCACTTCCTAAATATAAGCGGTTCTCCAAAACCCAGGAGAACCGCTATTGTTTTCTTTTATTCTACCGAAAGAATGAAGTAATACACCGGTTGACCGCCTTGGATCACGGTAACTTCGGCATTGCCTGCTTTGGCTTCGCAAGCGGCGGTTGCCTGGGCAACGGTATCTTCATCCACGTCTGCCCCGGTGATCAAGGTAATCTGGCAACTGTCCTTGGTGACAAGAGCTTTGGTGAGTTTGGAAACCGCCTTGATAATATCTTTTTCCACAAAGGCAATTTTCCCTTCTTTCAGCGCCAGGATCTCCCCTTCTTTGATTTCTTTGCCGTCGTAATTGGAGTTACGGGGGGCATAGGTGATTTGCCCGGTGGCAGTATTTTGGGCAGCCTTGGTCATTTCCAACAAGTTTTCATTGGTTTGCATATCCTCATCAAAGGCAAGCATTGCCGAAATGCCTTGGGGAATGGTGCGGGTAGGCAACACGCACACCTTACGGGTTGCCAAAGGAATGGCTTGTTCCGCCGCCATGATGATATTTTTATTGTTGGGCAATACAAATACGGTTTTGGCAGGAGTGGCTTCTACCGCCCGCAAAATATCGTCGGTGGAGGGGTTCATGGTTTGACCCCCTTCTACCAGCTGGTCAGCCCCTAAATCGGAGAACAGTTGGCACAACCCTTCCCCTGCGGCAACCACAACAAATCCATATTCATTTTCGAGTTTGGCGGGTTTGATTTTTTCACCCTTGGCGGTGGTGGCGGGGGCGGTTTCTTCTTCCACAATTCTTTGGGTTTGTTCCCGCATATTGTCAATTTTAATGTTCACCAGCATACCAAATTTTAAGCCCTCTTGAATGGCATTACCGGGGTTATCGGTGTGCACGTGCACCTTAATAATATCTTCATCATCTACCACCACAACGCAGTCCCCGATGGTTTCCAGGTAGGCACGAAGCTTAATGGGGTCGCGAGCAATGGATTTGTCCTTTTGCACAATGAATTCAGTGCAATAGGTAAAGGTGATCTCTTCCTGGGAAATGGCTTCCACTTTAGCGGAAGTTTTGGGAGCGGCTTCGGATTTTTCGACGCCGGACTTTACCATAACCCCGTCTTTAATCACCGAGCACATACCCTCTAAAATATACAAAAGCCCTCTACCGCCGGCATCCACTACCCCTGCTTTTTTCAACACAGGCAACATTTCGGGAGTTTGCGCCAAGGCATCTGCCCCGGCAACGCAGGCTTTATCCATCACGTAGGCGACGTCGTTTTGTTCTTTGGCGGCTTCCACTGCGGCGGCGGCAGACAAACGGGCTACGGTGAGCATGGTACCTTCGGTGGGTTTCATAACGGCTTTATAGGCGGTTTCCACCCCTACTTGCAAGGCGGCAGCAAGTTGCACACCGTCGGCTTCGGGAAGACCTTTTAAGCCTTTGGCGATTCCGCGGAAGAACAGGGACAAAATAACCCCCGAGTTCCCCCGGGCACCCCGCAAAAGAGCCGATGCGGTTTCTCCTGAAATTTTGGAAAGGTCACCATCCATACGGGAAATCATACGGGCGGCATTGTTTACGGTTAAGCTCATATTGGTACCGGTGTCCCCATCGGGAACAGGGAAAACGTTTAATTCATCCACCTGTTGGCGGAAATTGGTGATTAAAGCGGCGCCGGAAACTATGGCATCACGGAATTGCAGTCCGGTTAATTTAGTAGACAAAGCATAACACTCCCAATCTTTAATTCGTTATCATATTCTTATCAATAGCGGTTGATTATTCATCCTGCATGGCATCAATATGAACCTTCACACGGTCCACCTTGATTCCTGTGGCATCTTCCACTACATAGGTTACCTTATTGACAATACTACGGGAAATTGCCCCCACGTTCATGCCATACATAACACAAATGTGCAGGTCTACCCGCAAGGAGTTGCTATCCCCGCTGACCCGAATGCCGGTGTCGTTAAATTTCCGTTTTAAGGGCAATTTAGAGCGGATCCATTGCAAGCCCTTGGGAACCATGTTCACAACACCGTAGCAAGAGGTTACGGCTTCCCCGATGAGTTTGGTGAAATAACTTTGAGAAATGGTGATATCTCCCAAATGGGTTTCGTATTTAATCATGTAACAACTCTCCTTATTCTTTTGATTCAATGGTGCAACTCTCAATTCCGTTGAAGGGGTCATCTGCCAGGGGGGCAGGGTTGCCTGAAATGGAGTTGGCATATAACAACATTCCTGTTCTGTGACAAACCGGAATGACGGGTAACTGTTCGTTGAGGCAGGAAACCATTTCGGTTAAACTGCCTTTGCCTGTATGGTACCGATAGGCGGCACGGGCGGCGGTGGCAGGGTCGTCGCTGACGTCCTGAGTGCCTAAAATGCCGGCATCGGCTCCTTCGCCCCCAATCAAGGGGTCGGAGGAATCCCCGGAAACAGGTTGTTCCGACACGTCGGGAGAAAGCAAGCCCCCTGCGGTGATAAAGGGATACAGATCCAGATTGTCGGGAATTCGCATTTCCCCGATGTATAGATCGTAATACCCGTGTTTGATGGAATTTTGGTACCCTGCGAAAGAAAGGGGTTCCAATTTTACCTTACAGCCGATGTCTTTCAGCTGGGTTGCCAGCAAACTTGCCATGCTGGCACGGGCATCGTTTTCTTCATTATAAATGATGCGAACCGAGAAGGTCTGGTCGCCTTTTTTACGGTAACCGTCTTTATCGGTTTTGGTGTATCCTGCTTTTTCCAGCCAGGACAACGCCGTTTGTTTATTGCTTTGGGCTTCCAGGGTTTGCAGACCCGACACCACTTCCAGCCCAGAAGGGTACATGCCCTTAGCGGGAACGGCGGCACCGAAATAGGCGGTTTCTGCCACGGTCTGGCGGCTGATGGCATAGGAAATTGCCAAACGCACTTCCCGACGGCTGACTGCTCCGCTGTTCATATTACAGCCCACGTACACCAGATTCTGCAAGGGAACCTGTTTGGATACGGTGGTGAGCCCCCCGGGGAGGGTGCCGGTTTGCAGATCGGAATAATACCATTGCACCGTGCCCACCTGCACCCCGTGATGAATGGCATCATCATCCGGCAGGTTCAGCAGATTGATACGCTCCGTCGCAATTTGCCCGCCCCACCACTTGGGGTTGGCACTTAACCAATAGGAGCCCGATTCTTCATGGAAAACATACCGACCGCACCCAATAGGGGGAAGGTCTTTATTATCTTTATTTTGCTGGTCTTCCGAGCCTTGTTTATACACGGGGAAATCCAGAAAATTCACAAAATAGGGGTCTTCGTAAGAAAGGTGAAATTCAATGGCGCCGCTTTGGGTTTTGGAAACCTCTTTCACGTTTTGAAAGTCGTCTTTATAAGAAAGGTACTCCCCTTCCAGGGCGGCTTCATACGACCCGATGACGTCTTCAGGGGTAACAAGGGTTCCGTCGGAAAAATACGCTTCTTTTAAAGTAACGGTAACGGTGGTCCCTTTATTCTCAATAGAATTTGCCAAACGCAGGTTGGCGGTCATGGAACTGTCCAGCACCATTAACCCGTCATACAGCAACCCCGCCAATTCCTGATTGGTTTTGGTTTTGGCAAGGTAAGGATTCAGCGAATCGGTGGCGGTATATGCCAAGGTAATGGGCCGGGAGGAGGTTTGCTCCCCGGAGGAGGTTCCTTCCTCTGCCGAGGGTGTTTGAGAAGGAGTTTGGGAACAGCCTGCCAAAAGGGCAACAACCAAAAGAAGAAGCAACCATTTCAGACAAATCTTTTGCCCGAAGCCGCGCGATGTGTGATTTGCCATGAACATACTCCTCCTTATATAGTTATGACTATTATAACCCAAACAGGTAAAAAATGCAAGTATATATTCAAAAGCAGGGTGGAAACACCCGGTTTATGAGCATAATCACCGAAAATTTTTTCGGGTTTTCCTTTAGTTTTGGCAGAAAAATAGGTTGCATTTTAATATTGTATATGGTATACTACTTAAGGTTAGAATATTGACTAAGGTAAAAGAGTGGGGCGACCCGCTCTTTTATGTTTATTATTTCCCTTACTATACAATACGAAAGGATGATTGAATTTGGCAGGGAAAAACAGTACCATTGCCGCCCGTGCCGAAGCCTTGGCCCTTCCCTTTTGCGAAGAATTGGGGCTGAATTTATGGGACGTTCGCTTTGTGAAAGAGGGTGCCGAATGGTATCTTCGGTTTTTCATTGACAAGGAAGGCGGCGTAAACATTAACGACTGCGAAGCCTTGTCCCGCGCGGTGGACGCGCCCTTGGATGAAGCAGATTTTATTGAACAGGCTTATTACCTGGAAGTCAGTTCCCCCGGGTTAAACCGAGAACTCACCAAAGACCGTCATTTTGAGCAAATGATGGGGGAATCCATTTTGGTGAAGCTTTACAAAGCCGTAAACGGCACCAAGGAACTTTGCGGGGTGTTGACCGAGAAAACCGAAAAGTCCCTTACCCTTACTCCCGTGGGGGAAGAACCCATTATCCTTTCTACCCAGGATATTGCATCGGTCCGTTTGGACGATGATCATTTTTTTGAGATATAGAATAACGACCATTACTTATTGGAGGAATTAACAAAATGACTAACGCAAACAAAAACGAATTTTTTGACGCTCTGAATTTTATGGAGCAAGAAAAAGGAATCCCTGCCGAATACATTGCCGAAAAAATTGCCGCTGCCATCGTGGTTTCTGTGAAAAAAGATTACGGTTCCAAAGACATTGTTTTTTGCAACATTGACTGTGAATCCAAAACCTTCTCGGCTTTTGTCCGGAAGAACGTGGTGGAAGAAATTGAAGACGCCGACACGGATATTCTGGTAGAAGATGCCAAAAAATACAAGAAAAGCGCCAAAGCGGGCGATACCATTGAAATTCCTTTGGACACCCGTGCTTTCGGTCGTATTGCTGCCCAGACTGCCAAACACGTGATCCGTCAAGGGATCCGGGATGCAGAACGGGGCCAGGCCATGGAAGAATTTCAAAACAAAAATCAGGAATTGGTTTCGGCTGTGGTACACGCCATTGACCCCCGCACCGGCAATGCCACTTTGAAGATCGGCAATGCTGAATACGTTCTTCCCAAAGGGGAACAGGTTCCCGGGGAAGAACTCACCGAAGGGCAACACATTAAAGTATTTATTGTAGACGTATTTGAAACCGAACGGGGTCCCAAAGTGAAAATCTCCCGCACCCATTCGGGCTTGGTAAAACGGTTGTTCGAAATGGAAGTTCCCGAAATTTTCGACGGGGTCATTGAAGTGAAAGCCGTTTCCCGGGAAGCCGGTTCCCGCACCAAGTTAGCTGTCATCTCCAAAGACGATCAGGTTGACCCCATTGGTTCCTGCATTGGTCCCAAAGGCACCCGCGTTGCCAAAATCGTGGAAGAATTAAACGGCGAAAAAATCGACATTGTTCGTTATTCCGAAGACCCTGCCGCTTTCATTGCCGAAGCCCTCTCCCCTGCTAAAGTTGTTGGGGTGGAAGTTGACCCCGAAGGGGCAAAGGCTTGCAAAGTTACCGTTCCCGAATCTCAACTTTCCCTTGCCATTGGTAACAAAGGGCAAAACGTTCGGTTGGCTGCCCGCTTGACCGGCTGGAAAATTGACATTCGTCCCGAAAGCGGTTTCTACGGCGAATAATTCACTGATGATAAAGTTTTGAGGAGGAAACGGCTTTGATACAAAAAAGAAAAACTCCCATGAGAAAATGCACCGGTTGCGGGGAAATGAAACCCAAAACCCAACTCATCCGTATTGTGAAGAACAAGGAAGGAGAAATCTCCCTGGACCTGACTTCCAAATCCCCCGGACGGGGTGCTTATCTTTGTCGGTCGGTGGACTGCTTTACTGCCGCCCGCAAGGCAAGACGGTTTGAAAAAGCCTTTTCCACCCAAATTCCCCAAGAGGTATTTGAGCGAATGGAGGAGGAATTGAAAAACAATGAACAATAAACTCCTTTCTCTGTTGGGGATGTGTCGCAAGGCAGGCAAGCTCACGGTGGGATATGAAAAAACCGTGGAACTTGTGAAAAAACAAAAACTGTTTTTGGTGTTGGTTGCCGCCGATACCGCCCCCCGCACAGAAAAAGAACTTCGTTTTCATGGAAATTCCACTCTTCCTGTTGTTCGGTTAGCCGAAACAAAAGAGGAACTTTCCCGAGCCATCGGCACTGCCGCCGGGGTTGTGGGAATTACCCAGGAAGGATTCGCCAAACAAGCCAAACTTCTGATTAGTCAAGGAGGAATCTTAGTATGATGATTAAATACCGCGTAAGCGAAGTCGCCAAAGACTTCGGTGAAGCAAATAATAAAAAAGTTTTGGAAATTTTAACCAAGTATACAGGGGCAGGCAAAAAAGCCATGACCGCCTTAAATGAAGAAGAACTGAACGTTGTGTTTGACGCTTTCACCCAAATGAACGCTGTGGAAAGCTTCGACAGTTTCTTTAAAATGGGTGAAGAAGCCAAAGCTGCCAAAAAAGCTGAAAAAGAAGCCAAAAAAGCTGATATGTTGGCACAACAAGCCGCCATCGCCGAAATGCTGAAAAACGGGGGCAAACTCGTGGAAAAAGCCGATGGCAAGGAAGACAAAAAAGCGGCTCCCGCTCCTGCAAAACAACAAAAACCCAGGAAAGAACCCGGTCAGGCTCCCAATCGGGGTCCCGCGGCGGTTCGTCACGTTGACACCCGCAGCAATAACGTTGACCTGGAAAAATACAACGAAAAATACACCAATCTGGCTCCTGAACGTGCCATGCGGGACAATACCGCCAAGAAACAAAAACTCAATCAACGTTCCAAAGATTACCGCAGAAATCAACGGTCCAAGGCAGAAAACGAAGCCGACAAACTCCGTCGTATTCAGTTGGAAAAAATTAAAGCCACCCCCATCAAAGTTACGGTTGGGGAAGAAATTCAGGTTTCGGAACTGGCTTCCCGCATGAAGAAAACTGCCGCCGAAGTTATCAAAGAATTGATGAAACTGGGTGTTATGGCTTCCATGAACCAGGTGATCGACTTTGACACCGCTGAAATCGTTGCCACCGAAATGGGGGCAATCGTGGAAAAAGAAGTTGTGGTTACCATTGAAGACCGCATTATTGACGACCACGAAGACAGCGATGCCGAATTGCAAGACCGTGACCCCGTTGTTGTGGTTATGGGTCACGTTGACCACGGGAAAACCTCTTTGTTGGATGCCATCCGCAACACCCGTGTTACCACCACCGAAGCCGGTGGGATCACCCAGCACATCGGTGCTTATCGGGTAACCATCAACGATCGGGACATCACCTTCCTGGACACCCCCGGTCACGCCGCTTTTACCTCTATGCGTGCCCGCGGTGCCATGGCTACCGACGTTGCCATTCTGGTGGTTGCCGCTGATGACGGTATTATGCCCCAGACCATTGAAGCCATCAACCACGCCCGTGCCGCCCAGGTACAAATCGTGGTTGCTATGAACAAAATGGATAAACCCACCGCCAATCCCGACAGAATTATGCAACAGCTCACCGAGCATAGTTTAGTTCCCGAAGAATGGGGCGGTGACGTGATCTGTGTTCCCGTTTCGGCTCACACCGGCATGAACATTGACAAACTGCTGGAAAGCGTTTTGCTGGTTTCCGATATGTTGGAACTGAAAGCCAACCCCAACCGTGCCGCCAAGGGTACGGTTATCGAAGCCCGTCTGGACAAAGGCCGTGGTCCTATTGCTACTGTGCTGGTGCAAAACGGTACCTTACGCACCGGGGACATTATCGTAGCCGGTTCGGCAGTGGGCCGTGTTCGGGTTATGACCAATGACCAAGGTATGCGGGTTACCGAAGCAGGTCCTTCGGTTCCTGTGGAAATCACCGGTATGGCAGAAGTGCCCGAAGCAGGGGATATTTTCAACGCTGTTTCGGATGAACGCCTTGCCCGTGAATTGGTGGAACAACGGAAAGCCGCCGCCAAGGAAGAACAGTTCCGTTCCATGCAAAAAGTTACTTTGGATAATTTGTTCGACCAGATGCAACAAGGGGACATGAAAGAACTGAACATTGTTGTAAAAGCCGACGTACAAGGTTCGGTGGAAGCAGTTCGTCAATCTTTGGAAAAACTCTCCAACGACGAAGTTCGGGTACGGGTCATCCACGGTGGTGCCGGTGCCATTTCCGAATCGGACGTTATGCTTGCCAACGCCTCCAACGCCATTGTGGTTGGGTTTAACGTTCGTCCCGACCCCATGGCTCAAGCCAGCGCCGAACAAAGCGGCGTGGAACTTCGTATGTATCGGGTTATTTACGACTGCATTGAAGAAATTGAAGCCGCTATGAAAGGGATGCTGGCACCCAAGTTCCGTGAAGTACAAATGGGTCGCATTGAAGTTCGTTCGGTGTTCAAGATCTCCTCTGCAGGCACCATTGCCGGCAGCTACGTATTAAACGGTAAGGTTACCCGTGCTTGCCAAATCCGAGTGGTTCGTGACGGTGTGGTTATTGCCGAAGACGCTATTGACTCCTTGCGCCGCTTTAAGGACGACGTAAAAGAGGTTGCCACCGGGTACGAATGTGGTATTGGTCTTGAAAAATTCGCCGACATTAAAGAAGGAGATATTTTCGAAGCCTTTATCATGGAAGAATACCGTGACTAATCCCCTTCCCTTTGATTTTAAAGAAATGAGGTGTGTAATTCATGGCTAATAAACGATTGGGTCGGGTGACCGAAGACGTTCGCCGAGAATTGACCGACATTTTCCGCAGTTTAAAAGATCCTCGTATTTCCCCTTTGACCTCCATCATTCGGGTGGAGGTTTCAGGTGACCTTTCTTACGCCAAGGTGTATATCAGCGCCATGGGAGATGACACGGCAGCCAAGGACACGGTGAAAGGGCTGACCTCTGCCGCAGGGTTTATCCGTCGGGAATTGGGAAACCGTTTGGCTTTACGGAAAACACCCCAACTGAAATTTGTGGCTGACAATTCCATTGCCCACGGGGCACACATTGCACAAATTCTGGAAGGGTTGGAGATTGGGGAAGACACCCGGGAGGATACACAGGAATGATGACCCTTTCTCAAGCCGCTTCCTTTTTGAAGGAACGGGACCATTTTCAAATTTACCTGCACGCTTACCCCGATGGGGACACCATTGGCAGTGGATATGCCCTGTGTTACGCTTTGCGCAGCCTTGGCAAAAAAGCCAACGTCATTTGCGCCCATCCCATTCCCTCCACTTACTTTTTCATTACCGAAGGGTATGAGGAACAAGACTTTGAACCCCGCACCTTTGTCACCACCGACGTAGCAAGCCTTTCCTTGCTGGGTTCTTTAGGGAAAGAGTGTGAAAATAAAATCGACCTTGCCATTGACCACCACGGCACCAACCAACTCTTTGCCAAGGCTTCCCTGGTGGATTCCTCTGCCGCTTCCAATGCCCAGGTGATTCTGGCATTGCTGGATGAAATGGGAATTCCTTTGGACGGGTATCTTGCCGACTGTATTTACACCGGGCTTTCCACCGATACCGGCTGTTTTAAACACGCCAACACCAATGCGGTGTGCCATTTGATTGCCGCCCGTTTGATGGGGGCAGGGGCTCGGGTGGAACTGATCAATCAATACATGTTCGACACCAAATCCCGTTCCCGCATTGAGATTGAAAAGCTGATTTTAGAGTCTTTGGAATTTTTTGATAACGACACCATCGCCTTTATTACCGTGACCAAAGCCATGCGGGACACCGTGGGCATTGCCGACGGCGAGTTGGAAGGCATTACTTCCATTCCCCGCTCGGTGGAAGGGGTGATCATCGGCTGTACCCTGCGGGAAACCGACAACGGAACCTTCAAGGTTTCCATCCGCTCCCGGGGGGACATCAACGCCGCCGCCATTTGCGCCAATTTCGGCGGAGGCGGGCATCCCTGTGCCGCCGGTTGTTCCTTTGAATGTTCTTTGGAAGAAGTGAAAGCACAACTTCTGGAAAAATGCCGTAAGGCATTGGGGGCAATTCAATGAACGGGCTGGTGTTGATCAATAAACCACAGGAGTTTACTTCCTTTGACGTGGTGGCTGTCATGCGCCGGGTGCTGGGCACAAAAAAAATCGGACACACCGGCACGTTGGACCCCATGGCAACGGGGGTGTTGCCCCTGTTAGTGGGCAAAGCCACCCGCCTTTGTGACCGCTTACCCGTGGAAGACAAAACCTATCGGGCTACCCTTCGGTTCGGGCTTACCACCGATACGCTGGACATTACCGGCAAAGTTTTGTGGGAGCAGGAAAGCCACGTAACAAGAGAACAACTTGCAGCCCTTCTCCCCTCTTTTACGGGAGACCAGATGCAAGTGCCGCCCATGTATTCTGCCATTTCGGTGAACGGGGTTCGGCTGTATGACCTGGCCCGTCAGGGAAAAACCATAGAACGGGAAGCCCGACCCATTCACATTGACGCTATCACCCTGCTGGACAGTGATGAGGCTAATCAGACCTTTACCATAGAGGTTGCCTGCTCCAAGGGAACCTATATTCGTTCCCTGATTGACGATATGGGCAAAGCCATGGGGGTGGGTGCCACCCTGACTGCCCTTTGCCGTACCAAAGCCTGCGGGTTTTCTTTGGAACAATGTGTCAATTTGGAAAAGGCCAGGGAAATGACGGCAGAAGACCTGCTTTTGCCCACCGAACTTGCCCTGAAAGACTACAAAGCCGTTAAGATTACTGCTCCCCAAGCCACCCGTTTCCAAAACGGCGGGGCACTGGACCTGAACCGACTGCCCTTGGGAAAGAACGCCACAGGTCTGTTTCGGGTGTATAACCCCGACGGGGAACTGTTGGGGCTTGCCCTGGCAGAAGACGGCCAATTAAAAATACAATGTCATTTATAAGAGGTTATTCCATGAACTGTTACCAATCCCCCTTTGATTTACAATGTAACACCCCCACCGCTGTGGCATTGGGCACCTTTGACGGGTTGCACCTTGCCCACCGCAAGGTGATCGAACTGGCGGTGGCATCTTCCTGCCCTTCGGTGGTTTTTGCCATTGAAAAACCCCACAAAGAAGGAAAAGGGCTTCTTCAGCCTGATAAGAAACAGGCGTTGTTGGAAGAACTGGGTACCCAACATTTGATTCAGACCTCCCTGGACACCATTTGTCACCTTTCCCCTGAAGAATTTTTCCAAACCTACCTGGTGGAAGCCTTGCAGGCAAAGGAAATTGTTTGCGGATTTAACTTCCGTTTCGGCAAAGACGCCACAGGGGACGTTGCCCTTTTGGAAAACCTATGTCAAAAAGCAGGCATTACCCTGCAGGTGGTTCCCCCGGTTACCTTTGAGGAACAACCCATTTCTTCCACACGGGTACGGGAAGCCTTGACCCAGGGGAATTTACCCCTGGCAACCGCTTTACTGGGTCGCCCTTACTCCTTTACCGCTCAGGTGAAAATGGGTCGGCAGTTGGGTCGGGTTCTGGGATTCCCCACCATCAACCAGGAAATTCCAAAGGAACTGGTTCCCTTGAAAACAGGGGTTTACGCTGTGTTGGCACAGTGGGATGGACAAACCTACATGGGAGTTTGCAACGTGGGATATCACCCCACCATTGACAAATTGGGAACTCCCCTGGCAGAAACCTACTTACTGGATTTCGGGGAAGATATTTACGGCAAGGACGTTACCCTTTCCTTTATCGAATATCTCCGTTCGGAACGCACCTTCGATTCTTTGGAACGGTTGCAATACGCCATTGAATTGAGCACCCTGGAAGCCAGACAGATTCTCAAGGAGTTTGTATGAGTAAAATAAAAGAGTATTTAAGAAAAATTCACCGCTCTTTAAAACAAAGTAAACAGGAAATCACCCGGTTGGAAGTGGAAAACACCATGCCTGCGGTGGGTCCCAAAAGCAAACTGCGGAAAACCCTTTCGGCGGTGGCAGGACTTTTGATTTTAGCCCTTGCCATTGTGGGCATTGTTTTTTCCTCCTTGTTTTTCTATCACATTCATCTTCATAAGGAAGAAGAAGCCTATCGGGAAAAGGTGAATTACTACCAGAACTTCATTGCGCCGGTGGTGCTGTTTGATACCGGGGAATTTGTTGACCCCAACAATGCCAATAACCTGTCCCTTTTGATCCCCGCCTTTTTCAAAGCCCAGGAAACTGCCTATGCTGACGTGGAAGAACGGGAATCGGTGACCGGGAAAGACGTTGCCACTCGATACATTATCCGCAGTGAAGACGTGGATGCCGCCGCCAAACGGTTGTTTGGCAGAAACGTGATTTTCCAAAGTTTTTCCCTGGACGGCTTACTGTTTGAATATGTGGAAAATGAAAAATATTTTCTTTCTCCCCTGACCCTTCGGTTGATGATGTACACCCCCAACATCACCGCCATTACCCCCACGGAAAAGGGTGTGGATTTAACGGTGGAATACGTGGAAGTTGCCGCCGAAGAACATTATAAGGTGAGAAAAACCATGAAAATCTCTCTGGAAGGGGAATATAAGCAGGAAATTATTACGGCAGTAACCGCTGCCCAATAACATTCATACATAAAATGCAGATCCCTCTCATAGAAAGCCTATGGGAGGGATTTTTTATGGAGAAAATGGTGATTACTCTGCAAGGGGATACCTGTACCCTACTCTTTCACAAAAGGGTTTACAGGGGCTTTTGCGGAGCAAAGGGCGGATCTTTAAACAAACAAGAGGGAGACGGCACCACCCCCTTGGGAATGTTCCCCATTCACTACGGATTTTATAGGGAAAACAAGCCAAAAACGGTACTTCCTATGGTTAAACTTACCCCCATGCACCACTTTGTTGATGACCCCCTCTCCCCTTGTTACAATCGGCTGGTATATGGGATTCCCCGCCACTGGGCGGAACGGCTGGTTTCCTACCCGGAGGAATATGCCTACGGCTTGGTGATAGAATACAACCGCCATCCTGTGGTCAAGGGAAAGGGATCTGCTATTTTTCTTCATTGCGGGGAAAAGCCCACCGCCGGGTGCATTGCCCTGAAAACACAGGATCTGCTGACAATACTTGAGGATATTTCCTCAAAAAATTTGATGATAGATATAAAAAAAGGGTAACGAAAATCAAAACCACCGGTTGGGGGCACACTTCATAAAGAAGTGTGTCTGAACCAGTGGTTTTATTTGTTGAATCTTTATTCATCCGTTGGTGTTACAACAAACTCAAAGTTAAACTTTTGGCAAAATTCTTGGTCGGTGATATTTACACACAATCCATCATACGCTCCGAGGTAATAATCCGTAGGCCAAATCCAATACATAAATCGACTGTTAATCGTGGTAAAATCCCCTTGCGGGAAGCCTTGAGCCTTGTCAACGGAATATTTCAATATCAATAAAGCATCTTTAGCATTGATAATGCAGTCTTTGGTTACATCTGCAAAAAAAGAAGAATTGTAAAAACAGTATTCAAACCAAACATCTTGGTTTTGTGCTAATTCATCCAATCCACCCGTATTGTAAGCAAGGGTTAATTGAGATTCCCAAGACATATAAGGCGGTGTTTTAATCCCGGAAATGGCAATATGAGTCAGATCACTTCCGTTCACAGCATAATGCAACGTCATCAAAGCATCTCCAGCATCTACCTTGCCATCGATATTGGCATCTCCCATTAACGGTTCCGGACGGTTCTCTCCTGTCCACCGGTTCTCATTGATTCGATTCCGCCAATATTGAGCACTGCCCATTTTCCCTTCGTTTGGGCCGCCGTCCAAAGAAACAGAGTTGTTTTGTTTCACATAGTTATAAAATACTTCACGGCTTAAGGCGTGTGAGGGTATAGAAAACAGCGTACCCAATAACAACATAATTACAGCCATGCAAATTAAATGCTTTTTCATATCCAACCTCCTCCTAACGATCATAATCTTCCACATAAGCCGAAAAACCGGTGATATACACTGTTGCAAAGTCGGCTTGCATGTGGAATACCAATTTTTTATTGCAATCCGATGCAGAAAATTCTATGGTATAATCTTTGGAATGAGCATTAGAAGTTGATACTTGATACACAAAATTATACAAATCATTTTCTTCATTGCCGATTCACTCCTTT
>JAZNWL010000027.1:0-47524 GCA_045593325.1 Acutalibacteraceae bacterium | reverse complement strand
AGTTTGTCAAAAAACCTTTTTTTGACAAACTGCCAGACTTTCAAAAAAGGTGCAGGATGGCATTTTCTTCGGCACGGTAGACGTACGAGGGTACTTCGAGTGCCGAAAAAATGACAAATAGGCGCAAAAATGGGGAGAATTCGATATTCTCCCCATTTTTCTTTTGATTTATTTTTCTTTTTGGTTTCCCATTTGTTTTATTGGTGATAAAGCGCCTATGTTCCTGTGACTTTTTTGACAGTCTGAACAAAACGCCGTCCTAAGGGTTACCCTTGGGACGGCGTTTTGCTAATAAAGGAGAAAATCATGAAAAGTGCTCTGCAATTATCATGATATTCATATATGAATAGGCTGTTACTAAAATGTAAACAAAAAGAAATTGCCAAGCGGGGGATCAAACCGCTTGGCAATTTCTTTTTTAGGGGGTATGAAAAAAGAGAAAAGGGAGGTTTCACAAAATAATCATGAAACGCGTTGTAGGGAGGTTCTTCCTACAAGTATTAGAGTACAAGGCAATTTTTAAGGAATTGTAATAAAAGTGTGAACAGTTTATGAATTCTTATTCATTTGCTGTTCCCAAGGTAATATTGGCAGTATAGGTTTTACCGCGGCGGTAAATGGTAAGTTGAATCTGATTCCCCGGGGCATATTTGGATTTCTCGCTGTTGAACTGGGAGTAGGAGGTGACAGCGGTGTCGTTGATGTGGGTAATCACATCACTGCGAATCAGTCCTGCTTCAGCTGCGGGGCTTCCTTCGGCAACGCTGGATACCACAACCCCTTCGGGGTAACCCATCATTTTCAGGGTGGCGCTGTTGTAATAGGTGCTGATTTCCACTCCAAGATAGGGTTTGGGGGCATCTACGTTTTTAATAATGCGGTCGGCAATTTCCACCGCGTCATTCACAGGAATGGCAAATCCCATACCTTCAAAGTTGGAGGATGCCATTTTGGCGCTGTTGATGCCAATGAGTTTTCCTTCAATATCGGTCAATGCGCCCCCGGAGTTGCCGGGGTTGATGGCGGCATCGGTTTGAATCAGGTTGATTTCGGTGGAGGAGTTTTCCAGTTGCAGGGTGCGGTCCAGCCCGCTGATGATTCCCATGCTCACCGATCCCATAAATTCCATGCCCCCGGGGTTGCCGATGGCAATGGCGGTTTGCCCCACTTTTAAGGTGTCGGAATCCCCTAATTCAATGGGAGTAAGGTCGGTTTTGTTTACTTTAATTACTGCCAGGTCACAACTGATATCGTACCCAACCACGGTGGCTTCCAGGGGAGTTGCACTGTCGCTGGGCAGATACACCGAAACTGTGCCGTTGCCTTCCACCGCCGTTTCAATCACGTGGTAATTGGTAAGAATGTGGCCGTCGGTAGAGTACACAATGCCTGAACCTTCGCTGGAGGTGTCCGACTCACCGAAAAAGTAGTAGTTCACCGAACTGGTTACCACAATTCCCACTACGCTGGGACCTGCTTTCTGGGCAACCGCCTCGGCAGAGGTCTGGGCGGAGGTGTCCACCACAATATTGGTGGTGTTGGTGTCCCCCGAGGGAACAGAGGAAGTGGTAATGGGGTCCCCTTGGTTGCTGGTGAGCATGTCGCCTACCTTCATGCCGTACACCATCATTAACAACACCAATAAACTGGAAATAACCGACACCACCACGCTGGCGATCACTGCAGTGGAAAAGGGAACTGATTTGGTTTCTTTTTTCACAGGAGCCGGGGCGGGGGTGGGTGTATAGTAATTGGGTTCGCGGTTTAAGGCATTATAATGGTCATAGGGAGGGGCGGTGTAACTTTGCACCTGGGGTTCTTCCTCCCGAATGGGGGGATCAACGGCAGGTTGTATGGTTTCTTCCTGAGGGGTAACGGGTTCCTCAGGGGGGTGTTCATGGAAAAATTGGTTATCCACTATACTTCACACCTTTCGATGTTCTTTACTGTCAGTATACCCAGTAATTATGAATAGATTTTTAAATATAGAAAATTTAGTCTTTTTTCTAAAAAGTGGTTGACAGGGTGGCAGAGATTGCCTATAATTGATTAGTCGTTTAATTATTAAACGGTTAATCGATTGGAAGGAGTCATGATTATGGCGATCACATCCAATGAATTGTCCCGTCTGGAGCGGGGGATTCATCGGCATCGCAGAAACCGTCACCAACAAGCCATGGGGCGGAAGGGCTTGCGATACGGGCAACCCCCTATGCTTATGATTTTATATGATGAACAACCCATTTGTCAAACAAAATTGGCAACTCTTATGAACGTTACCCCTGCCAGCGTTGCGGTTTCCTTAAAAAGAATGGAAAAAAGTGGCTGGATCGTGAAAGAAACCGACCCGCGGGATATGCGGTTTTCGGTGATTCGGTTAACAAAGCAAGGGGAAGAATTGGCGCAGTATTGCCGCAGTGAAATGGAAAGCATTGATGCACGGCAATACGTGGGCTTTACCGAAGAAGAACTTTCCCAGTTAGCGGATTTTTATAAACGAATGAACGAAAACCTGAAACTTGCCCAGGAAGGAGAAGACCTATGAAATTTTGGATGAACTACGTAAAGCCCTATAAAAAGTTTTTTATATTGGGCCCCCTTTGTATGATTGTGGAAGTCATTGGGGAAATGTTAATGCCTTTGATGCTGTCCGTTGTTATCAACGCCGGGAAAGACGGTACCCTTACCGTAACCAAAAGCATTTTGATTGCCCTTGGTATGATCGGCATCGCCCTTATGATGATGGCTGGCGGGGTTGGGGGTTCCTACTACGGCGCCAAAGCCTCGGTGAATTTTGCCTCAGACCTTCGTTCGGATGTGTATAAAAAGGTTCAGGAGTTTTCCTTTAAAAATATTGATAAATTCTCCACAGGGTCCTTGGTTACCCGATTAACCAATGACGTGACCCAACTGCAGAACTTTGTGAACATGCTCCTTCGCATGGCATTGCGTTCCCCCGGGATGATGATTGGGGGCATTATCATGGCGGTGCTGTTGAAACCGGAACTTTCGGTGGTGCTTGCCATTACCGTGCCTCTGATGATGCTTTCCATTTTCGGGCTGATTTTCATGGGGTTCAACCGTTTTTCCAAAATGCAGACCAAAATTGATAAACTCAACTCCACCGTGCAGGAAAGTGTTACCAATGTCCGTGTGGTAAAATCCTTTGTGCGGGAAGACCATGAAAATGAAAAATTCCAAACCGCTAACCGGGAACTGAAACAGTCGGGGATGTCTGCCATGAAAATCATGATCTTCATGGGTCCCGTTTCCACCGTTTTTATGAACATTACCACCCTCATCGTTTTGTGGCTGGGTTCCAACGCGGTAACCGACGGCACCATGAACGTGGGCGACCTTTCGGCATTTTTAACCTACGTTTCCCAGATTCTGATGTCTATTATGATGATTACCATGTTATTGATGACATCTGCCAGAGCCTTGGCTTCGGCAAGACGCATCAAAGCGGTGGTCAATGAAAAAATCGACATTACCGATGAGCATGCCGCCTGCAAAGAAAAGACTGTGGAACAAGGGAAAATTGAGTTCCGCAACGTTTCTTTCCGTTATTATAAAAACAGCGAAGAAGCAGTTTTGCAAAATATTAACCTGACCATTGAACCCGGTTCCACCGTGGGGATCATCGGCTCTACAGGTTGCGGGAAAACCACCCTGGTTTCCATGATTCCCCGCCTTTATGACGTGGATGAAGGTGAGGTATTGGTGGACGGTGTCAACGTAAAAGACTATTCTCTGTACCATCTGCGGGAAGGGGTCAGCATGGTGCTGCAAAAGAACGTGTTGTTCAGCGGTACCATTAAAGAAAACCTCCTTTGGGGGGATGAAAACGCCACCGATGAAGAAATTGCCGCCGCCGCCGAAAGTGCCCAGGCAGATAAATTTGTAACTTCTTTCACCAATGGATACAACAGCGATTTGGGCCAGGGGGGCGCCAACGTTTCCGGGGGGCAAAAGCAACGGCTTTGTATTGCCCGTGCTTTGCTGAAAAAGCCGAAGATCCTTATTCTGGACGACTCCACCTCTGCAGTGGATACCGCCACCGAAGCCAGTATCCGTAAGGCCTTCCGGGAAGATATTCCTTATGCCACCAAGATCATCATTGCCCAACGAATCGGCTCGGTGATTGAAGCCGACTGTATTGTGGTGATGGATGACGGAAAGATCACCGGCATGGGTACCCACGCCCAGTTGATGGAAAACAATACCGAGTATCGGGAAATTTACTATTCGCAAATGGAAAAGGAGGATGAAAACAATGGCTAAACGTACATTGGAAGACCTCCAAAGACAATATAACCAAAAAGCCGTGGCTGAAAAACGAGGCATGGGAATGGGACCCGGGCCCCGTGGCGGCAGGGGCGGTCCCATGCCCCACGGCAAACCCAAAAATACAGGGGCTACCATCAAACGTCTGTGGGGATATATCTCAAAATATAAGTTCCGCCTGGTACTGGTTATTTTTTGCATGCTCATTAACGCCATGGCATCCCTTGTGGGGGGGTATATGATTGCTCCCATTATTAACCGTATTACCCTTGCGGTGGCGCCCAACAGCGGTATTACCTCATCCCCTTTGGGGGCGGTGGCAGATAAGGCCATTGAAAAGGTCAGTCAACTGCCCTTGTTTTCCAATTTGGGCACCGCCTCCCAGGTTGCGGCATACGTACTGGCTGCCATTGCCATTATGTTTATGGTATATCTTCTGAGCATCCTTTCTTCCTATCTGCAAGCCAGAATTATGCTTTCGGTTTCTCAAAATGCCACCGAACGGTTGCGGAATGACCTGTTTGAAAAGCTGATGAAACTGCCCACACGGCATTTTGATACCACCCCAACCGGGGAAACCATGAGCCGTTTCACCAACGACGTGGATAACATTGACGTTATGCTCAATAACTCCCTCACTTCGGTGGTTTCGGGCTTTATTACCATCATTTCCACCCTGGTGTTTATGATTACCACCAACGTCTGGCTTACCCTGATCACCCTGGTGTTTATTCCCATTTTCGTGAAAGGCGGCGCCATGATTGGTTCCCGCTCCCGAAAATACCATTCAGGGCAACAAGCGGCTTTGGGTGCGGTAAACGGGTATATTGAAGAAACCGTTACCGGGCAAAAGGTGGTTAAGGTGTTTAACCATGAAGAAACCTGCGTGGATGAATTCGAATTGCTCAACGATGACCTGCGGGATAAACAATTCAAAGCCCAGTTTTACGGCGGTATCATGGGTCCCATTATGCACAACACCAGTATGATCAGTTATGCCGTTACCATTGGGGTAGGGGGCGTGCTGATGTGTCTTACAGGGTTTGCCCCCGGGGACCTTACGGTGTTTGCCAACTATTCCCGTCAATTCTCTATGCCCATTAACCAACTTTCCATGCAGATCAATACGGTATTTGCCGCCTTGGCAGGGGCAGAGCGGGTGTTCGCGGTGATGGATGCCAACCCCGAACTTGCCGACAAGGAAAATGCGGTTTCCGCTGAGAATATGCAGGGCTATGTGAAACTGGAAAACGTCACCTTTGGGTATGACCCTGACAAGGTGATTTTGAAAAATATCAGCCTGTATGCCAAACCCGGTCAAAAGATTGCCTTTGTTGGGTCAACCGGGGCAGGGAAAACCACCGTGACCAACCTGATCAGTCGGTTTTACGATATCGACAGCGGTTCCATTACCATTGACGGGGTGGACATTCGGGATTATAAACGAAGCGAACTGCGGGAAAAAATTGCCATGGTATTGCAGGATACCCACCTGTTTTCCGGCACTATCATGGAAAATATCCGCTATGGTCGGCTGGATGCCACCGACGAGGAGGTCATCGCCGCTGCCAAAACCGCTTCCGCCCATTCCTTCATTATGCGTCTGTCCGAAGGATACCAAACGGTGATTGAAGGGGACGGCACCAACCTGTCCCAAGGGCAACGGCAACTGTTGAACATCGCCCGTGCCGCTCTCTCCAAAGCCCCCATCCTGATTTTGGACGAAGCCACCAGCTCGGTGGATACCCGTACCGAACGGCACATTGAAAAAGGGCTGGACCGTTTGATGAGCGGACGTACCACTTTTGTCATTGCCCACCGCCTTTCCACCGTTCGCAACGCCAATGCCATTATGGTGTTGGAACAAGGGGAAATTATTGAGCGGGGAGACCATGACGACCTGCTGAACCAAAAGGGAAGATACTGGCAATTACACACAGGTATGTTAGAGTTAGATTAAGAAAAAACCTCTCTGAGAATTTTCTCAGAGAGGTTTACCTTTTGGTATTTTTATGGTATGATGGTAAAAAATGTGAATTTTCGGTGAGAAACTATGATATCGTTATTAGCAAAATGGTTTATTAAAAACCACAAAGAATATAAAATGGATAAAGTCCGTTCGGCTTACGGAACCCTTTCCAGCATTATGGGGATTTTCTTCAATCTCCTGCTGTTTGGGGGCAAATATTTTGCAGGGGTGTTGTCGGGTTCGGTGGCAATCACCGCCGACTCTTTCAATAACCTGTCGGATGCCGCGTCTTCTATTGTTATGCTGTTTGGATTTCGGTTGTCGGCAAAACGTGCCGATGCCGACCATCCTTACGGTCACGGACGAATGGAATATATTACGGGGATGATGGTGTCTTTCCTGGTGTTGTTTATGGGTGTGGAGTTGTTGCGGTCGTCGGTGGACCAGATCCTTAACCCCACCGCCGTTACCTTTGATTTTCTCACCGCAGGAATTTTGGTGACTTCGGTTGTTGTGAAATTGTATATGGCATTTTACAATTATTCCATTGCCAAGAAAATCGGGTCTTCGGCAGTCAAAGCCGCCGCCACCGACAGCATCAGCGACTGTTTTGCCACAGGGGTGGTGTTTGTGTGCATGGTGGTTTCCCATTTCACAGACCTTTCCCTGGACGGCTATTGCGGGGCGTTGGTATCCCTGTTCATTCTGTATGCAGGGTATTCCTCCATTAAAGAAACCTTGGGGGAATTGTTGGGCAAAGCCCCCGACCCGGAATTTGTGAAACAAATTAAAGAAACGGTGCTTTCCCATCAAGAGGTCATCGGGATTCACGATTTGCTGATTCATGATTACGGCCCCGGTCGGGTACTGGTTTCCCTTCATGCGGAAGTGCCGGGAGATGGGGACATTTACGCCATGCACGATGCCATTGACCATATTGAAATGGAACTCATGGAAAAATATCATTGCGAAACCACCATTCACATGGACCCGGTGGAGGTCAATAACGAAAAGGTGGATCGGATGCGAAAACGTTTGGTGAGTGAATTGAAAAACGTGGAAGAATCCATCACCATTCACGATTTTCGCATGGTGGTGGGTCCCACCCACACCAACCTGATTTTTGATATCGCCCTGCCTGTGGAATATAAACAATCCGAGGTATACCTGCGAGCCCAGGTAGAATCCATGGTGGCGGAAAAATTTGAAAATACCTTCGCGGTGTTTAAGATTGACCGCGTGGTGTTTTAAATGAAAAAGGATAGTCGCTCGTTTTGTGCGACTATCCTTTGGTTTGTTTCAACAAAGTCAACCCCCTGTACAACAGGGGGTTCTCTTTGTCACAGACAAAAGAAAAGGAGTTCGGAAGAGTGTTTCCGAACCCCTTTTGGTGTTAGTTTTATGCTTGTGTGTCTTGGGGTTTTTCTGTTTCTTCCACCTCTGAAACAGGGGAAGAGTCTTCAGGCAAAGCGGGAACGGGTTCTTCCTTTTTCTTGCCTAAAATTTCAGGTAGTTCCATACCTGCCATGTCAAACACTTCCTGCAGAGGAGGTACCGATTGCATCAGCCCCGAAAGGAAATTGGCAGTACTGCTTTTTCCGTCTTTGCCGTTTCCGCCGTCCCAAACGGTTACCTTGTCGATCTTGATGTTCTTAATGGCATCCACCTGAACACGCATCAAGTCTTCTAATTTGTCGGCAATCATCAGTTTCAAAGCGGCATTGGCATCGCCGCCTGCGGCGGCAACGATTTTTTCAAACCCTGCGGCCTGGCGGGTAAGGATTTCTTCCATACCTTTTGCTTCGGCTGCCATTTTGGCATAAATAGCGTCGGCGTCACCTTTGGCTTTGCGACGGATCTGTTCGGCTTCGGCTTCGGCAGCCAATTCAATTTTCCGTTTTTCAATTTCGGCACCGATAATAACGTCGGCTTCCAAAGTGGCTTTTTCTCTGGCGCTACGGGCGGTTTCGGCTTCTTGTTCGGCGGCGTAGGCTTCTTCCAAGGCTTTTGCAGCTTGAATTTTTTCAGCGGTGGTGGCAATGCGCAAGGCTTCAGCTTCTTTTTCCCGCAAGGCGGCATTGGACATGGCGATTGCCATTTTTGCGGCGTTTTCCCCTTCAATGGCTTCCGAATTGGACTTGGAAACTTCGATCCGTTCGGTCATGTTGGCCTGGGCTTCCCCGATAGACCCATCGCGGTCTTTTTCAGCCACGCTCTTTTTGGCATCGTTGATGGCTTTGGCGGCAGCTTCTTTCCCTAAAGAGGCAATGTAGCCCGATTCGTCGGTAATGTCGGTCACGTTTACGTTGATAAGACGTAACCCGATCTTCTTCAGTTCGCTTTCCACGTTACGGCTGATGGCTTCCAGGAATTTGTCACGGTCGGCATTGATTTCTTCAATGTCCATGGTGGCAATGATAAGCCGCAACTGACCGAAAATAATATCCCGGGAAAGTTCTTGAATTTCGGTGAGTTTTAATCCCAATAACCGTTCAGCGGCATTTTGCATAATGCCGGGTTCGGTGGAGATCCCCACGGTGAAACGGGAGGGGACGTCAATACGGATGTTCTGGCGGGACAATGCATTTTTCAGGTCCACCGAAATGGAAATGGGGGTAAGATCTAAAAATTCGTATGCCTGAATCACCGGCAGAACAAATGCGGCGCCACCGTGGATACATTTGGCACTGCGATTGGTACCGTCTTTGTTTTGACCAACCTGCCCGTAAATGACCATGATTTTATCAGAGGGACATTTTTTGTAGCGGGTGAGCAACAAAAGAAACAGGGAAAAAACGATCAATACAATCACACAAACTAAAATAATAGGTTCCATACTCTTTTTCCTCCTAAAATATGTTATTTACGTTTCACCACAAGGGTGTTAGTACCTGAAATCCCCACCACCGTAATTTCGGTTCCTGTGGGAATGGGGGTTTCCTGGTCGGTTACTGCCGACAGTTCACAGTATTGCCCCTGCAACATAACGTTTACCTTTCCTTGGTCCTGACGGGCAGGGGGAACAGTGATGTATACCGTTCCCGAAACCCCCAAGGCGTTGCGGATATCCATGTTGCCGCTTCGTTGACTTTGATACAGCCATTTCATGGCATAAGCCACCAGCAACAAGGCTCCAAACCCTGCCAGCAGGGCAATGACCACCGAAAGGGCAGGGGAGGTACCTTGGCGGGAAAGGGTTAAGCCGGTCCAACCCAGTACCGCGAAAAATGCCACCAGCCCCCTCACGGTAAACAAGCGTAATCCGCTGTCTCCGTGGAAGATTGCCTCGGGCCGGTCTTCTCCGAAAACGCCATCAGCGGGAAGGTCGTAGTCCAAATCTGTGTCAAGGCTGTCGGTGGAAAGCTCGTTATCGAAGATTCCCTCATGCCCTTGGTCAGACAGGTCGGTATCCCCGTCGTTGTCACCAAGACCCAACAGCAAAAGAAGGGTTTGCAGTAACAGCAGAAGGGTTGCTGGGATGGCTACGTATGCAAAAATTTCTTCTATCAGGGATAGGGATGCCCACCAATCCATCATTTTACTCAACTCCTAATCCAGGTTTAGCAGCAACGTTTCGGCTTTGTTTTTCAAACGGGTGGCGAAATAAGCGGTGATCATGATTTGTAAAACCCGTTGTAAGCGTTTGGCGGCACCGGGGAAGGGTTCCTGATAGTCGCCGGTTACTTTGGAAATAATTTCCCGTAACCGTTCCTCGGAGGTTGCTGCATGGTCTAATTTCATTAAAATGGTGACGAAATAGCGGTACAATCGGTCGTCATCAATGGCGTCGTCCGATTCGTCCGCAAGAGAGTTGTTGATATAAGACAACAGCCCTGTAATTTGGGGAATGGAAAGGCTGTCTTTCAGTAAATTGATAATAATCAGTCGGCAAAACTGCCGACTGGAATATTGTTTTGCCACAGGGGAAGAACAAAACCCGCGTTTGACCCAGTTTTGTACTGTGTGTGGCTCCAACCCTGTCAAGCGGGAAACCTGGGAAAGTACCAGCCCTCCTGCGGCGAATATTGCGTCCAATATTGCCAGAGGATCGGGTCCGGACCAATCGGTTTCCAGGGCGGTTCCCGGAAGATAACCTTTCATACAACATCACCTCTTATCGTCACTGTGATTATAACACACGGTCACGTGACCGTCAAGAGGTTATGTTAAAATTTTTTGAAATTTTATTGACTTGTTTTTGAAAATTTGTATAATAAAATTATATTACAGTATTTTCCAACCCAAGGAGGAAATCCTATGGCAAATGATAAAACCTTTGTTATGACCAAAGACCAATCGGCTGATTTGTCCTTTACCGTATCGGGTCAAGGGCTTTCAGACAATACCATTTACTATGTGGAACGGTGTGTTTCTGATTCCATAAAAGGCATTTATGCCAAAGATGTGATGCGTCTTGCCATTAGTTTGCAGGGGCTGATCAATCGTTGTTATGGTAATACCCATCATTCTCTTATCTATTTTGACGTAACCCAATCGGACGATTTCTGGTTTGATTATATTACTTCCCAAGGCAAAACCTTCCACCAAATGAACGTGGTAAGAATTGATACGTTGGAAGGCTTTTTGGATTTGGTTTTACCTTTAATTAAAGAATGTGGGTTGATCGAGTGGGACGGTAACGTGCCTGCCACTTCCAACGTTGCCTTGACCATTTGCGGGTTGGACGGCTATCTTCCCATTCGCAAAGATGAAGACCCTGACAGTTTTTATTCTCTGCTTCTTGCCAAAGGGGTGGAAGTCAAACAATCGTTAGTGGGTATGTTCGGGGAAGGGGGCAGTGCCTACGGGGACGATTTCGTTACCTGCCAAAGTGCCAAGAATGATGCCTACCGCTGGGCATACAAGCACTATTTCCACCGTTGTTCTTCCCGCTATATTGCTTATATTTTAGACGGCGCCGCCTGTGTACCCGGCAGTCGGTTTGAATCCATTGCCCACACCCCGGGGCTGAACTGCATATTCAACTACGACTATTACCTGACCCGTGGTTGCTTCTTCTTTGATTTAACCTGTATTGATATTGAACGTCCCTGTGACGACCCCGACCAACCCTTGGGAACCGACTTGGAAACCTTGAAAATGATTTTGCAGGGTCGGTATGACCGTGCAAACGGGGCCTTCGGGCAGATCCTGGGCTTCCCGCCCTGGTGGGTAAAATATACCGTCAGCCGAGGCATGGGCAGTGTGAAAGGCCCTGCCGTGGAATGGATCTATGTGTCTTTAATTACCGCTTATAACCTGGCAAAAGAAGCCGACGCGGCACACCCTTGCACCATGAGTAACGCTTCGGTGTATTGCCAATATCAAAGCGTGTTTGAATCTTACAAAAATCCCCGTCCCAAAACCAAAAAGGTGTTTAATAAAAAGACCAAGTATTTCACCTTCTACGGTGGGGACTACGATTCCGCCGCCTGGTTGAAACAATGGGTTGCCGAGTTCTGGAAGGACCAAGCCCGTACCACCTTGCCCATTCATTGGGCGTTCAACCCCAACCTGTCCGAGCGGGCTCCCATGGTTTTTGATTACATTCACGAATATGTGAGCGATAACGATTTCTTTACCGCCGGGGACACCGGGGCAGGGTACGTCATTCCTGCCGCTTTGTATGAAAACTGTTCCCTTCGCCATTTGCCTGACGGCTCGGAAGATTGGGCGGCATATTGTAAGTATTATTACAATAAATTCGATTTGGATATTACCGGCTTTATCATTAACGGCCATTATCCCTTGACCAGAGAAATTATGAAAACTTTCGCGGAAATTTCCCCTGTGGGGAACTTCCATAATTGTGGCAACAGTACCATGGCACAGTATAACGGTGTTCCCTTTGTGTATTTACATAATGGGGTCAGCGGGAAACCTCAGTCGGTGGAACGCTGTGCCAAGGCTATGCACAGTCACATTTTTAATCGTATGAAGGATTACAATTTCTCGGCGTATCGCTACGTTTGCGACAGCCCCAGCGATACCAAACGTCTGGTGGAAGCCTTCCTTGCCTATGCCAAGGAACAAAATCCCGAATACGATTATGAATACGTAGACGTATATACCTTCTTTGATCTTCTGGAACAATCGGGTCAATGTACTGCTGAATTATAATCGGTTACAAGCCCTGAGTTTTGAAGTCAAAACTCGGGGCTTATTTTACCGAAATCGTATCACCTTAAGGAGCAATCGTGTATGAAAAAGGTTTTATCTTTTTTGTTGTGCTTTGTTTTATTGTTTTCCCTTGTGGCGGTGCCCTTCTCTCTTGCCCAGGAAACCCTTCCTTCAGGGGAATTTGGAAAAGACTATTTCCGCTACGGGGACGTGAATATAGATGAGCGGGTCAACGCCAAGGATGCACTGCTTGTGTTGCGGTGTGCGGTAAAGACCCTGGCGTTTTCTTCTTTGGAAGAAACTCTTGCCGAACTGAACCGGGACGGCGCCATCAATGCCAAAGATGCTTTACTGATTTTGCAGTATGCCGTGGGGAAACTTTCGGAATTCCCCGTGGGAATTTACTATGTGTTAGAGAAACTTCCCACAGAGGTTGAAAGCGAGCCGGAAAGTGAACCCGAAAGCCAACCGGAAAGTGAGCCTGAAAGTACACCCGAAAGTGTGCCCGAAAGTGTGCCCGAAAGTGAACCTGAAAGCGAGCCCGAAAGTGAACCTGAAAGCGAGCCTGAAAGTGTGCCCGAAAGTGAACCGGAAAGCGAGCCCGAGAGCGAGCCGGAAAGTGAACCCGAAAGCCAACCGGAAAGTGAGCCTGAAAGTGAGCCTGAAAGTGAGCCCGAAAGTGAGCCCGAAAGCGAGCCAGAAAGTGAGCCGGAAAGCCAGCCCGAGAGCGAGCCGGAGAGTGAACCTGAAAGTACCCCCGAAAGCCAACCGGATCTCCAAGGGCAATATACCATTGAGCATTATCAAGCTGATGAAGGTGGCAATTATCCTGATGAGCCCACCCAAACCCAATATAAAACCGATTTGGTGGGAACGGTTGTAACCGCCACCCCCAATTCTTATGAAGGGTATTGCCTGAACACCCAGACTTCGGTGGTCAGCGGTGTGGTCACCGCTGATGGCAGTTTGGTGTTGAAACTGTATTATGACGTTGACCGGGTAGGAGGGGAAGCCCCCCCTGTTTCGGAAGAAAACTATATCACCCAATATAATAAAAGCAATTCGGTGAACGGTGCCTATGAAAAAGACACCACCGCCGACACTTCCTTTGTGCTGGATTCCCAAGGTCTCGCCCCCTACACCATGTACGTGCTGTCAAAGGCGGTGGTCACGGCAAACCTGGACCAAACCCGTTTGGTATACAGTTTGCAAGGCCTTCTCAATCGGGATTTCGGGATGGACGATGACCACACTACACTGCTTTATGTGAATGGGGGAAATGCCGACGCGGGATGGCTTACCGAAATTACCAAAGAGGGAACCATTATGCAACTGGCTTCCCAAGCGGGAGCCTCGGACGGGATGACCTATGTTCCCGTTTCCACCTTTGATGAATTTTACGGCTATTTTAGGGAAGTCATCCAATCCTGCGGTATTATTTTGTGGGATGGTAACGTGCCTGCCACCGCCAACGTAGCCGCCACCATTTGCGGGTTAGACGGATATTTGCCAGTTCTTGCCCGGTCCCCTTTGCATGATATGCTGGTGGCAGACGGAGTGCCTGTGAAACAATCTTTAGTGGGTTTGTTTGCCGATGGGAACAAAGGGAGTCTTATCAGCGGTACTTCGGTGGAAAGTACAGGCAGTGCTAAAAACGATGCCTACCTGTGGGCGCTGGAAAAATATTTCTCCCGTTGCTCCACCAAATATCTTGCCTATATTTTGGACGGTGCCATGTGCATCAAAGGATATGATGCCTACCAAGACCATCCCACCGCTCTCTTAGATACCGCAAGTATCAACTGTCTTGCCAATCACGACTATCTCATTGCCCGTCGTTGTTTCTTCTTTGATTTGGCTCCCTATAAAGGGGAAGCCGCCTGTGACGACCCTGCCCAACAAAGCGGGCTGGCAGATATCGGTACCGACAATGCCACCATGCTGAAAATTTATCAGGCACGGTATGATCGGGCAAACGGTGAGTTTGGCGCCTTAATGGGTTTCCCGCCCTGGTGGGTGAAGTATACGGCTTTCCGGGAACAGGGGAGTATGGCGGAAACCTGGATCGAATGGCTGTACTGTGAATACATCACTTGCTATAACCTGGCAAAAGAAGCCGATGCCCAAGCCCCTGCTTCCATGAGCAACGGGTCGGTGTATTATAAATACGTGCCCCGTCAGTCTCAGTACACCAACAATAAAACCACAAAGGAACTCACCTTTGACAGAAATACCTATTATTACACCATTTATTTAGGGGACTACGATTCCTCCGCTTGGCTCAAGGAACACATGTATACCATGTGGATGGAAAACGGTGGCGACCAGACTCGCGGCACCTTGCCTTTGATGTGGGGCATTAACCCTAACCTGTCCTATCGGGTTCCCATGATTTTCGATTACCTTTACGAAAATAAAACGGATAACGATTATTTCGTAGGGGGCGACGGGGGAGCGGGGTATATTATTCCCGCCGCCCTGTTCCATGACAGCACCCTGTCTTATATGGGTGAAAAACGACCCACCGCCAATGCCGCCGCAGGGGATCTTTTTGCCGCCTATTCCAAACCTTTCTATAAACGGTTTGATATGGATATTACCGGCTTCCTGATCAACGGAAATAACGGGACTATCACCAAGAACATTGCCGCTTGTGTCAACCAATATTCTCCCATGGGGAGTTTTGCCAATGCGGCATCTATGGGAATTTACAAATACGATGGCGTGTATTATGTAAACTGCTATACCGGCATTGCCGCCACCGATGGGGCATCCACCATGTATGATTTCGCTAAGGGTGGCATGAACAGTTTCTTTAATAAAAAGAACTTCGGCGCTTACCGTACGGTCTGTCACACTCCCACCCAGATCGCAGGCAACGTGGAAGGTTTTGCCGAATATGCTTCCGGCAAGGGGATGACAGTGCAATATTGTGATCCTTATACCTATTTCACCCTGTTGCAATCTTCCGGTCAGGGAACCACCATTCGGTAAAAAACGGATTGCAACAAATCATTCACATATTCTTTAAAAACATGAAAAATCTCTTACACCGTTGCATTTGTTTCAGGAATATGGTAGAGTAAAGTCAGGATTTTATAAAATTTCAGGTTAGGAGTAAAATATATGAGAAAAGTAATTGCGTTTCTTTTAGCAATGAAGACATTACTTACCATGTTGGCATTGCCTGTTGCCGCCGCCGAAACCCCAGAGGGGGTTTACGGCACCGATTGGGTGAAGTATGGCGATGTGGATGCCGATGAAGCAATCAATGCCAAGGATGCCCTGGCTGTGTTGAAAAGTGCCGTGGGCAAACAAACCTTAGATGATTGGCAAACCGTAGTTGCCGACGTCAATGCCGATGAGTCTATCGATGCTAAAGATGCCTTGGAAATTTTAAAGTATTCGGTAGGAAAAATCGGCAGATTTGCCGCAGGTACCGTCTATCAGATGGTTGTGCCCGAAAAGAATGAAGCTGTGATTGCCGCTTACGATAAAAGCAATTCGGTGAACGGTGCCTACGTGGAGGACACCACCGCCGATACTTCCTTCTCGCTGGATATCAGTGACTTGCCCAAAAACACCTGTTTTAGTCTTTCCAGCGGGGTTTGGGCCAAGCAGGAAGGGGTGGCTGATATGGTTGATATTCAGCGGTTGCTGTTCAGCTTGCAAGGGCTGATCAACCGTGACTTCGGGAAGGACGAAGACCATACCACCCTGCTTTATATTGTTGGTGCCAACGAAGATTCCGGTTGGTTGAAAGAAATGCAAAAAGAAGGCAGCATCATGTATTCCACCTCTACCGAAGGGATGAATCTTGTTAAAATTTCCAAGTATGATGCTTTTATGGAAACCTTCTTACCCACCATTCAAAAAGCAGGTATTGTTCTGTGGGATGGTAACGTTCCTGCCACTGCCAACGTGCCCGCCACCATTTGCGGTCTGGATGGCTATTTGCCGGTTTTGAAAAAAAGCCCGCTGAACACAACTTTGGTGAACGCAGGCGTCCCTGTAAAGTTCGATTTATACGGTAAATTCAAAGATAACAAAAAAGGTCAGAACATCATCGGTACTTCCATTGCTTCCACCGGTAGCGCCAAAAACGACGCCTATCTTTGGGCAATGGATAAGTATTTTGACCGTTGTTCTTCCTATTATCTGGGATATACCCTGGATGGTGCTCCCACACTGCAGGGATATTCGGAGTATACTGATCATCCCACGGCATTGTTGGATCAGGCCAAAAGCCATTGCCTTTCTAACCACGATTATTTAATCGCCCGTCGTTGCTTTATTTTCGACCTGGCTCCTTATAAAGGGGAAGCGGCATGCGATGACCCTGCCCAGCAAAACGGATATGCTGCCATAGGTACCGACTATTCCACTATGGTGAAGATCTTCGCCCGCCGTTATCAACGGGCCAACGGATCCTTTGGTGCGTTTATGGGCTTTGTCCCTTGGTGGTGTAAATATACCACCTTTGAAGGCCAAGGCAGCAAAGGGGAAGTTTGGAACGAATGGTTAATGGCAGAAATTCTTACTTGTTATAACCTGGCAAAAGAAGCCGACGCCGCCCATCCTTGTTCCATGTACAACGGCTCCTTCATCTATAAGTACATTCCCAATATTAAAACATACCAAAACAATAAGACAAAAGAAAATATTTCTTTTGATTCCAGCACCTATTATTACACCATTTATGTGGGGGACTACGATTCCTCTGCCTGGCTGAAAAGAAATATTCACGATATGTGGATCAAAAAAGACCGTTACTTAGGTCGGATTACCTTGATGTGGAGCATTAACCCCAACCTTTCCGACCGTGTTCCCGTTGTTTTTGAATATTTGTATAACAACAAAAGCGAAAAAGACTACTTCGTCGGCGGTGACGGCGGTGCAGGGTACATTGTTCCCTCCGGCTTGTTCCATGATCGCACTTTGGCAAACATGAATGAAAAACGCCCCAGTTCCAATGCCGCCGCAGGGAACGTGTTTGCCAAATTCTCCAAAGCCTATTACGATCGCTTCCAGATGGATATTACCGGGTTCCTGATCAACGGCAGCAACGGTGCCATCAACAAGAATATTGCTTCCTGCATCAATCAATATTCTCCCGTTGGCAGTTTCGTCAATGCCGGTTCTATGGGTATCAGCAAGTATAACGGAACCTATTACGTAAACTGTTACGTTGGGATCAATAAAACCGGATCGGAATCCACCATGTATAACTTTGCTTCTTCCGGTATGAGCCGTGGTCTCAACTTCGGTGCTTACCGTACCATTGGCTTTACTCCCACCGAAATTTACAAAAATGTAACCGCTTTTGAAACTTATGCTACCAATAAGGGTATGAAGGTGAAATACTGTGATCCTTATACTTACTTTGCATTGTTAAAACAATCCGGTCAGGGGACTACAATAGCATAACCAAAAAACAGGAACAAGCTTCTGCTTGTTCCTGTTCGCTTTTTTCACAACTTGAATTGTTAATTTTAACCAAAGAGAGGGGGCGGTTTTTGTCATAAATATGTATTGTCTTTTGAGGGGCGGTAAGTGTATAATGATTTCGGTTATTATTTTTTAGTTTAGGAGTAAAAGGTATGAAAAAAGTAGTTGCGTTTATTTTGGCGCTGGTCACGTTGGTTACCGTGTTGGCAGTGCCGGTTGCCGCCACCGACGGTGTAGGCACTTACGGAACAGATTGGATACGATACGGTGATATTGATGCCGACCAATCCATCAACGCCAAGGATGCGTTGTCTGTGTTGAAATATGCTGTGGCAAAGATGGTGTTCACGGACGTGCAGATGAAAACTGCCGACGTGAATTTTGACGGTTCCATCAATGCCAGAGATGCTTTGGATATTTTGAAATATGCAGTTGCTATTATCACTGAATTTGTAGCGGGTAATGTATATCAGATCAATGATGGCGGAAGCGTATCTCCCGATCCCACTCCCACACCTACCCCCACACCCGATACCAATGAAGGGGCAGACTATATTGCCACCTATAATAAGAGCAATTCTCTTAATGGTGCTTATACCAAGGACACCTCTGCCGATACTTCCTATCAACTGGATATCAGCGATCTGAAAAGCAATACCTATTACATTGTTTCTTCTTCTGCTATGAATAATCGTTCCGGGGTTGCCAACGAAGCAGACATTAAGCGATTACTCTTTAGTTTGCAGGGCCTTGTGAACCGTGATTTTGGTATAGATAGTGATCATACTTCCCTTATTTATGTAGATAATGGCGATGTGGATAAAGCCTGGCTTTCCGAAATGCAAAAAGAAGGCAGTATTTTTCAGAACATGTCAAGAGTTCGTATTCAAAACTGGACTCAGTTATTGAATCATTTCCTGCCTACCATCAAAAAAGCAGGCATTATGCTGTGGGACGGTAACGTTCCCGCTACTGCCAACGTAGCCGCCACCATTTGCGGGTTAGACGGATATTTGCCTGTTTTGGCAAACAGTCCTTTGCACGAAACCCTGGTGGACAAAGGTGTGGACGTAAAAATGACCCTTGTGAACCGATTTAAGAACGGAAACACAAGCAGTAAGATTGTGGGCACCACCATCACTTCCACCGGCAGTGCCAAGAACGACGCGTATCTTTGGGCGTTGCAAAAATATTTCCATCGTTGCTCCACCAAGTATATCGCTTATACTCCCGATGGTGCTACGGTCATTAAGAATTATGATGCGTATACCGACAACCCCATTGCGTTGCTGGGAGATGGCGGTATAAGTGGCGCTTGTCTTTCTAACCATGACTATTTGATTGCCCGTCGTTGTTTCTTCTTCGATTTATCTCCTTACGGCGGAGAAGCCGCATGTGATGACCCTGCTCAAAAGAATGGGCAGGCAAATAAAGGCATTGACAATTCCACTATGCTGACCATCTTCCAACGTCGCTACGAACGTGCCAACGGTGCCTTTGGTGCTATGATGGGCTTTGTTCCCTGGTGGATCAAATATACCAAACATAACAGCCAGGGTAGCATAGATGGTGCCGTAATGGAATGGATGTTCTGTGAATATATTACTTGTTATAACTTGGCAAAAGAAGCCGATGCCGCTCATCCTTCTTCCATGACCAACGGTTCTTTCATGTATAAGTACATCCCCCAAACCACCAAGTACGAAAACAACGAAAAAGCAGAAAATATCAGTTATAATTCCAACACCTTCTACTACACCATTTACGTTGGGGACTATGACTCTTCTGCCTGGCTGAAAGAACATATTTATACCATGTGGCTGAAAGGCGGCGGTGACGATAAGTTGGGTACCTTGCCTTTGATGTGGAGCATCAACCCCAACCTTTCGGAACGGGTTCCTGTTATTTTTGAATACTTATATGCCAATAAGAGTTCCAGGGACTACTTTGTCGGTGGTGACGGCGGTGCCGGGTATATCATTCCCGAAGCGTTGTTTACCGGCAGAACCCTGACAATGTCCGGGCACACCCGTCCTTCTAATTATGGAAATGGCAGCACTGCTTTTGCCAACCTTTCCAAAACCTTCTATGACCGGTTTGATATGAAGATGACAGGGTTCATCATTAACAGCGGACATCGCACTTTGACCAGGGAGGTTGCCGCTTGCATCAGTTCCTATTCTCCCTTGTTGAACTTTACTACTTGCTACAACAATCCTCTGGTAAGATACGGTAATACCTATTTTGTTTACTGCCAGAATGAACTCACCGAAAAAACCACCGTTGCCGGCACCACCAACTATAACCTTGCCAACCACTATATCACCAATTATATGAAAAACGGCAACTTCGGTGCCTTCCGTACCGTTTGTTGGTCTCCCACGCAAATCAGCCAATTTGTTGAAGGATTCGCCTCGTATAAGGCAGGGCAGGGGAAAACCGTGAAATACTGTGACCCCTATACTTATCTGAATATGCTGAAAGCCTCCGGTAGAGCTGCCGTTCTTGGATAAGTTTCCTTGGTGAAAGGTGTTACAAGAGTTTTAAAATTACTAAAAAAATGGGCATTCCCCCAAGGAATGCCCATTTTTCTTTGGTTATTTTGAATATTTTGAAAAAGGAAAATTTGTTGAATATAACTAAAGAGGTCAGGGGATTTTTGTCATAAATATGTATTGTGTTTTCGGGGGATTTTAGTGTATAATGACTATGGCTGAATTTATGTTGTTAAATTCGGGTATTATGAGATCTTAGGAGTTGAAAATCATGAGAAAAGTAGTCGCTTTTACACTGGCAATGATCACCCTGCTTACCATGTTGGTCATGCCTGTTGCTGCCTCTGAAACCGCTACCGATGTTGCCACCGAAGGCGTCGGTACTTACGGCACCGACTGGGTAAAATACGGTGACGTTGATGCTGACTCGGCTATCAATGCCAAAGATGCTTTGGCTGTATTGAAATACGCTGTGTCAAAAGCCACTTTCACAGAAGTACAGGTGAAAGTTGCCGACGTAAACGTTGACAACGCCATCAATGCCAAAGACGCTTTGGATATTTTGAAATATGCAGTTGCCAAACTGACCCAATTCACCGCAGGCGTTTTCTATCAAATTACCGAAGTTGAACCGGAACCTCCCGTGTTGGACGAAGACTATATCGCCAAATACGATAAGAGCAATTCGGTGAACGGCGCTTATGAAGCAGATTCCACCGCTGACACCTCCTTTAAACTGGACGTTAGCGACCTGAAAAAAAATACCTACTACAAAATCACCACAGGCGCTTGGGCTGACCAGGAAGGTATTGCCAATCAGGTGGATATCAAGCGTTTGGTCTTTAGTTTACAAGGCCTCGTAAACCGTGATTTCGGTATGGACAGCGATCATACTTCTCTCATTTTTATTTCAGGCGGTAATGAAGATAACGCCTGGCTTAAAGAAATGCAAGACGAAGGCAGTATTCTTTATCCCGCTCCCAGCGACGGTAGTAAAGAAGGGCTGACTTCTGTGACTGTTCGTTCTTGGGATAAACTGTTGGAATTCTTCGGCGAAACCATCAAAAAAGCCGGTATCATTCTGTGGGACGGTAACGTTCCCTCAACTGCTAACGTGGCTGCCACCATCTGCGGTCTGGACGGATATCTTCCTGTTCTGAAAGACAGCCCCTTGCACAAAACTTTGGTGGCTTTGGGCGTTCCTGTAAAACAAGATCTCAGCGGTATGTTTAAGGACAATCAAAAAGGCACCAAAATTGTAGGTACTGAAGTGGAAAGCACCGGCAGTGCCAAGAACGACGCTTATCTCTGGGCTTTGGAAAAATATTTCCATCGTTGCTCCACCAAATATATCGCTTATACTCTGGACGGTGCTTGTGCTGTAAAAGGCTACGATGCTTATACCGATAACCCCATTGCTTTGTTAGGGGATGCCGGTTCCAACTGTCTGGAAAATCATGACTATTTAATTGCCCGTCGTTGCTTCTTCTTCGACCTTGATCCTTATAGATTGCAAAATGCTTGTGATGACCCCGCTCAAAAAGCAGGTTATGCCGCAATGGGTACCGACTATGCTACCATGATCAAGATTTTCGAACGTCGCTATGAACGTGCCAATGGGGAATTCGGCACATTGATGGGCTTTATTCCTTGGTGGTTGAAATATACCGATTATCATGGTCATTGCACCACCTTGGTGGGTACTCAGCTGGAATGGTTGTTCTGTGAAATCATTACCTGTTACAACCTGGCAAAAGAAGCTGACGCTGCTCATCCTTGCCAAATGTACAATGGCTCTTTCATGTACAAATACATTCCCAGAGCCAGTCAATATGAAAACAATGAAAAAGCACAAGAATTGACCTACGACCCTGATACTTACTACTACACTATTTACGTTGGTGACTATGATTCCTCTGCTTGGCTGAAGAAACATATTTACGATATGTGGATTAAAAATGCCAGACAAAAGCAACGGGCAGACGTTGAATTGATGTGGAGTATCAACCCCAACCTTTCGGAACGTGTTCCTGTGGTTTTCGAATACCTGTATGAAAACAAGACCGAAAAAGACTACTTCGTTGGTGGCGACGGCGGTGCCGGTTACATCACCCCTGAAGGATTGTTTACCGGCAGACAGTTGTTTTATTCCAAAATCTCCCGTCCCGCAACCTACGGTAATGGTGATACTGCTTTTACAAAAATCTCTAAAACGTTCTATGATCGTTTTGATATGAAAGCCACCGGCTTTATCATCAACGGTGAACATCGTACTTTGACCAAGGAAGTTGCCAGTTGTATCGCAGGGTATTCTCCCATGTTGAATTTCCACACCTGCTACAAAACTCCTATCGCAAGATACGGTGATACCTATTTTGTAAACTGTTATAATAACTTGTCCAAAAAGACTTTGGCTGCTTGCCTGGCCAATGCTGACGGTGCGGATCACCTGCCTGTTTATTGGAACAATCACATGCAAGGTGCTAATTTCGGGGCTTACCGTACCATTTGCTGGACTCCCATGGAAATCAGAGCTTTTGTCAACGAATTCAACACCTACAAGACTGATAAGGGTCAAAAGGTTCAATACTGTGATCCCTACACTTATGTGAATATGTTGAAAGCTGCCAATAATGCAGTGGTTCTCGGTTAATTTCAATATCGCTTGATTGACAGTTTCTTTTTGAAAGCATAATTTCACGAGGCTGTCGCAACAGAGGATTTGCTCCCTTTTTGCGACAGCCTCTTTCACTATTAAGGAGATAACAATGAAACAAAAACTTGCTTTGCTTTTAGCTGTCCTTTTGTGTTGTTCGGTAATGACTCCTGTGGTTTCTGCCAACGTTATGTTCGGGGAAGCAGCAGGGTATTACGGCGACCTGGACGATTCCTATCAGGTTGACGCAAAGGATGCTTTGATGACTTTGCGTTATGCCGTGCAAAAACAAACCTTCACCGAAAAACAAATGCTTCTGGCAGATGTTAACCTGGATAAAGCCATCAACGCCAAAGACGCCTTGGACATTTTGAGATATTCGGTAAAAAAACTCAGTGCCTTTACTGCCGGGGACTACATTGATACCTATGAAGTTTCCGCCGAAGGCTACGTGGACCCGGATGCCACTTACGTGGATTATAAAGAAAGTGACTTTACTTACGATACTTCCTTGTCAGTGAACGGCGCGTATCAGGAAGATACCACCGCCGACAACAGTTTTGTTATGGATATGACCGGGCTTGCCCCCAATACCGTATACATGCTCAACTCCGGCGTTTTCGCCTCCACCGACGTTCAACGTTTGGTCTTTAGTTTGCAAGGGCTGATCAACCGGGATTTCGGACGGGACAGTAACCATACCTCTATTTTGTATTGCACCACCAATGCCACCGACAGTAAATGGTGGGATTACATGACCTCCGAAGGTTCGGTTTATGCCGGTATGGAACGGTGTGTTGTTTCTTCCTGGGGAAAATTCCTGGAAATTTTCAAAGCCCAGATTGAATATTGCGGTATCATTCTGTGGGATGGCAACGTTCCCGCTACCTCCAACGTTGCCGCTACCATCTGCGGTCTGGACGGTTATTTGCCTGTGCTGGCAAAAAGCCCTCTGCACGATGAATTAAAAGCCGCAGGTATTACAGAAAAACAATCCTTGGTGGATTTGTTCGTCAACGGCAAAAAAGGTGAAAAAATTACAGGAACTAACGTGGTTTCCACCGGCAGTGCCAAGAACGATGCTTATCGTTGGGCATTGGAAAAGTATTTTGACCGTTGTTCTTCCAACTATCTGGCATATATCCTGGACGGTGCTTGCACCATTCGTGGATACGAAGCCTATGAAGACAACCCCACCGCATTGCTGAAAAACTACGCTGCACACTGCCTTTCCAACCATGATTATCTCATTGCCCGTCGTTGTTTCTTCTTCGACCTGGCTCCCTATAAAGGGGAAGCCGCTTGCGATGACCCTGCTCAACAAAAGCAATATGAAGTTGCTTGTCCTCATTGCTCGGTAAAAGGGTATTACGACTTTGAAACTCTGATGCAAATTGACGACCCCATCTGCGCCGGTTGCGGGAAAGCCATTACCGGATATGAGTGGGAAGATGTACGGGAAATCGAACAGGCAGCGGAAGGCATTGACAATGAAACTATGCTGATGATCTATGCCCGCCGTTATGAACGGGCAAAGGGTGCCATAGGTCAGTTAATGGGATTCCCTCCCTGGTGGCTGAAATACACCGATACCAGTGGTCAGGGCACTATGAAAGGTACCTGGATCGAATGGCTGTATTGTGAATACATCACCTGCTATAACCTGGCAAAAGAAGCCGATGCTGCCCATCCTTCTTCCATGACCAATGGTTCTGCCTATTATAAATACGTTCCTTTGCAAAAGGAATATAAAAATAATTTTGAAGATTATTATAAAACCTCCGGGTTGTCCTACAGTGATGATACCTATTATTACACCATCTACATGGGAGACTATGACTCTTCTGCCTGGTTGAAAGAACACGTTTATGAATTTTTCATGAAAAACGGCGGGGACCGTGCCAGAGGCGCATTGCCCATTACCTGGTGCTTTAACCCCAATCTTTCCAACCGTGTACCCATGATTTTCGATTATATTTATGCCAATAAAAAGAACAATGAATTCTTCGCCGCCGGGGACAGTGGCGCAGGTTACATTATCCCCTCGGGGTTGTTTGGCAACACCCTTTCTTACAGCCGTGAAGAACGCCCCTATGAAAACGGAGACGTTCAATGGGCAAACTACTGTAAAAAATTCTATGAACGGTTTGATATGAAAGCCACCGGCTTTATCATCAACGGCAGTAACAGTTACACCACCGACATATTGGGTATGTATAGCAGTTTTTCCACCATGGGCGGTTTGCACAACGGCAGTGGCGCCTTAATGACCAATTATAAAGGCGTGCCTTATATTTACTGTCAGAACGGCCTGGGTGAAGAAAGCCAAAGCACAGATGCCAAAACACCTACTATGTATAATCATGCAACCGACCGTATGGCGGGATACAATTTCGGTGCTTACAGAACCGTTTGCTGGTCTCCCACCGGTGTGAGCCGACTTGTGAACGATTTCGAAGAATATGCCGCAGGGAAAGACCTGAAGGTTCAATATGTGGAACTGCATTCTTTGCTTGCTTTGGCAAAAGAATCAGGCCAAGGATATCAGGTGAAATAACAGAAAGGAAAGATCTCTATGAAACGTATTTGCGCGTTCTTCTTAACAGTGCTTTTGGTTTTGTCCGTGGGGAGTGCAGGCTGGGTTCCTGCCTCCGCGGCATCTGTTGGAGAAGGAACCTATAACACCGACTGGTTTTATTATGGTGATGTTGACGGTGATGAGGCTGTCAATGCCAAAGATGCTTTGGCGGTGTTGAAATATGCTGTTGGCAAGACTTTGTTTAGTGAAGTTCAGATGATTCTTGCTGATCCCACCGACGATGGTGAAATCAATGCCAAGGATGCTTTGGATATCCTGAAGTATGCCGTTGGCAAATTGGTTGAATTTGCTTCCGGCATGATTTATCAGTTGGATGTTGGACCGGAACCCGCTCCAGCTTTGGATACCACCAACTCCTTTAACGGTGCTTATGAAACAGATACCACCGCTGACACTTCCTTTGTCATGGATAATACCGGGCTTACCCCCAACACCGTTTACATCATTACCGGAGGGGTTACCAAGGCGGCATCCACTGCCACCAACGATGTGCTGGACGGTTTTGATATGTTACGGTTGGTTGTGTCCTTACAGGGGCTTGTAAACCGTGATTTTGGGATGGACGAAAATCATCGCTCCTTGATCTACTTTTCCAGCGATACCTCTGATAGCGCCTGGCTTACCGAAATTTTGAAAGACGGTGTATTCAAAGATTATCAAAGAGTAACCGTCACTTCCAAGGATCGATTCTTCGAAATCTTCGCCAACCAACTGAAACATTGTGGTATGATTCTTTGGGACAACAACGTTTGGGCAACCTCCAACGTTGCTGCCACCATTTGCGGGGTAGACGGCTACTTGCCCGTTCGCAGTGGCAGTTCCCTGGCAACCACCTTAAGAAGTAAGGGTGTGGCACAAAAAGCAAGCCTGTCTGGTCTCTTTAAAAACAACGGTACCGGAAAAATCCAAGGCACCACCATTTCCACTACCGGCAGTGCCAAGAATGACGCTTACCTGTGGGCTCTGGAAAAATACGGCAATCGTTGCTCTTCCCAGTATGTTGCTTATGCTTTGGATGCCGCCGCTACTACACCCGGCAGCGGATTCAGCGATAAAGGCATGAATCAGTTGACCAGCCACGATTATTATATTGCCCGTCGCTGTTTCTTCTATGACCTGGCTCCTTACACAGGTGAGATTGCCTGTGACGATCCTGCAGGTCAAGTGGGACTGGATGCCTCCACGATGCGTAAGATTTTCCAAAAACGGTACGATCGCGCCAATGGGGCAATGGGTATGAACATGGGATTCCCTCCCTGGTGGTCTAAATATAACAAAGATTATAATAAAGGAGCCTTAGGCGATACGGAATTGGAACCTTATTTTGCCGAGCTGGTTACCTGTTATAATTTAGCAATGGAAGCGGATGCTGCCGACTTGGCAGAAATGACCAATGGTTCGGTATATTATAAATACGTTCCCTTGCTTTCGGAGTTTAAAAACACCGAACCCGCAACCAAAAAGGTATATAATTCCAATACCTATTATTTCACTTTCTATATTGGTGACTATGACTCCTCTGCCTGGATGAAAGAATACGTTTATACCATGTGGATCAAAGCCGGTGGGGACCGGAAACGGGGCAAGGTCAACATGATGTGGTCTTACAACCCTAACCTTTCCTATCGGATCCCCATGGCATTTGATTATATTTACCGCAATAAGTCTGATATGGACTATTTTGCCGCAGGGGATAGCGGCGCAGGCTATGTTGTTCCCACCGCCTTCCGTTCGGGAGTCACCTTATCAGAAAGCCAACAGGTCCGTCCCACTTCCACCGGGGATGGTTCTGCCACATGGATTGCTTATTGTCAAAAATTCTACGAAAAATTTGATTTGGACATCACCGGCTTTATTATCAACAACGGCAATAGTTTTGATAAAAAGGTTATGGATATGTATAATCAAATCTCTCCCGTAGGTTCTCTTTATTACAAAGGAAATGACAATCGCTTGCTCATCAACAACGGCGTTCCTTATATTCAATGCCGTATCGGTGTCGGCAAGAACAACAGTGCTTATTTATACGACTGGGCTATGAACAATATGAAAGGGTACCATTTTGCGGCATATCGTACTGTAACCTGGAAACCCAGTGAAATATTGTCCACTGCGGAAGATTACGTTGCCTATGCGGCTGCCAAAGGCAAAACCGTGGAATACGTTGATCCCTATAACTTCTTCAGCCTGATCAAACAGTCCGGACAGGGTGTAGTTGTAAAATAAAAGAAGTTGTTTCAACTGTCCTCCCCAATAGGGAGGGCGGTTTCTCTTTGTAAAAAAAATCAAGAAACTTTATAAAACCTATTGTGAATTTTTGGGAAAGAGGTTATAATAAATTGGAATAGAATAGGAAGATTGTATCTTTCTTTACCATATTTGTAACAAAGGTGAAGGAGAAAAAAGTATGTTTACCAGAGAAATCGGAATTGACCTGGGTACCGCCAATACCCTGGTTTGTATTAAAGGAAAAGGAATTGTCATGAGAGAACCCTCGGTGGTTGCGGTGGACGTTCGCAACGAAACCGTGCGGGCAGTTGGCTCCCAGGCGAAAGATATGATTGGCAGAACTCCCGGCTCCATTGTGGCGGTTCGCCCCTTGAAAGACGGGGTTATTGCCGACTTTGACGTGACTGCCGCCATGTTAAAACGCTTTATCCGCAATGCCATTAAAGGTTCTTTGTTTTCTCATATTAAAGTTATGATCTGTATTCCTTCGGGGGTAACCGAAGTAGAAGTTCGCGCCGTGCACGATGCCGCCGTACAAGCAGGAGCAAGAGACGTTGACCTGATTGAAGAACCCATGGCAGCCGCCATCGGGGCAGGACTTCCTGTGTTCGAACCCACAGGAAGCATGGTTGTGGATATCGGCGGGGGGACTTCCGAAGTGGCAGTGCTGTCTTTGGGAGATATCGTTACCGCTCAATCTGCCCGCGTGGGTGGGGATGATATGGACGATGCCATCATTTCCTACGTTCGGAAAAAATATAACGTTCTCATTGGGGAACGTACTGCTGAACAAATTAAAATGGCCATTGGTTCCGCCATGTGTGTGGGGGAAGAAGAAAGCCTGGAAGTTCGTGGGCGCAACTTAATGGATGGGTTGCCCAAAAACGTTGTGGTAACCTCCACCGAAATCCAGGAAGCCCTGGCAGATACCGTAGCAGGTATTGTGGATACCGTTCGCAGTACCCTGGAAAAAACCCCTCCAGAACTGGCAAGCGATATTGTGGACCGGGGCATTACCTTAACCGGTGGCGGCGCTTTGCTGAAAGGGCTGGACCTGTTGATTTCCAAAGAAACGGGGATCCCCGTGTTTGTAGCGGAAAACCCCCTGGATTGTGTTGTGCAAGGCACCTTGAAACGGCTGGAAATGGGGATTCCCATGGATTTCTTTGAACGCCGCAGAAAATATGCCAACCAATAGAAGGAGAACGTTGTGAAAAGATTTTTTCAAAGCCGTGGGTTTAAAAGCATCGCGGTGATTGTTTGTCTGTTGCTGGTGGTCAGCCTGTTGTTCGGTACCATCGGCAAACGTCTTTCTCCCCAGTCGGACTTTTTGGGCGCTATTATGGTTCCTTTCCAAAAGGTGGGGAATGCCATTTCTAATGGCGTTGACGGGTTGTTTACTGCCGTGGGGCGGTTGGATACCCTGGAAACCGAAAATAACCGTTTGCGGGAAGAAATCCGAACCTATCGGGAACAACTGGTGGATTTTGACGAATATAAACGGGAAAATGAGTTTTATAAACAATTCCTGGAAATGAAAGAACAAAACAGCGACTATACCTTCCAACCTGCCACCGTTACCGCCAGGGACGGGGCGGACGTTTGTGCCTCTTTTACCATTGACGCAGGCAGTCGGGACGGTGTGGCACTGCATGACCCTGTTATTACCAAGGATGGCCTGGTGGGATACATATCCCAGTTGGGCAGTACCATGTCCACCGTGATCACGGTGATCGACCCCAGCCTTCACGTAGGGGCGTTGGTCAGCCGTACCAAAGAAGCAGGGGTGGTAAAAGGGTCCACTGAACTGTTATCTCTGGGCTATTGCAGTCTTTCCTATTTAAGCGGGAACTCTGCCGTTACCAACGGGGACTACGTTGTCACCTCCGGGGCGGGGGGCGTGTTCCCCAAAGGGCTGATCATCGGTACCGTGGAAGAAGTGAAAAAAGAACAAGCCAACGTTTCTCTTTATGCTGTGGTGAAACCGGTTGTGGACGTCAAAGAAATTACCCAGGTTATGGTGATTACCCAATTTGAAGGACAAGGCGGTATCGCCAATGAATAACGGGGGAAAATGGCAAACCTACTGTCACTACGGTTTGCTTTCGGTGTTGTTGCTGTTTTCGGTGACTTTACAAAGCGCCGCAGGGGGCGGTCTCTCCTTTTTTGGAATGCCCGGGTTACCTGCCGTGGCGTTTGTCATTGGCATCGGCATGAATTACGGCCCCTTTGTGGGGGGCGTATTCGGGCTGTGTGCCGGGCTTTTGCTGGACGTGTATACCACCCCTTCGGTGGGCTTTCACGTAGTGGTTATGACCTTGTTGGGTATTGGTTGCGGTTTGGCAGTCAATCATTTGTTGATGCATAACCGATATGCCCGTTTTGTTCTTTGCGTATGCTCCGCACTGACGTATTGCTCCGCTTATTGCATTCTGTTCAAATGGATTATGGGCGGTCATGACTTTTCTTATTTTTATCGTTTTTCTTTGCCGACGGCAGGGGTTTGCGCTTTGGTTAGCGCCGTGTACTCTTTGTTTTTCAAATGGTTTCGTCGGCAATTACAGGAAAGGATTTAAACATGGCAAGATCCAAAAAACAAAAGAATCCCCGTGTGGGAATTTTGTGCCTCATCCTGGCGGCTGTGCTGGCGGTGTACGGCGCGCGGTTGTTCGACTGGCAGATTCTTAATCGGGACAAGTATATTGATCAGTCCTTGGCAACCACCGCCACCTATACCACCATTCAGGCGGCACGGGGTGAAATTTTAGACTGTTACGGCAGAGCTTTTGCCACTAACCAGGAAGCCTATAACCTGGTGTTTAACAAAATCTATCTGCCTGACGACAAATTAAACGATACCATTTTGCTGTTGTGCGATTTGCTCACCAAAGCAGGGGAGAAGTGGGTGGACAACTGCCCCTTAACAGGGAAGGCACCCTATGCTTTTGTGGAAGATGGGCAAATTTCTCCTGCCACTATGATTCGGGAGTTGGGGCTTGCCCACTATGCTACCGCCCAAAACTGCGTGGATGCCATGATTGAGCAGTTTGAACTGGAAGGCTATTCTCAGGCAGATCAGCGGAAAATTATGGGCATCCGCTTGACCATGTTGGTGGCGGATTATGCCGATACCATTCCCTATACCTTTGCTAAGGGAGTCAGCCTGGACACGGTAACCAAAATTGAAGAATCTTCCGAGGGGCTTTCCGGGGTGGAAACTGCTGTGGTTACCACCCGTAGCTATGTCACAGGCACCATTGCTCCCCATCTCATCGGGAACATCGGCCCCATTTATGAAGAAGAATGGGAAGAATTGAAAGCTCAGGGTTATACCTATAACGATATGGTTGGGAAATCCGGCATGGAAAAATATGCCGAAAACTATCTTCGAGGGAAAAACGGGGAATTGAAAACCACCCGTGATGCCAATGGCCAGGTGGTTGCCACCGAAATCACCACCAGTCCCCAGGCAGGCAATTCCATTTTGCTGACCTTGGACCGTAATATTCAACAGGTTGCCCAGGAATCCTTGAAGAACCTGATTCATAAACTGGGTTCCACCAACGACCGCAATACCCGTTCTGCCAATGCAGGCAGCATTGTGGTGATGAATGTCAATACCGGGGCGGTATTGGCGGCGGTGACTTATCCTTCTTATGATATGGAAACCTACCAGACCGATTATGAAGACTTGCTGAATAATCCTGCCCGCCCCTTGTTCAATCGGGCTCTCAGCGGGATCTATGCCCCCGGTTCTACCTTTAAACCTGCCACCGCCAGCATTGCTTTGCAGGAAAGCAAGATCACTTCGGGGGAATCTATTTTCTGCTCGGAAGTGTATCGGTATTATGAAGACTATCAGCCATCCTGTATGCATTACCACGGTTCTTTAAACGTGGTGGGTGCCTTGCAGGTGTCCTGCAACTATTTCTTCTATGAATGTGGCCGTCGGTTGGGCATTACCAAACTCAACGAGTATTGCAAAAAATATGGGTTGGGTGTCAAAACCGGCATTGAACTCAACGAAGCCACAGGTATTCTGGCAGGGCGAACCTATCGGGAATCCATCAATACTTATTGGAGCGACGGTGATACCCTGCAAGCCGCCATCGGCCAGTCGGATAATGCTTTTACCCCCTTGCAGTTGGCAACCTATATTGCCACCCTGTCCAATGGGGGAACCCGCTATAAAGCCCACATGATCGATGAGATTCGCAATTACGACCTGTCACAAGTGATTGAAAAAACCTCGGTGGAAGTGTTGGATACTACAGGCATTTCCCAGGAAGTATATGACGTGGTGAAGAAAGGGATGCTGTCGGTTACCACCGAAGGGTCGGTTTCCAGCATCTTTGCCGATTACCCCATCCAGGTAGGGGGGAAAACCGGGACCGCTACCGTGTACGACAAGGGTGTGGAATACAACAACGGGGTATTCGTTGCCTTTGCCCCCTATGAAAATCCTGAAATTGCCGTGGTAACGGTGGTGGAAAAGGGTGGATACGGTTCAGGATGCGCCCAACCTACCCAGGATATTTTTGATGCCTACTTCTTTTATCAGGGAGAAGCCTATACCGGCGGGCAGTCAGGGGTATTGATTCAGTAAAAAATTCATCATGAAGTGAAGAACATTACCAAAAAGAATTGACAAATAGCACAGAAATATGATATAATTCTCTTATATTGTTGTGCATTCTTTTTGAAAAGGAGGTCCCTATGGGGCAAATCATAACAGTTGCTTCCGGAAAAGGGGGCGCCGGCAAAACAACAGTTTCGGGCGGAATTGCCCGTGTGCTCAAGGGTATGGGCTATCAGGTCCTGCTGGTGGATACCGACTACGGTTTGTGTTCGGCAGAATTGTTGCTGTCGGGAGCAAGCCGGGTGGTGTACCATATTGGCGACGTTGCTCTGGGTGCTGTTTCCCTGGAAAAAGCAGTTGTGAAATCGGCAGGGGAGCCTGACTTTTTAGCCGCTTCTCCTAATCCTGTTTCCCCGGAACAAGGGGCGGCAGTGATTGCACAAAGTGCCTCGGGGTATGATTTTGTCATTGTGGACCGTCCTGCAGGGTTGGATTTTTCTTTGGAATCTCATCTTCCTTCCTTTTATTCTTTGGTGGTTGCCCAACCGGATGCCATGGGGGTTCGGGGCGCCGCAGGGGCTTGCTCTTTGTTAAAACAAGCAGGCTGTGATAAATGCTATACGGTTTTAAACCGCTTTCGCCCTCAAATGGTTAAGGCGAAAACCGCCCCGGATATTGACACCATTTGTGATACCGTGGGTGCTCAGCTGCTGGGCATTGTGCCGGAGGACGCCGATTTATTCGCTCACCAAGCCAAGGGAACCTTTTCGTTGAAAGCCTCTTACGGAAAAGCCTTGTTCCGTATTGCCACCCGTATCAAAGGGGATTCGGTCCCCCTTCCTAAACTTTCTAAAATTATGAAATAAATTACCGAAAGGGATGATTCTCATGCATATCGCTTTAATCGCACACGACTCAAAAAAAGAATTGATGGTTCAGTTTTGCATTGCGTATTGCGGTATTCTCAGCCGTCACGATTTGTGTGCCACCGCCACCACCGGTAAACTCATTTCCGAAGCAACCGGTTTGAAAATTCAGAAATACCTCAGCGGTACCCAGGGGGGCGACCAACAAATTGCCGCCCGTATCGGTTGCGATGAAATCGACCTGCTCCTCATGTTCCGTGATCCCATCAATCGGGAATTGAGCGAGTCCAACGAAGCCAATTTGCTTCGCCTTTGCGACGTTCATAATATCCCCGCCGCCACCAATATTGCCACAGCCGAAGTGCTGATTCACGGTTTGGAACGGGGCGATATGGACTGGAGAAATATCGTAAATCCCATTAAATAAGTAAAATTGATAAAAAAGCGCCGCAAATTCGCATATTTGCGGTGCTTTTTTATCCCAAAATAATAGATAACTATTGATTTTTAACCTGATTTATGATATACTGCTCATTAGACTGAGTGTACTGTATATAGGTGTAGTTTACGCTTTTGTCACCGCCCTGAGGCGGAATTTTGTGGAGGTGAACCGTTCGTGAAAAAATTTATGAAGGTTTTAACATCTATGGTAACCACAATTATCGTTGTGTTTACCGTGTTCATTATGCTTTTTACCGTGATTTCTTTTAATACCGTAGGGAAGGAAGATGCCACTTTGCTGGGGTATAAACCCAACATTGTATTGACCGACTCTATGCAGGGTGTCTTCTCGGTAGGGGATATCGCTGTCAGCAAAACCGTTGACCCCGAAACCCTGCAGGTTGGTGACGTCATCACCTTCCGTTCCATCGACCCTGACATGTATCAGGAAATCATCACCCATAAAATTTCTAAAATTGATACATACAAAGGGGAATTGGCATTCGTAACTTATGGTACCACCACCGGTGCGGAAGATGCCTATCCTGTTCCTGCCAGCCAGGTTCTGGGGAAATATTCTTTCCATCTTCCCAAAATGGGGTATTTCTTTAACTTCCTGAAAACCCCCACCGGTTATTTTTCCATCATCCTGATTCCCTTCCTTCTTTTGATTGGTATTCAAGCAGTGAAATTCTTTAAATTGGTGAAAAAATATCGCGCCGAACAACAAGAAGAGTTAGAAGCACAACGGAATGAAATGGAAGCCGAACGCGCAAAAGCACAGGAAATGATGGACGAATTGGCTCGTCTGCGTGCCCAGTTGACCGACCAGACCGGGGAAACCCCTGCAGCAGAACCTGTTGCTGTTTCTCAGGAAGCCCAGGTTCAACCGGAACAAACCGAAGGTGAATAACGGTGAAAACCCAAAAGAATAAAGGCCAAGGAAAAAGGTTCCTTCGGCAACAGGTCACCTCTATGGTTATGACCTTGGTGGTTGTGTTTTGCTCCACCGTGGTTTCCGCAACCATGTGGTTTCGCCAATCCTTTGATGAAACTGTCCCCACCACTCCTTACGAAGTGCGTCTGGAATTGGTGCAGGATCTGGAAAAACCCTTTGCAGGAGAAAACCTTTTGTGGTCCAGTGGCGTGTTAGGGGTGCAATCCCTTGACGAAACAGTTCCTCTGGAACTGGCAGAGGGTGCGTCTAAAGGGCATTTGATCGTTTCTAACGTTTATGGCTATGAAAACATGGTGCAGTACGAAGTGGAAATCACCAAAGGCACCGCCACCTTGCTGGATTGCTCCTTGGAAGCCACCGCCAAAAAGCATTTTCTGAAAAAAGGGGAATCCTACGTTTTTGAAAACGTTGACTTGTTGGCTTCGCTGAATGAACCTGTTCGTTTTCAACTGCGGACCGCCTTGGCAGACCAAAACATTTACACCGCCTCCACCCTGGAACAGATCACCCAACAGGAGTATCCCGTAAAAAGCATTGTTTACGTAACCCGGGATATTACCGTGGACGGCGACTTGGTTTTCGAAAACTACTATCCCCATTTAAATCTGGCAGGGCACGCCCTTTCTTGTAACTCCTTCACCTTGTCCGCCCCAAAAGAAGCCTATGCTTCCATGAGCATCGGCAACGGGGTCTTAAAGATAGGGGACAAGCAGTATACCGATGCCGATACCATCTCCTGCGTTGGGGAAGGCAACGTGATTCTTTCCCTGTGGGGCTTACAATAACAGAATAAATTAAAACACCTTACGGCATGAAAAAAAGCCGTAAGGTGTTTTTTTGCGCAACTTAACACAAACTCGTCAGCCAACCCCAAAGGGTAAAGGTGTCGGTGAATTGAAAGGTGAATATCCCAATGAGGAAAATGGCAATAATAACGGTTGGTAAAACGCAGGTAAAATAGGGGCGCATCCAGCCCTTTACTTTGAATCCTTTGCCGGCGTTGGCTTCCGCCAGGAAATTTTCAAATCCCCAGCCCCGCTTGCTGACGCAAAACAGAACGTAGCATAAAGCCCCCAAAGGCAGGAAACAGTTGCTGACGAAAAAGTCTTCCAGATCCATAATATTGGAGGTGGAGGCAAAGGGATGGAAGCCTTTCCAAAGGTTAAAGCCCAAGGCACAGGGCACCGACAGCACCAAGATCAGCCCGCCGCAAATCAAGCAAGCCTTTTTTCTGCCCCAGCCTTTCAGTTCCCGCATACAGGCAAGAATATTTTCGAACACTGCAATAATGGTGGACATGGCGGCAAAGAACATAAACAGGAAGAACAAAGAACCCCACCAGCGGCCGCCTGACATATTGTTAAAAACCTTTGCCATGGCAACAAACAACAGTTTAGCCCCGGAGTCGGGTTGTACATCAAAGGTGAAACAAGCAGGGAAAATAATCAACCCTGCCACAATGGCAACGAAGGTGTCCAACACCAGCACGTTGATGGATTCTCCCATTAAGGAACGTTCTTTGTCGATGTAACTGCCGAAAATGGCCATGGAACCAATGCCTAAACTCAAGGTGAAAAAAGCCTGATTCATAGCACCTACAATTGTTTCTTCGTTTAGTTTAGAGAAATCGGGTTTTAAATAAAAGGTAAGCCCTTCTTTTGCGCCTTCCAGGGTAAAGCCGTGAATGGCAAGAACGACCATCAACCCCAGTAGGGCAATCATCATCCATTTGGTTACCCGTTCCACTCCCTTTTGCAAACCAAAGGAAAGTATTAAGAACCCAAGTACCACCACAATGGCCATGAAACCAACCATAACACCTGTGTTTTCCTGCATGGTATAAAACAACCGGCCGGAGGCCTCATTGGTAATACCCGTCATATCTCCCTTTAAAAAGGAAACAAAATAATAAAGAATCCACCCGGTTACCGAGGTGTAAAACATCATCAACAAAAAATTGGCAATCAATGCACCGTATCCGTGGAGATGCCATTTTTGACCTTTCTTTTCCAGTTTTTGGTATAATCTGACAGGACTGCTTTGACTGGCTCTCCCTAAAGAGAATTCCATAATCATAACGGGAAGTCCCAACAAAAACAGAAAGGCCAGATAAATCAATACGAAAACACCGCCTCCGTATTGCCCTGCCATCCAGGGGAATTTCCATACGTTCCCGACCCCGATGGCACACCCTGCGCTAAGCAGAATAAAACCCAGGCGGCTGCCTAACCGTTCGCGTTCCATTCTCATTTCTCCTTTTCAAGTAACGGGAACATTGTAACAAAAAAAGCGTTGTTCGTCAATGGCTGAAGCAGGAAAACAAACAGAGAACAAGTGCTTTTTTAAAATGGTGTCAAAATCGTAGGATTTTCATGAAAATTCCTATAAAATCAGCCTTTTTCGACATTATACAGTTTGTAATATTCCTTGGAAGTGCAATGCACCAAAAGTTGAGTTATGTTAACTAAAAAACATTATACACTTTCAACCGCTATTTGGTTTGTCCAACCTGGTAATTTTTGTTGAAAACTGGAAAAAATCCTTTTGTTTCAAGGGTTTTTGGAGTGTTGAAAACTATGTTGAAAGTGTTGATTACTTTTTGTATATGCAAAAGATATGCAAGTTTTATGTCAATTAAAATTACGGTAAACAAGTTGTGAAAATTTATCAAAAAACCTCTCAAATGACCAAAATAGAAAAAATAGGGAAAATGGTAAAAAATCGTAGAAAAAGTGAGAAAAAAATTGAGAAAAATCTATTGATTATATCCAAAAATATGGTAAAATAAAATCAGACAGGTATTGCCTTACGTAATGGCAGTATTTGTGAATTCCCAAGAAGGAATCGGTGGATCATGAATAATATTCTTTCTGCTCTTTCTCAAGGTTTGCATAACATTTTCGGGGTCATAGCCGGCATTAACGTTGGAGACGTGCTGGATGTGATCCTGTTGAGCCTGCTGATTTATAAAGCCTTTCAGTTGGTTCGGGAAACCCATGCAGGCCAGTTGATGAAAGGGGTTATATATCTTTTAGTCTGTAATATCTTTGTAAATCTTCTGGATATGTCGGTAATGCAGATCATTCTGCGAATGGTTTGGGAAATCGGCTTCATTGCCTTAATTATTCTGTTCCAGCCGGAACTTCGCCAGTTGCTGGAAAAATTAGGGAAAAGTAAAATCGCCATGTTGGGGCGTACCACCGCCGCCGAGGAAGAAGAGCTTGCCTTGCGCAATACCATTGACCATATGGTGAAAGCCTGCGTTTCCATGTCGGAAAGCAAAACAGGGGCATTGCTGGTGTTGGAACAAACCACCATTTTAAACGACGTGGTTTCTTCTGGCACTGTGATTGACGCCGCCGTGTCCCGCGACCTGCTGTGTAATATCTTTTATCCCAAGTCCCCCTTGCATGACGGCGCCGTGATCATTCGGGAAAACCGCATGGTTGCCGCCGCCTGTATTCTTCCCTTGACCCAGAACAGCAATATCAGCCGGGAACTGGGTACCCGTCACCGCGCCGCCATCGGTATGTCGGAACGTTCCGATGCTTTGGTGGTGGTGGTTTCGGAAGAAACCGGAACCATCTCCCTGGTGAATAAAGGGGAATTAAAACGGGGCTTTGATGCCATCACCTTAAAAACCGCATTGGAAGCCTTGTTGATTGGTGACCGCTTTACGAAGAAAAATGAAAGCAAAATGAAAGTATGGAAAAGGTGGTCTAAATGAGTTGGTTAAATCGTTTGTTCAATAATAATCGGTTTCTCATGGTGCTGTCTTTTTTGTCTGCCGTGATTATTTGGTTTACGGTGTCCATTGTTTACAGTCCCCAAACCACCCGTTCTATTTCGGGGATTCCTGTGGAAATCACCTTTTCGGATGAAAATGCAGGCTACCATGCCTATTCTGCCGCCGAATTGTTTGCCAAGGTGGAAGTAAAGGGAAAAAAATACATGGTGGAACAACTGTCTGCCGATGCCTTGGTGGTTAGTGCCACGGTGGAATCGGTTGCCACCAGCGGTATGTATACTCTGGATTTAACCGCCAAAAAACGGACTGCCAGCGGGGATTATACCGTGGGCAGTGTTTCGCCCTCTACCGTGAACGTGATGATTGATGTGGAACGGGTTGCCCAGATTCCTGTGGAAATCAACTGCGTGGGTGCCACCGTTCCCGAAATGAAAGAAAGCAACCAAAACCTGTTGCTGGAACCCACCTTTGTGGATGAAACTCACCAAACCGTAACGGTAACCGGTCCCGAAACCCAGGTTTCCAAGATCGCTTCGGGCAGTGTGGTGGCTCAGGTGAATGAAGAACTTACAAGTTCCAAAGAATATACCGCCGGGCTGATGTTGTACGACGACCAGGGAACCGTGCTGTATGATGCCGTAAACAAAACCTCCTCTTTGGATTTTGTTACCCTTTCTTATGAATCTGCCCCCATTGTGGCAAACGTGAACCTGCGAAAAGTGGTTCCTTTGAAATTCTTAACGGCAGGCGCACCCTTGAATCCCCCGTCGGTTTCCCTGCGGGAAATTACCGGAAGCCAAACCGCCGCCGACAATGCCGTAACCACCATTGGCATTAAAGGGGCTGTGGACGTGATTTCGAAAATCGACTATATTACGTTGGACGGTTGGGTGGATTACAGTAAGATCACCCCCGATGATCCCTTGAGTTATCGATTTGAATTGCAACTGCCCGCCGTGGCAGGGGTAACCTATGATGAATATACCAACGTTTCGGATCTGTATTTCGTGGCATTGGTCAGCGGTAGCGGAATTTCCTCCCGTTCTTTCGATATCCCCGCCTCCCGCATTTCGGTGAATAATCTACCTGCAGGATATGCCGCAACTGTGCAGTCGGCGTTAAAAGGGGTAACCATTATGGGTCCTTCGGATTCGGTTCGGTATCTTTCTGCTTCTGAACTGCAGGTCCAGGTGGACGCTTCCTCGGTGGTCACCACCGGCGCCGCCAATCTCACTGCCAAAATCATTGTAAGCAGCAATCGTTCTTGCTGGGTTTCCGGCAGTTATCAGGTGGTAGTGGAAACTACCCAAAAATAACGGAAGATAGGAAAAAAGCCTTGACAATTCACGCTGAACAAGATATAATGTGTCTTGTTCAGCGTGTTTGAACATTCGCTGGTGTGGCGGAACAGGCAGACGCCCGGGACTTAAAATCCCGTGATGGCAACATCGTACCGGTTCGACCCCGGTCACCAGCACCAAACAAAAATCCGTTCTCGTAAGAGAGCGGATTTTTGTTTGTATTATTCATTTTTCAATATTCACCACCGACACCAATATGGTATAATATGCTCGACGATGAAGTTGGAGGAAAATACGTATGAATTTATCTGTTTGTGGAATTAACTGTATTGCTTCGGTTTCTTTGTTGAAAACAAATGCAAAGATTATAGAATTGATGGTTAACTTCCATAAATTTCCCTCATCGTTTTGCGAAAATCATCTAAGAAAGGTTACAGTATTGTAACCTTTCTTTACTTTTCTGGTCAGGTTTGTTATAATAAAATAAAGAGAATAAATGGTAACACGGATTGTATTGTGCATTTGCCTTGATTTTTCACTTGGTAATGTTAATAAAGATTCTACTTGCAGATACCCATCGTCGCACCTATTTTCCAAGTCTGACCAATCTGCACGGGTGCTGTGTGAGTGAGTTGTTTTGCTAACTTGTCGGGAAAACAAGAAGGGGAGAACAAAATTGACTAACCAAAAATTTGGCGTTGATATTATTCGTAAAGGCGTTATTTATTCGGATTTCAGCAAAGTTTATTTTAATGAGGAACAAGTTTGCATCCGGGGTGGCATCTTTTACCGTCAATCTCACGTGATTCCTCTATCAAAAATTGCATGTTTGCATTATACTTCTATTTTTCCTAAAATGCGGTTGCAACTCACGGATTCTTCCAACCTGCCAAATTTACAGGCCACGTGGTTTTCCAAAAAGAAATTCATCCGATTTTTAGAAGAACAAGGCGTTTCTTGTTGGAAATGGGAAAACCGTGAAACTAATTTGTTTCGGCGTATATCAAATTGGTATTCTTTTTGGTATCAGGCAGAATGATTGATACTTTTGGCGAAGGTAGAAATTGAACATACCACGGAAAGGAAGAAATCATGATGAAATTAACCATAAAAATTATGATAATAACCGTTGCGGTTGCCCTTATCGTTAGTGGGGTGTACTTTCTTTTGAGGGAAAGGGAGCCGGTTCTTTCCGAAAATGCTGTGGCGGCGGTAAACGGTGTGGAAATTACTCGGGAACAGGTGGATAATCGGATTCTTATTAACCAGATCCGAAACAAAGCTTATGCCGACACCTTATGGGAAAACATGCAAGAGGATGATGCCTCTGCCGCTTATGCCAAGGTGCAAGGAGCCATCGACCAAACAGGGGCTTTAGAGGAATTGATTTTAGGGGAAGTGGTTCGTCAATATTTGAAAGAGGATCAGCTTTCTTTTGAGGAAACCAAAATCCAATTAGAACGCGAATGGAACCTTTTGCAAACCGATGATTCGCAAAAGGCCTTTTACAAGCATTTCCAAGGGGCAATGTCGGAATACCAACAAACAGCTGACGAAACGCTGACATTGTCAGAACAGTTTAGTTATGACCTATATAACATTACAAAACTGAAAATCGTTTTTGCTAAAAGTGATGATTATAACAGCGATAGCAAAATTACCTTGGATGAGCAGTTTGATGCCTATTGCCAAGAATTGATTGCCCAAGCAAAGGTGGTATACCCGTGAAAGCAGGATGGGATAAACCTTGGACTCATCAACTGCAGTTGCAATGAGTTCGTCACCTGAAATGGGAAAGGCGTAGTATCATGACAAAACAGAATCTGTTAAAGGGTCTCAAATATCTGGTGTGCCTGACGTATAGCTTTATATCAGCAATGTATACCGCGGGATTTTTGAATCTTGCTTTTCATTTTTCTCACGGAATTGCTAATAATCCCGACGGTGTGGTGGGGATTCCCATCGGTGTTTTGGCATTGCTTGCTTTTATAGCAATCGACATTGTAATTGTAGTGAAAATCGTGAAATCCAAAGCCATGGTGAAGCCCGAAAAAATCCTTTTCCTTTGGTTGTTTCTGTTGGAAAAATTTCTTGGATTTATGGTGGATCAGGATGGATGGGCGAATTTTTGGCATTATTTCTCCTATCGGTTTGGAATCATCAAATAGGTGTTAGTTGGAGGAACGATTCGGATTTTGATTATGGCATTGAATACCGATTTTACAGAAAGGCGGTATCCTATGAACAAGAACAGGAAAGAATGGATTGGCGCTGGCATTGTTGTTGCCATTGCATGGGCTGTGATAATTGCATTGTTTGTTTGGGGATTCCGCAGTTGTGAAGCGCAAATTGGTTCGCCCTTGTTTTAACCGAAAATCGTGCGTTTCGATGGGTTCAAGTTACTATAGTTTGGCTATGGAAAGAAATATAAAACCTCCGTATCATTCAACCACGAATGATGCGGAGGTTTTATGTATTTAAGCACGATTGGCGGGACCGGGTGTTCCTCTTTATTCTTTATCCTCCTTATAGTTGAAAATCCGAGTATTGTAAATGCCTAAGATTTTTTTGTTTGCCATTACAAGGAGATAAGTATCGCCCACTTCTATGGTGCGGTCAAGATCTTTTTGGTCTTGGTATACGTTTTTAATTTCTTTTTTGTAACTGTCAAACACCATTTGGTATTTTCCCCGTTGATAAAAATGAAAAATAATGGGTTTGGTGGGAGTACGATTTGAATAAAATTGGTGTTCTCCTTCAATTTGTACCACAATGTCTGTTACAATTCGGTAATTTCCTTTCCTTAAGTTCAGGTATCCTATTAATTGAGTAATAATCACCCATAACAAACTGTCGGCAATAACCAATATGCCAATGGTGGTTAAGGTGATGTGCCGCCCTATAATAACGTCATAAATATCTCCGGCAATTAGCAATAGGGAAAACCCCAAAAAAACCCAAAAACTGATACCAAAGTGGGATTTTACATACTGGGATAGAATGGTTTGGTGTTGCAATTCAATTTTTCTCATACATATCCTCCAATAAAAAATGCTCGGCATTATAAATCAGTACAACGCTTTTCCCCACCAATACCAAATGGTATTTGGTACCGATTTGGGCGTGTTCAAAAATTTGGTCATCGTTTAGTTCAAACATAGGGGACCACTTATAATAGATATGGTTTTCTAAAGCAAAATATCGTTTTTTTGAAAAAAGCAGTTCATCCAGTGGAATTCCGCTATACAGAACGGTTTTGAGGCGATAGGAATATTGATACCACAGGGAATTCCTTTTGAGTTCGTAGCGGTCTCTTCGTTGTTGCACGTAGTCGGTTACCACTTGGTATCGCCCGGTTAATATGCGAAAAATATCACATCCCCATTGTGCCAACATAAATACGGCTAAGAGAAAGAGAAGCCAAACGGGAAATGCAAAAATAATTGCCAAAGTTTTGTTTTCCATTGGCAGAAGGGCGAATATCCATGTTGCCATAAAAATAAAACAAAAAAGGATTAGGGCGAGATTGCGTACGATTTTTAAATAACTAACGTGAAGGGCGAAAAAATCTTTTTGAATGATATCATGGGTTAATTTGGTGGTAATGGTTTTGGTTTGTTCGTTCATTTTATCACCCTAACAATACGTCCGAAACCAGCATTACGCAAAAGCCAACCAAAAGGGAATAGGTGGCAAAGCGTTGTTCCCCGTGGGCGTGGGTTTCGGGAATCATTTCGTCGCTGATCACATACAGCATGGTGCCCCCGGCAAAGGCAAGGGCAAAGGGAAGAATGGCTGTGGCAAGGCTTACGGCAAAATAGCCGATGAAGGTGCCAACCACTTCCACTAGTCCTGTAATTAAGGCGCAAACAAAGGTTTTACGGGGAGAAACTCCTGCCGCCAGCATGGGAGCGATAATCACCATACCTTCAGGAATATTCTGCAGGGCGATCCCCCCGGCAATTAACAGAGCCTGGTGAGTGTTTCCCGAACCGAACCCAACCCCTGCGGCAATGCCTTCTGGCAGGTTGTGAATGGCAATGGCGGTGACGAATAACAGCACCTTGCTTAAATTGGCATTGTTGTGGGGTTCCAGATCGGGACCCATGAGTTTATGCAAATGGGGGACCAATTTGTCAATGAGATTCAGGCACAATGCCCCGGCGAAAATGCCTGCAACGGTGATGAGAATTCCGTAGTCCCCGCCGTATTCTAACGAGGGAAGAATCAGCCCCAGCACAGCGGCTGCCAACATCACCCCAGCAGCAAAGGCAAGGATAATATCGGAAAATTTATGGGACATTTTTTTGAATAAAAATCCAATGATCGAGCCCAGCAAGGTGGCGCCCCCAACCCCAAGGGCGGTCAATAAAACCATTTTCATTTGTTTAACTCTCCTTGCGAATTTTTTTGTTTATGGCGAATCCAACCAATGGTGGTGAGAATATTGATGAGGATGCAAATTCCGGCGTAAATTAAACTTATAATTTCTAAAATATGAAAATAGATTTCCTCCATAGAATTCAATGCCAAAAGTCCCAATATCCAACAGGCAACCAACCAAACGCCACCGGCTATGAGTTTGGCTTGGTTTAGTCGTAAATTGAATTTTGAACGGGTTTCTTTTTGAAACCGTACCACCCACAAAGAAAGGGAAAGTTCCACTTCTACAAAGGCGAAAAGCAAAGCAAAGAGGAATATCATGGCTGCAAAAATTGCTCCACCAAGGTCGCTGGTGGTGCCCCCAATGTATTGTAAAGCTAAATATCCTGCGACAACGGTGGCAATGGGAATCAAAAAAGAAAATACTAAAAATTTGGTCTTTTTGGTTTGTATGGGTTGCATACTCTCATCTCCTTGTAGGAAGGGTGTGTTACTTGTTCTCCTTTACCAAAACTTCGTCCTTGGTGCCGTCAATATGGTAATACACAATGGAGTCTTCCCAATCGGAACAAAGGTATACTTCTTCGTCCGAGGTAACAAACAGAGATTTATCATCATGGATTCTGCCCAGTTGGTTCAATTCCCCCGTGGGAAGTTCCAGGGAATATAAATAGGTTTTCATGCTATCATAATCCGTCAAGGTCAAAAATGCTCTGTTTTCAAAGGCAATCAAACTGTAGATGGAAAATTTGGTTTCCACCGTTTGCAGTTCCTTGGTTTTGAAATGGTAAATGTAAATCTGACCGGTTTCCGAAGGGGAGTAGTACCCCTCTAAAATCATATAATCGGAAGTGAAATTCACTATTTCATAAATGGTAATGTCCTGGGTAATGGGTAGAGCAAGGGTGCCGATTGTTTTGCATTTTTGGGTTTGAGGGTTCCATTCCAAAATATCAAAACCATCATCGGTGGTTACAAGGTAAGTAAGACGGTTGTTGCGTATTCCGCAGGCGTACATGTCGGGTACCGCTTCGATTGTTTCCCCGGTTTCCAAGGAATACACGTCAAGAACGTAGCGGTATCCGTCAAAATTTTCCTGATTCTTTTCTATGTAGAGGTAATCTTCTGTCACGTAAAAATTGCTGAAATCTTCCACTGCAGTGAGGAAGGTTTCGGTTTTAGTGGTGCAATCATATTGATAAATATCACAAAGTATTGAATTGTTGTTTTGTTGTTCCACCGTATAATAGAAGAAATTGTCGTAACATTGCATATATGCCATGGAAATATAGTCCACCGATAGATCGTCGGCTTCCATAATAATTTCTTCTCCCTTTTTGGTGTTCATAACATAGCGGGATTCAAACCCATCGGAATCCAGGTAAAATACCCTATCATTTTCCAACCAATAAGAAGCAGACCCTGCCGAAAGGTTATTGTAATTCAGTTGAATGTTTTTTTGCGGAACGTACACTTTACTACTGCATGCGGTGAGTAAGCAAACCGACATCAGCAGTAAACTAATAACAGATACGAGTTTTTTCATTGAACATCCTCCAATCGGTTATAGGTTAAAATGACCTGTTCTAAAAGTTTTTCTACGTTTTGTTGTTTGGAAAATACCGAAAAAGACCAGTTTTTTTCGGCGGTGCGAATACTAACAAGAAAGAAGTTGCGGTAATTGGGTAACGATTTTGCCGACTCTTCATCATAAAGGGAGGCATAAAAATTCCCTTTTTTATGGTACCAACCATAGCCCCATTTTACCACCAGCGGATTGTAATGGCATGGGGTAAATACAACTTCTGTATCCAGATCCTCATAAGAATAATAGGTGGCGTTTTTATCCTCTGCCCAATGGCCGATGCCAAGGCTTGCTGCGTGTTTATCTTTTTCTTTGGAGTAAAAATGCACCAGGGCATCCACCCTGTTTTGATGAATTTCTTGTAGGGTATCCACGTTGTTTTCAAATTTAAGTTTTGTAATCAACTGCTCTACGGTTTCTTTATCAATATCGGCTTTGTATGCTCGCGGGCGGTTAGTGTCAATCACAAATAAATAGATTCCGCTGAGTAACAAAGCAACTGCCAAACTTCCGGCAATCCACTCCTTTGCAAAGGAAAGTTCCCAAAAACGGCTTTTAGAAATCTGGTTTGAATGGTTTGTTGTTCCTTCTTGAGCGTCTTCTTTGGTAATTCGGTTTTTCTTTTTTGACAGCAACAAAGTACCCAAGGGAAACAATAAGCTGAAGGCGGTGAAAATCGGGAACACATTCAACATAAGCGACGCGTAATCGGGAGCGGCATATTGTTTTACTAAAAAATACCCGCCAAGAAGCAAAAAGTACAAAATGCCAAGGGCAACAAATACTTTGTCAATGGTAATATGGGAAGCGTTTTTTTGTTTGGAAAATGCCAAATGATGAATGCCCCAAAACAGCTCTGCTTGGGCAACCAACGAACCAATGGTCAAGATTATCCATTCTTCGGTGAAGTTGCCTTTGGCAAAATACAGAAATAATGCCAATGTTAGCAGAGGAATGGTAATGAAAATGATTTGCCATATTTGTTTGTTGGTTTGGTACTTCATTGTCACCCCTCCTTGGTAAAAATTTCATACCCTTTTCTTCATTATACAAAGAAAAAACAACAATGTAAAGTTACAATATTGTAACCTTTGTTGCTTTTCAGGAGGGAATATGGTAAAATAACGGCAAATTCAGGAGAAAAATCCTTAAAAACGGAGGGATACCATGGAACGGGAAGTTGTTTATTTAAGTCAAATTTTAGCCTGGCGAAAGAAAACATCGTTGAAATCTTTTGTCGGTCTCCTGGTGGCTGACCTGGTTTTTTTCGCGGCTGTCTTTGTTTTTATTGGAATTTGCTTGCAGGAATGGAAGGCTGTTTGGTGGAGTTACGGTGGGTTTACCGCCTTTATCCTTTGTTTGGCTGTTTGGGAGTTGATAGGTTGGCATCGCTTGCAAAAAACAGGGGTACGGGTATTTCGAGACGTTTTGGTGGAGTCCAAACAAGGAACCGGCAGAGGGGAGAATACCAGACTATTTTCAAGACCCTATTCCTTGGTGTTTGCCACCTACGGCAAGTATGATATTCCTATGCAAAATTACCTTTGGTCGGAATATTTTGCCACCGATGCAGAAGGGGTGTATAATCGGGCTTGTATAGCCAGACCATGGTAACTTGAACCCGCCGAAACGGAAGGATTTTCGGCGCTGGTGCCTTACTTCTCCTTGTGTGGGCGGCAAGCCCGCACGCGTCGAACTAAGACACCATCATCCGAAACTACATCCGTTATCGGTCAAAGAATTTATGAAGTGCAGATTTTCGTCTTACCGAGGCGAAAGCGCAGGCAATACTATACGTATTAACGAGCATTTTAACGACGGGAAGGCGAAAATCTGCCTTCATAAATCGTGGTTCAAGTT
>JAZNWL010000026.1:0-28180 GCA_045593325.1 Acutalibacteraceae bacterium | reverse complement strand
GACTCGAACCTGCCAACGCCTACAAATGCTATTTTTTGATTTCACATCGCCTCAAACCTTGACATACGCCAGTATGCCTGCGGTTTTCGTCTTCCTGAAATACAAAAAATATCAATTTGTAGGTTCGTAGAAATTTCTGCCGTCGGATTGTTTATAAGGCGAAGTGTGAATTTGCAGGAAGGCTGGCGCCTTTCAAAAATGAACACAAGGCCTTATGAATAAAGGCGGCGAGTGAAATCGTGACAGGTTCGAGTCCTGTCAACCTAAAGGCGAGTTATATTGCTTCGCAGTGATATTCTTTTGGAATACTTCGCCAACGGCGAAATATTTTTAAAAAAAATATCACGCTGACTTTAAGTCAGCATATCACTTAACAAATAAAAAGAAAGAGAAGATTCGTTTTTTTGTAACGAGTCTTCTCTTTTCTGTTGTTAGTGGGTTTGGGCTACTGCCCAAGTGCATTTGTGCATACAAATGCGATACTGGTTCTATCCCGATATATTTCTAGAGTTTCAAGCGCAATTTTTATAAGCTCTTTATCTTGTTCTTTTATATCATAAAATATCATTTCATATTCTCCTTGGCGGTGTTGATGGAAGAAATTAAAATCCGTTTGACCTCGGTACAGTTATCGAGAAGAAATTTATCGCTATAATAACCGCTTTCCAAAAGCAATTCAATCCAATATTCAGTTTCGGAACATTCTTTTAATGCAATTTGCAGTTTTGCAATAAAATCAGCTTTGCCGTGGGCGAAAAAAGCTTCTCTGATATTTGCGCCGACACTTGTTCCTGAACGCAAAAACTGATTGATTAAAGCACTTTCACACTTTGCCGTTCTTAATTCTTTACATACTTTTATAACATCAAGTGCAAGGGATTTAGATTTTATCATTAACGGACTTTCTTTCATCGTTATCACCCCTTAAACTTATTATACTTCCTAAAAGTAAAAAGTGCAAGGCTGTGCCTTGCAGAAACTTTTTCACTATTCACTATTACTTATTACTTCCAAAAAAATTCCCTTGCAGAGATTAGTGAAGAGTGAAAAGTGAAGAGTGAAGAAGTAAAAAAATATCCTCGGAATACTCCGAGGAATTTTTTTGGTTGCGGGGACAGGACTTGAACCTGCGACCTCCGGGTTATGAGCCCGACGAGCTACCAACTGCTCTACCCCGCGATATTTATTTTTAGTGCGAAGGTTATTATACAACAAGTGTTCCCAAATTGCAACCCCTAAATTCAAAAATTTTGAAAAAAGTTTTGGCGGAGTTTTAAGCAAGACCTTTCTACCCGTATTTTATGATTCAAAAGCCCCAGGTATGCCAAAACGTGCAATTTTATGTGTTGGCACTTTCTTTGTGATTGTTTTTCATTGAAAAGATCTTTTGTTTATGCTATACTAAAATTATAAAGGCATACTCTATCATGAAACAAGGTGAGGAAAACTATGAGCCAAGAAAATCTGCGTCTTCCCCCTGCCCAACCCGAAACGGCATATCTTAGTGACAGCGTTACCCTGGGGCTACACGCCCACCGAACCCAAGGGGAAGACTGTTCGGTTTATTATATGGATGACTCCCGCGGCATCCGGCGGATGGTGGTAGACGGGCAGGGTCAATTTTGCGATTTCCCCGTGATCATAACCGAAGAATTCTGGGTCAGAGAACTTCAGGATTCCCATGCCCTGAAAAATCAAATTCGGTTTCGCACCAGTTTTGAGAAAATAAACAACGGCTTTTTGGTGTTGTGGTGTGTGCAACCCGACGGGCGCTACTGGGAAGATCACGACGGGTTCGGCGGCAGTTCCCACGCGGAAATTGTACTTTATTCTTTTTTGGATGATGAAGGCAAAATTTGTGCACCCTTCAGACTCTATCGCCTTGGCACCCAAAATTATTATTCTCCCCAAGATAAGGACCGGGATTGCCCTTCCCGCGCCCCTGTGCAGGAACCCCCCGCTCCCAAAAAATCCATTTTAAACAGGATAAAGGAAAACCCAAAACCCTTCAAAGAAATCATGTGGATTCTTACCGTTCTGGGGAACGCCGTCATCTTTTTCATCATCGGGTTTATGGCAACCGATTACGACACCTATTACGGAAAAACCAATCCCTATTCCAGCGTTTTTGAATATATGCTGGATGATATTCTGTGGGTATTCTTTGTTATTCTTCTTGTTTATAATCTCATTACCCTTTCGTTGGCATTGTTTTTCCCTTTGGAATCGAAAAAACAAAAGGTTCCCCCTCCTGCCAAAGAAACCATTGTTGCCTACCCACAGGAACCCATGCCAAAGGAACCCGCCCCGGAAGAACCTCAAAGTTTGGGTTTGGCTGACCCCGTGGAAGAAGAGGACAGCGGGGATATGGTGGAACAGCTGGAACGGCTGAAAGGTTTATTGGATAACGGCACCATAACCAAAAAAGAATTTAAAACCTTAAAACAAAAACTTCTGAAATAAACAAAGTGCTTTCCGAAATCAAAATCGGAAAGCACTTTTTATATATCACAATCGTTACCAGGATTTCCCGGAACCGTTACAATAACTGCAATCATACGTACCGTGGCAAAAATTACAACGTCCACTGTTGTCGCACTGGTAGCAATCATCATATCCTTTGCCGCCGCAAGCGCCACAGTCGCCTGTGGCACCACAGCGGGAACAATCTACTTTTGAAAAATTCAATCCGGTTCCTCGGTAGGTATACCCGCTTCCCCCGCAAGACCCGCATCGTCTTAGTCCCAAACAGGTAAGGCAATCTTTTCGACCTTTACCATAGCAAGAGGGGCAGTCGCCAAGATTACAATGGGTGCAATGCCCGGAGCCTTCACAAACCCCGCAATCTTTTTGGGTGGACACAATGGAAGACGTGGTATTCCCCGAAGGGATACTGTAAACGTAACTGTTGGTATCACCGGGGGTACTGCTGTGGTAAACGCCGGAGGTATCCTCCTGATGGTTGGAGGACGCCCGTTCCACGTCGTTATGTTCCAAAAAGTAGGTTTTTACTTTGTCCCCTAATTCTTGCAATTCCTGAAAGGAATCTCTTTCGGCATCGGTGCCGCCGTCAGTTCGGTAAAACTGAAAGTCGGTAGGCTCGGTATAAACGTAATACTTGGTGGCGCTTTTAGCAAAAATCTCCCTTTCGTAGTCTCCCCCGTTTATAAACGTGTCATAATTGATGACGTTCACGTACCCGATTTCGAAAAGCAACCCTAAACTTTCATCCAAGTCCTTTTGAGATTGGTTTTTGGATTCCTTTTCGTACACCCGCAACATGGCATCGTAGGTCTGATACCCCGCGGACACCTTTTCCACCACAAGGTTCGACAAGTATTTCTCGGGAATCCCGATTTTTGCATGGCCGAAACTGTAGATTTCCACGTCATCCGCTGACGAAGATGACAGTTTGGAGGAGGTTTTTGAGTAAGAAGAATTGGATTTGCCGGAAGACTCATCATCCGAATCATACAACGAGTCGTACAAAGAGTCATAGAAAGAAGACGAACTTTTACTCAGACGAACCGATTGAAAAAGATTGATGGAGGCGAATACCAAAGATGCCGCCAGAATACCTAAGGAAACATATTTGATTATTTTCAAAGCGCGCACAAAAATCATCTCCTATCAAATTCATTATATCGCAAAATCATTGGGAATTCAACCGAAAATACGGTGTATTTTTCTTTACTTTCGTAAATATTTATTGACAAAACCGTCATTATATACTATACTATAATCAGAAAGGCGGTGGAGAGATGTATATTGATTATTCTAATTTATGGAAATTATTGATCGACAAGGGCATGACCAAAACCGATTTGCTGAACGTTACGGGCATCAGTTCCCGGGTTCTGGCGAAACTTTCCAAAAATCAAACGGTAACCACCGACACCATCGCCAGGATCTGCTCTGCCCTGGATTGTGACGTGGGGGACATGATGGAATGTGTGGCGGATGAAACAATGTCACTGTATCAGCGGTGCAACAACTTGGGCGAAATCCTGGAAGAAAACCAGTTATACAAAGCCGTTGGTTTCGGGGAAAAGGGGCAGGAATATAAGGTGTATTTTTCCAAAAAGAAAGCCACCAAAGCCACCCATATTCATTGCAGGAGCAACCGAACCCTTTCCTGGGAGCAGTTATACATGGGCGGGGTGGCCAGACCCCAACGGGAAGAATACGTTTTTGTGAAGCCCGAAAGGAAAGGGACCGAAACCCTGATGGTTGTCATCAAAGGAAACCCTGCCCTGATCACCGGGCTGGACGATAACGGCTTTGTTTCTGCCAAAGGCACTGCCCAAAGCCCTACCGATATTTACGTGATGACCCAAGCGGAGTTTAAATTATTCAGCATAAATAGCAAATAAATAACTATGTATAAAGGAGATTTATTATGATCACTCAAAAAATCGACGACCAAAAAGCAAAGAAAATTGATGAAGTATTACAGGTGGTCTTTGAAGCCCTGAATGAAAAGGGCTATAACGCCATCGGGCAGATCTGGGATTATCTCTTAACGGACGATCCTCATTATATTACCTCTTATAAAAACGCCCGTAACCTGTTGCAGGAACTGGACCGGGAAGAAATCGGACGGTATTTACTGCAACGGTATTTTAAGGGGTAACCCCCAACAACTGTTGCATTATTTATTGGAAGAAAAATAACATACAAAACGCAAGATTCCAACCGAAAAGCTCGGTTGGGATCTTTCATTTATTTGGCTCCTTTCATATATTCCGCAGGGGAAACCCCGGTTTTCTTTTTAAACACCCTCGAAAAATAGCAAGGGTCCCGAAAGCCGGACATAATGGCAATCTGCGCCACCGATGCGGTTCGCATTTCCCGATCCTCCAACCGTTTTTTGGCATACCCAATTCGCAATTCGGTAAGGTATTCCACAGGGGTACACCCCATCTTCTGTTTAAACAACCGCCGCAAATGGTTGGGGCAATAGTTTTGTCTTTCAAAAATTTCATCCAAGGAAAATTCGGGGTTGGTAAATCCCGAACCGATGACTTCTACCATACGGTTGATCTGGCGGTCTTTGGGATGCGCCCCTTTCAACCGATGAAACAATAACAGTTCCACCGTATGAAACAACTGTTCCAAAAGCTGTGCGGAATAAACTTCTTCCCCTTCCAAAAAGGTAGGAAGCATTAAGGTGATCAGGGTTTCCACACTGCCGTTTTTATCATCGGGAATCATTGCCCATTCACTGCCCAGCTGTTCTTCCAACAAAAAGGAGTCGGTTTGCACCAGAATATCCGAAAATCCCCTGTTGGATTGTTTGGCAAAGGCAACCCCCGGGGGAACACAAAGCACCGTGCCCGGTTCAAAGGTTGCGGTGGTGCCCCCCACTGTTAATTTCCCTGTGCCGTATTGGTTTAACACCAAGGTCCAATGGTCTTTGTTTTGTTCCTCCATTCGGGTAACCAAACTCTGGGATTCCCCTTGCAGTAATTTATGATACTCCCTTGCGGTTACCCCTCGGTTTACGGTAACCAAAAAGGAGTTCAAATACCGAAGTTCGCAGATCAACCGAACAAAACGCACGTCCTCTTCCACCGTATATTGCAACATGGCGGTGAATTCGTCCAACGCCTGAAACACCCGAATCCCCTCGTTCAATGTGACCCGACGAATGCTTTGTTTTTGGGCATTATAGGTAACCATGTGCCACCCTTGGGAAATCACCGCCGCACCGAAATACACCGTATCCCCGGGGGTCACCTCAATATAATCCCCGGTGCGAAAGATTTCGTGAGGGCGAAAGGTTGTTTCATTCACCCAGCCTTTTACCGTTTTTTGGGGGTCAAATTGATTATCCCCCACCACCACCGACCGAAATACCCGTGTTACCATAGCGCCCTCCGAAATGTTAAAAAAATCCAACTGTTAAGTTCATATTCTGCATTGTATCCATTGATTATACCCGTATAATTATACTTACAAGACAATAACAATGCAACAGAAAAATGTTTTTTGTCCAAATTTTGAAAAGGAGTTTCTGAATATGTTCAAAAAGATTTTCGCCTTCATCTTAAGTTTGGCAACCCTTTGCAGTTTATTTGTAAACCGGGTAAGTGCCGAAACCGAACTTGTGAACCTGTATCACCCCTCTGCCGCGCAAGTGGGGTACTACTCCAAAACCGGGGAATACGTTGCCGACAACAAATACCGTTGCAGTGCCCCCATTGGGGTAAGTGAAGGGGACGTAATTACCTTTGGGAGTGTGGTAACCGCCCAAGGCTTCCATTTGGTCACCATGAGTGACAAAACCACCTACCTGAAGGAATACGGCCTGACCAGCGGGTTGACCAAATTGTATGAGATCGACAGTACCACCTCCATTCTGCAATTCACCGTACCCGCGGGGGTAACCTACATTCGTTTGGTTCCTCGCACCACCAATATGTACAAATATTTAGCCACCAAAAACCGTCCCTTTACCGTGGAAGAACTGAACGCTTACTGTGCTCCCACCAATACGGTTGCCATGGTAAATTTGTTTGACACCGAAACCATGATGACGGGATATTACAACGCCGCCGGAGAAAAAAAGGAAGATACCATTTACCGTTCCGCTACCATCCCGGTGGCCCAAGGGGACGTGATCACCTTTGGTACTGCCGTAACGGGGCAAGGCTTCCACCTGGTTACTATGAGTAATGAAACCACCTACCTTAAGGAATACGGCGTCACCGACGGGGTTACCAAACTCCACGATATGGGCAACGGCACTTCCATTTTGCAGTTCACCGTACCTGCAGGGGTCAATTTTGTGGAAATGATTGCCAGAACCCAATATGCGGGCCACTATCTGGTCACCAAAAACCGACCCTTCTCGGTTTGGGAAATGAATGCCTTTTTGGAATCGGATTACACAAACCTCTTTGACCTTGCCACCGCCACCCCCGGCTACACCGACGGAAACGGCGTGGCAAGCACCGACAACAAATACCGCACCACACCCCCTATCCCCGTGGTGGAAGGGGATATCATCACCCTTTCGGGGGCGGTTACCGCCCAAGGGTTCCATTTGGTTACCATGAGTGATGAAACCACCTACCTTGCTGAGTATTCCAACGGCAAAGGGCTTTCCAAGGTGGAAGAGTTGGACAGTAAAACCTGTATTTTTAACTTTACCGTACCCGCAGGGGTTTCCTACGTTCGGGTGATTGCCAACGCAGACCAAGCCCCCAGCTATTTAATTACCAAAAACCAAATGGTCACCAAAGTGGGATATAACGCCTACTTCTTCGGAGGCAAAAAGGTGCTGTTTTTGGGGGACTCCATTTCCTACGGTTCTGCCGACTCGGGCAGAGCCTGGGCATGGCGGATGGCCCGATCCCTGGGGATCGTTTCGGATAACCAATCCATCAGCGGTTGGTCGGTTTCCACCGCCCGCCAGAACAGAAGAATCGTGGACCAAATGGCAAAAGCCAAATACGATGCCTACGATTACGTGATTATGGAAGGGGGCACCAACGACGCCTGGGAATCCTTTCCCGTTGGCGCCATCACCGATTCTTTTGACCCTGAAGATTTTGACATTACCACCTTTGCAGGGGCATTGGAAGAACTGTTTTACACCGCCCGCAACCGCTTCCCCACTGCTCGGTTTGGGTTTATTATCATCTACAAAATGCCCCTTGCCACCAAGGGTAACGTGAACGATATGGAAGATATCGCCAACGCTACCATAGAAATTTGCAACAAATGGAACGTGGACTATCTGGACTTGTACCACGATGATTACGTGAACAATACCCTGCTGGAGGTAAACACCACCAACTATATTACCGATACGGTTCACCCCAGTCCCGAGGCATACAACCGCCTTACCCCCTACATTGAACAATGGTTTAAAACCATTGGGGATACTCCTGCTCCCGAAATTCCCGACGAGCCGGACGTCCCCGTTGAGCCGGACGTCCCCGTTGAGCCCGACGTCCCTGTTGAACCCGACGTCCCTGTTGAGCCGGACGTCCCTGTTGAGCCCGACGTCCCTGTTGAGCCTCAAACGCCTACCGATGTTCCCAATGGCCCCGAAACCCCCACCGATACCCCCGTGGAACCCGAACCCCCTGTGAAAATTCCTTACGGGGACGTAAACGGCGACCAAAGTGTGAATGCCAAAGATGCCTTGCAGGTGCTGAAATTTGCCGTTGGCAAAGGCGAGCTTACTGCCCACCAACAACTTGCCGCCGAAGTGGACGGCAAAGAGGGAATCAATGCCAAAGACGCTTTGGAAATTTTGAAATACGCCGTTGGGAAAATCACAAAGTTTCCCATTGAATTGCAGGCTGAATAATATCAAAGAGGAGAGCCAACAGGTTCTCCTCTTTTTCGTTGCAATCAAAATCATTTTATGATATACTTTAGCCAGACCATGGTAATTTGAAAGAAGGTGAAGTCCATGAAAGAACCAATAAGAAAAACCCGAAAAGAATTTAAAATTCTTCTTCGGTCCATTCCCGCAACGGTGGTGACCCTGTTTGCAGTAAGTGTCATTTGCATGAATCTTCTTGCCAACAAAACCTTGGTGCAACTACCCTGGTTAGCCTTGGACGGGGGGATGCTGATCTCCTGGCTTTCCTTTCTTTGTATGGACATGATCACCAAGCATTTCGGTCCCCGGGCTTCCACGCTGATCTCCATTCACGCGGTGCTCATCAATCTGCTGACCTGTTTGATCTTCTTCCTGGTGAGCGCCATCCCCTCTTCCGCCAACGACTATTCTGCCTTTGACGGAATCTTCGGGGGTACCTGGTTTATTTTATTGGGAAGCACCGTGGCATTTCTCATTTCCGCGCTGGTGAATAACACGGTGAATTTCCTGGTGGGTAAAGGATTCCGCAACCACCCTGACGGAAAACTGGCTTACATGACCCGCTCCTACGTTTCCACCTTTATCGGGCAGTTTACCGATAATTTTATTTTTTCCATTATGGTATTCTATTTTCTTGCCCCCATTTTTTGGGACGGCTTTTCCTGGACGGTACTCCAATGCGCCATGTGCGCCCTGACCGGGGCGGTGGCGGAACTGCTGATGGAGGTTGTTTTTTCTCCCATTGGCTATCGCATCGCAAAAAAATGGAAAGCCGAAGGGGTCGGCAAAGACTATTTGGACTTTTTGGAAAGGAAGGCACACCAATGAAGGTTTTCATTACAGGCACCACCCAGGGCATCGGCAAAGCCATTGCCCGGCTGTTTTTGGAAAAGGGACACACCGTTGTGGGCATTGACCGTCAGCCCGCCTCCCTTTCCCACACCAATTACACCCACTATGTTTGCGATGTTCGGGATACCGAAAATTTACCCAAACTCCAAAACATTGAAATTCTTATTAACAATGCCGGCACCCAAAACGAAGAGGATATTGACATTAACCTAAAAGCCCTGATTGCCCTTACCGAGCGGTACGCTGTGCAAGAGAAGATCCATTCGGTGCTGAATATCGGCTCTGCCAGCGGACACACCGGGGCGGAATTCCCCGAATATTGCGCCAGCAAAGGGGGCGTGATTGCCTACACCAAAAACCTGGCATTGCGCTTAGCCCCCTTTGGGGCAACCTGTAACAGTTTAGACCCCGGCGGCGTGATGACCCCCTTAAATCAATGCGTGATGGACGACCCCCTTCTTTGGGAACAAATCATGAAAGAAACCCCCTTGAAAAAGTGGGCAACCCCTGAAGAAATTGCAAAGTGGGCGTACTTTTTGACGGTGGAAAACACATTCTGTACCGGGCAAAACATCGTGGTAGACGGGGGCGAATCCATCAACTTTCATTTCGTGTGGAAAGAGTAGGTGCTACTATGACTCCATTCCAAAATCCCTATGAACAGGATATTAAGAAAATAAAGCGTCGGATTCGCTGGACGGCCATGATTACCCTGGTCATCGATCTGGTGATTTTATTGGTTGGTAATCCCATTACCATAGAATTGTTGGGGTATTCCTACGTGGATTATCGGGGATTGCCCCTTTGGGTTTCCTTGTTTTTGCTTTCCCTGACCCTCATTCTCAGTTTCTTCATCAATGCCGTTTTTCTCAGCGCCACCGAAACGGCCATGACCGAGGATGGCGACCCGCAAAAATATCTGGCACTGAAAACCGAGTTTTACAAAAACAACCGCAAACATATGAACAGCGTTTATGCCGTGGCCTTGTTTTATATGGGAGACTACGGCAACGCCCTGGCTTATGCCAATGCCCTTGCCATGCAAACCAAACCCGTTATGGCCCTGGACGGACGGTACTACCAAGCTCTTTGCTGTTTCTTTATGCAAAACGGGCAAGGGCTGGAAGTTGCCCTGGCAGAATACCGCCGACTTTTACCTACCCTGACGGGAAACAAAAAAGTCAAAGAAATGTGTTACGGCATGGGGAATCTTTTGGAATTGATGTGGGCAATTTCCAAAGGAGATCAAGAAGGCATGAAATCCTATAAAACCCTGACCCCCTGGCAAAAGGGGCTTCACACGGTGGCTTTGACCCACTACCTGCAAGGCATGGCGGCATACGCTTTGGGGCACCGGGAAGACGCGACCTATCACTTCCGCTTTGTAAAAGAGGAATGTCCCAAAATCGTCCTGGCGAAGTACGCCCAAACCTATCTGGACAACATAGCACACCTAAGATAACACGGTTTTTACTACCCCTCAGTCTGCTACGCAGACAGCTCCCCTGACAAGGGGAGCCTTAGTTGTGGGTTCTTTAACAATATAAACCGCCGATTGCAGTCAGCAATCGGCGGTTTTTGATCTCTTTATGATTTATTCTTCGCAGGGGAATTTGTCAATTTTCCCTACGGCTTTTTTCAGCACCAGCAGGGCGTCTTTGGCATCAATGGCATTATCTTCATTCACGTCTGCCAATACTTCCTGGTCTTCGGTTAGGGTGATCTTATCCACAGCGGCTTTCAGGATTTCCAACGCGTCTTTGGCATCAATACTGCCGTCGCTGTTCACGTCCCCAAAGTCAGCTTCGGGAGCAGGTTCCCCTTCTTCCCATTTGGCGGTAAAGGTAACGTTACGGGAGGGCATCACAAAGGTGTCCCAGTTTACACGGTTAAAGCCGTTATACCAGCCAACGAAGGTATAGCCCTCTCTGGTGGGGTCTTCCACCTTCACAGGGGCTTGCCCGGCTTCCAGTTTTTGTTCATCGTAGGTTTCGTTACCGCCTTTGGTGTCGAAAGTCAGGGTGAAATATTGCACACCCCATTTGGCAACCAGGGTCACGTCACGTTCGGGCATCACAAAGGTGGTAAGGTCTACCAGGGTATCCCCTTCGTACCAACCTTCAAAGCCTTCCCCGGTCTTCCAGGGGTCACTGCCCACAACGGGGCTTTCCCCTGCTACCAATGCCTGATTGTCAGGACCGCCCGACCCGCCGTTCAAATCAAAGGTCAGGGTATAGGTCTTTTTCCAGGAGGCAGTCAAAGTAACGTCTTCTCCGGGCATGGTAAAGGTAGCAAGGTCTACCTTTTCTTCCCCTGCATACCAACCGTCAAACACGTATCCCTCTTTGGTGGGGTTGGCAACGGCGAATGCTACGTCCCCTTCATAAACGGTTTGGGAATCAATGGTTTCATTGGCCCCTTGCAGGTCAAAGGAAAGGGTGTATTTTTCAGGTTGAGGAATCACTTCAATGCCGGCGGCAGTCAGCATGCTTTCGGGAACGTATTCCCGTGCACGGGCACCGATGGTTTGATAAAGGGTTTCCCCTTGGGCAGTGTTTCCTTCGGCAAGCAGAGCAATTACGTCTTTGGCTTGATTACGGAAAGGCGTGATGGTTTGATTGGCCAGATCGCTGACAAAACGCACGTCGTCAATCAAAACCACGTCACCGTCTGCCACACCGCTGCGCACCATATACAGTCGCAAGTCAACGGCGTTGGTGCAGGTGGACATGGCGTTCAAAGGAACGGACACGTGGTTCCACCCTGCTTTCAAGCCTTTCAAAACGGCTTTTACTTTGGGAGCGTCGGCTTTCCCACCGCTGGAACCCCATTTGCTCACGTGGTCGGCATCGTCCACGTTTACCCCGGCGTCCCCGGCAATGTTGTCAAAATAGCCGTCGGCGGGAACCCACAGGTCAAATTGCAACATGGTGGCACCGGAAATGTCCACAGCGTTATTCTTCTGACCCACCCGGTAAATATAGAAGGCCAAAGTCCCGTTGCCTACACCGCCTTTAAAGGTATAGGAAATGGATTGGGATCCTTGGGTATATTTTCCTGTTTCATTGGCCCAGTCGGCACCTGCGGTGTTCAGGTCGCCTCTGGATTCCATATCCCGGAAGGCAACGTCCAAAACCTTTTTGGCCAGATCTTCCACAGGAACGTCGGTGGGGGGTTCGGAAGTATCGGGAGTATCGGAGGTATCGGGGGTGTCAGGAGTATCAGGAGTGTCGGGCGTTTCGGGGAATTCGGGAGTGGGTTCGGGAAGATCCCCTGCTTCAATGGCGCTCTTTACTTCTTCGGAAAGATATTGTTTGGCGTCATCAGACAAAGCTGCATAGGCGGTGGTAACCTCGGTGTTGCCTCGGATATACAGCACCAATACGTCTTTCGCTTGATTACGGGGCGCACAAACGGTTTGGTTTGCCGCATCGTTTACAAAACGAATATCGTCAATGTAAATCACGTCTCCGGCACTCACACCACTTTTCAACCCGTAAAACCGAATATCCACTACGTTGGTGCAGGTGGCGGGAGCATCCAAAACCATGGAAACGTGGTTCCAACCGGCTTTCAGGTTTTTCAAAGAGGCTTTTACGGTAGCGGCAGAAACCTTACCGCCGCTGGAACCCCAACCGCTCACGTGGTCGGCATCGTCAATGTTAATACCGGTATCGCTGGCCATGTTGTTAAAGTACCCGTCAACAGGTACCCACAGGTCAAACTGGAGCATGGTAGCCCCGGAAATATCCACGGCATTGTTTTTCTGACCTTTACGGTAAATGTAAAGGTGGAATTGGTCAGCACAGTCATCCTTAAAGGTGTAAGCCATGGAATAACTGCCTTGGGTATATTTGGTGGATTCCTGGGCAAAGTCAGCACGGCTGGCTGCCAGATCGCCGTTTTCTTCCATATCCCGGAACGAAACGTCCACCAGGGTATCTTCGGCGGAAACCGTAAGGGGTACTGCCAGGATACTGCAAAGCAATACCAGGCTCAGCAGAAAAGAAATACACTTTTTCATACATTGTCCTCCGTTATTTTGAATTGAGGGCACCCGCCCTCGCAAAGTGATGGGTCACATCACCTTAACTGCCTTTTCATTTTACCATACGAAGAACAGCATGGCAATGTTTTTGCCTGATTTTAGTGAAATACTTATGTTTTTATAGTAACATTTTCAGGTTTTTAAAGTGAGAACTTTTTTTCCAAGGGGGTGTTTCATGGGATCCTTCCTATTTTGTATACTATACTTGCAGAATAACAAAAACAAAAACTGCAGAAAGGAGCTTATTTATGAGCACAATTCAATGGATAAAATTACCCGTCAATTTCTTCGACCTGCCTGAAATTGACCACATTATGAAACTGCCCCAAGGGGAAAAAATGGTGACCATGTATATAAAAATGCTGGCACTGGCAGGCAACCTGAACATGAGAGGAAGTTTTGTACTGAACAACACCCCTTATGACGTTTCCATGTTTGCCGCCAGGCTCAACAAAAGCAAACAATTCGTCACCAAAGCCATGGCACTGTTTTTACAGTTTGACCTGTTGGGGTATGAGGACGGAACCTATTTTCTCCCCAACTGGGAAGCCTGGCAAAGCGCCGACCGGTTGGATAAGTTGCGGGAACAGGACCGAAAGCGAAAACAAAAATCCCGTAAAAATGCCGCCCTGGCAAAAGCCAACATCATGTGGTCTGTCCAAGAGGACGTCACAGAGGACGTCACGGAAAATTCCGCCTGTTAGAATAAGAAAAAGAATTAGAATTAGAATTAGAATTAGAGTTAGAGAAAGAATTTTAAGCGGTATTTTATTTTTTATAACAAAAAAGCAACCCCCGAATTTCGGGAATTGCTTTCGTCCTTATCTTTTAATCACAGCGTGTTCTTCAATTACGTCGGTCACCATTTCCAGCAAGAACTGTTCTTTCATGCCTTCTTCCCCGCCGAAATAGTCCACCAATTCATCGGCTGTCCAGTCTTCTTCCAGGGCAACGTACTCTGCCAGGCGGGTCTCATATTCCTCTGCCGTGACCCGCAGGCCTTCTTTCTTGGCAATGGCTTTCAGCACCATTTCCTGTTTGAGGATTCCCTGGTTATATTCCAGCACGTATTGGTCGAACTCCTCCTTGGTGTTCTTTCCGTAGGCAAGGGAGGCATAATCGTAAAACTCCATACCAAAGTCATCGGCGCCCTTTTGCACCCCGGCTTTGAATTCTTCCACCAAAAGGTTCAGTTCCTTTTGGGGATACCCTTTTACCACGGTGTTTGCCACCACCTGATGAAACAGGGTATTCCGCAGGTTGGCTTTGTCTTCCAATGCCCGTTGTTCCTTGTAACTTTGGGTAAACTTTTCTTTATAATCCGCAACCGAGGTATAGTCTCCCAGGGTTTTCACAAAATCGTCGGTAAGTTCGGGGAGATTGGTGCGGACAATTTTCTGAACGGTTACCTGAAAGGACACCACCTTGCCGATGTATTCGGGAACGTGGTGGGTTTCGGGCACCGTAAGGGTTACCGAAAGGGTCTGCCCCACGTGGGCGCCCAGCAGATGCTCGTCCATGCCCGACACAATAAAATCGTCATTGCCCAGAACCATTTCACGACCTGTATCGGTAAAAACGTCTTCCTCTTTGCCGTCCATCACCCCAACGTAATCCACCGTCAGGGTGTCCCCCGCGTCGGCATCTTGTGTGATCTCGGTGGTGGTGGCATAGTCAGACAGTTCCACCGCCATGGCATAAGCCACTTCTTCATTGGTAATTTCTTCCTCTTCCCAGGTAAGGGTTACCCCTTTATAGTCCCCCAGGGTGATGTAGCGAAAGGGGTTATACCCCATGAAGGATGCCACCACGGTATACAGGATGACCCCCATCATAACAATGGCAACTGCCACCAGCAGGGACGTAACGGATACTTTTTTCATAACACTCACCTTAAATGGCCACGGGGACTTTTTTCCCCAGGGTGTGATACTGGTAATTTTCCACCGTGAAACTGTCCACCGTGAAATCGTAGAAATTGGTAATGGTGGGATCCAGGGTGACCTTGGGTGCGGGGAAGGGTTCTTTGGCAATAACCTCTTTCACCATGTCCACGTGACGGTCATAAATATGACAGTCGGCAATCACGTGAACAAATTCCCCGGGTACCAGCCCGCTGACCTGGGCAAACATCATGGTGAGCGCGGCGTATTGCACCACGTTCCAGTTGTTGGCGGTGAGCATATCCTGGGAGCGTTGGTTTAAAATGGCATTGAGTTTGTTGCCGGTCACCGAAAAGGTCATACTATAAGCACAGGGGTATAAGTTCATGTCCTTCAGATCCCCGTGAACGTAAATGTTGGAAAGGATCCGACGGGACCCGGGATTGTGTTTCAGGTCGTATAAAATACGGTCCACCTGGTCAAACTCCCCTTCGGGATATTGGTGTTTGACCCCCATCTGGTAGCCGTAGGCTTTGCCGATGGAGCCGGTTTCATCCGCCCAGGAGTCCCAGATCTTGCTGTTCAGGTCGTTGATATTGTTGGATTTCTTTTGCCAGATCCACAGAATCTCATCAATGGCGGCATTGAAATTGGTTTTCCGCAGGGTCATTAAAGGGAATTCCTTTTGCAGATCGTAACGGTCCACCACACAGAATTTTTTCACCGTGTGGGCGGGGGTACCGTCCTCCCAACGGGGGCGGACAGGCAAATGGGTATCCCAGGCGCCGTTTTCTAAAATATCTTTGCAATTTTCAATGAATAATTGGTCGGCATAAGACATGGTAACTTATTCTCCTTCCGATGGATTCAATTCGTCTAAGGTCAGTTCAAAGGCGGGCAAATATTCTTCCATAAACACCTGTACTTCGGGCAGATTCAACCCTTCCAGGGCTTTCAGGGTTGCCCGCTTTGCCGAAGAGAATTCCCCGTTGCCCATTTTTTCTTCTTCCATGCATTTGATCAGGGCGGTCAACTTGTCCGCCCCTTTGCACAGTTTCCAAAGGATCTCATCCCCGGGGGTGGGTTGCAACAGGCTTTCATAGTCTTCCTGCAATTCTGCCGGCAACATGGCAACCATCCGCCCTGCCGCTTCTTTTTCCATTTGTTTATAGGAAGTGCGAAGGGCATCGTCGTGATATTTCACGGGGGTGGGCAGATCCCCCGTTAAAATTTCGGTGCAATCGTGGAACAACCCGATCACCGCCCCGCGGTCAGCATCCACCTTGCCCCCAAAGCGCCTGTTATGGATCAGCGCCAGGCAATGGGTGATGGCGGCAACCTCCATGGCATGCTCGCTTAAATTTTCCTGCCGGGTGTTACGCATCAGCGCCCAGCGTTGGATGTATTTCATTCTGAATAACATGGCAAAAAAAGGATACATAGGTTATCTCCTTATATAAATGAATTGACAACTTCGTTGTCATGAATTGGCAAAGCCATGAATTGTTGCTGTCGCAACTCATCACTCTTCACTGCACACAACGTGTGCCTTGGCAATTTATTGATTTATTATACCATACTCCCTGCTCTAGTGCAAACCTTTTTCCCCGTATTTTTTCGGCATTTACAGTTGAACAACCGGGGGAATCATGCTATAATAAATCTGTATATAAAATTCAGGAGGCCGATTTATGTTTACCACCCGAAAAAACACCCTGCAACCAAAGGCAAAAGAGCAATACGGCATGGCATTTTTCCTGGCTTTGCTGGCGGCTTGCGCCTTATTCATTCCCTATATGATTCAGGACCAGGGATACTTCCTGTTTTACGGGGATTTCAACGTTCAACAGGTTCCCTTTTACAAACTGGCTCACCAGGCGGTGAGAGAGGGGAACGTTTCCTGGCATTTTGGAACCGACCTGGGTGCCAATTTCATCGGGTCATACAGTTTCTATTTATTGGGCAGTCCCTTTTTCTGGCTGACCCTTCCCTTCCCCACGGATTTTGTGCCTTACCTGATGGGGCCTTTGCTGATCTTAAAATTTGCCTGCGCCTCCCTGACGGCCTATGCCTTCATCACCCGTTTTGTCCGCAATAAAAACTATGCGGTCATCGGGGGGCTGTTATACGCCTTTTCGGGCTTTTCGGTATACAACGTTTTCTTCAACCATTTCCATGAAGCCATTGTGTATTTCCCCTTGTTGCTTCTGTCGCTGGAATGGCTCATGTGCAAAGAACGGTATGCTCCCTTTATATTCATGGTAGCCCTGTGCTCCATTTCCAACTACTATTTCTTCTTTGGCATGGCGGTGTTCGTGGTGCTTTATTTCCTGGTGCGGGTATTTTCCCCCGGGTGGGATCTGTTCCAAAATTCCGCCCACCTGAAACGGGATTTCGGCAGAATCGGGCTGGTGGTTCTCGAGGCGGTTTTAGGGGTACTGATCTCCGCCTTTATGTTACTGCCTGCCATTCTTGCCATTACCGGCAACACCCGAATTGACAGTTTCCTGACCGGCTGGAACGGCATTGTGTATAGCCGCAGTCAGATCTACTCTTATATTCTCCAATGCTTCTTCTTCCCCCCTGACCTGCCTGCCCGCCCGGTATTCTTCCCGGATGCCGACGTAAAATGGAGTTCAGTGGCAGGGTGGATGCCGGTATTCGGCATGACCGGGGTGCTTTCCTTCCTTGCCGCCAGAAAAGGAAGCTGGCCCAAACGCATTTTCGTGGTGTCGGGGATCATGGCATTCGTGCCTATCCTCAACAGCATTTATTCGGCATTTAACTACAGTTACTATGCCCGTTGGTTCTATATGCCCATTTTACTCATGGCGCTGATGACTGCCATGAGTCTGGAAGATAAAGAGATCAACTGGAAAGTGGGCTGGCGGTGGAGCGCCGGCATCACCGCCTTTTTTGTGATTGCGGTGGGGTTGTTCCCTCAAGGGCAATATGCCGACGGCAGTTTCTCGGGCTTTGGGCTGTACTCGGAAAATTATCAGGACCGTTTCCTGGTTACCAGCGCCATTGCGGTGGTTTGCCTGTTGCTGGTACCCGCTCTCCACGGACTGCGAAACCATTGGCCCAAAGATTTCTCTCGGGTTGCCCTGGTGCTGGTGCTGTTGGTATCGGTGGTATATTCTTCCTACTTTGTAGGCATGGGCAAAAAGAGTTCTTACAGCGCCAACAATTTCATCATCCCCCACTTACTTGAAAATTACGACACCATGGTGCTGGAAAATGCCAACGGGGAAAAAGAACCCACCTATGACATTGACGATGTCCGCATTGACACCTATGAAACCATGGACAACACCGCCATGTATTTCGGCATGAGCAGTATCAATGCCTTCCACAGCATTGTGCCCGGGTCGGTGATGGAATTTTACGACTACGTTGGGGTGGAACGCACCGTAGCCACCCGCCCCGAAACCGAAGATTATGCCCTGCGGGGTCTTCTTTCGGTGAAATACCTCTTTGATTACGCCGACGATTCCGAGGATTTTGCCAGCGAAAACGGCACCACCGAAATGTTTGGCTGGTCGCTGTATTCTTCCAAGGGGGCGAACACCAAAGAAACCCAGAACGGGTACTATATTTATGAAAACGACTATTTTATTCCCTACGGCTTCACCTACGACTATTACATGACCCGTGAATTTGCCGATACGTTACCCGAAGAATACCGCGCCCAGATGATGCTGGAAGCCATTTTGCTGGATCAGGATCAAATCGCAAAATACGGTCATTTGCTCTCCATGGGAGAAAAAACAGGGGACTCCTACGAAGACCAACTGGACGTGACCCACTACTACCAAAACTGCCATGAACGGGCAAAAACCGCCTGTAGCAGTTTCGAAACCCGCAATAACGGTTTTACCGCTAAAACCACGCTGGAACGGGATAACTTAGTGTTCTTCTCCATTCCTTATGATGATGGCTGGACCGCCACGGTGGACGGCAAACCCGTAGACGTGGAAAAGGTCAACGCTGGCTTTATGGCGGTGTTGGTGCAAGGGGACGGTGCCCAGCACACCATTGAATTTACCTATCACACCCCGGGGCTTACTTTGGGCATTGCCATTTCGGTGGCAGGGCTGGCATTGACCCTGCTGCTGTTGTTGCTGATCAAGAAATTTGCCCATAAAGAACCCATTGCTGACACCTTCCTGCCTGTTTTGGAACAGGAAGAAGACGAAACCGAAGAAGGGGCAGAGGAAATAGAGGAAGAAACCCTGACACCCCCTGAGGATCCCCCCTTGGAATGCCCCCTTGATCTCCCCGAACAAGACATTCCCCAGGAACAGGAGGAACAAGAATGAAAACCTTATACGTGGTGATTCCCTGTTACAACGAACAGGAAGTGTTGACCGAAACCACCCGCCGTTTGGTGGAAAAATTAACCGCCATGATGCGGGACGGAGTCATTGCCAGAAACAGCCGTATTCTGTACGTGGACGACGGCAGTAAAGACAAAACCTGGGAAATGATTGAAGCCTTTCATGAAAAGATTCCCCTGGTGTGCGGGGTGAAACTTGCCCACAACCGGGGGCATCAAAACGCCCTGTTGGCAGGGCTCATGGCGGCGAAGGACCATTGCGATTGCGCCGCTTCCATGGATGCCGACCTGCAGGACGATATCAACGTGCTGGACGGCTTTATGGAAAAATTCCATGAGGGTTGCGACATTGTGTACGGGGTGCGCAGCCACCGCAAAACCGACACCGGTTTTAAACGCATCACCGCCCAGGGGTACTACACCTTTTTGGAAAAATTAGGAGTAGAAATTGTGTATAATCATGCCGACTGCCGCCTCATGAGCCGTCGGGCATTGGAAGAACTCTCCCGTTACCGGGAAACCAACCTGTTTTTACGGGGCATGGTGCCCCACATGGGCTTTCAACAGGACGTGGTGTATTTTGAACGGGCCCAGCGGTTTGCAGGGGAATCCAAATATCCCTTAACCAAAATGCTGAATCTCGCCTGGCAGGGGGTAACCTCTTTCAGCGTGAAGCCCTTGAAACTCATTACCACCCTGGGCATTTTCATCATCCTGTTATGCCTGTTCGGACTCTTGACCCAAGGGGTGCTTGCCCTGTGCGGTGTGCCCGTGGGCGGACTGCTGGTGGCGGTCACCTCCCTGTGGCTGTTGGGCGGTATTTTGCTGATTGCCCTGGGGATCGTGGGCAGTTATTTGGGGAAAGTGTATGAAGAAGTGAAAGCACGACCCCGCTTTGCCTTTGAGAAAGAATTATTGGATAAGTAGAACCGAGGAGACCCTTTGATTATGACCCAAAAAGAAAACAAAATGGGCGTTTGGCCCGAAAACAAACTGCTGCTTAACATGTCTGTTCCCATTATGATCTCCATGTTGGTACAAGCCCTTTACAACGTGGTGGACAGTTACTTCGTTGCCCAACTGGACGCCGGGGAAGACGCTTTAACCGCCGTTACCCTGGCTTTCCCCATTCAGAACCTGATGATTGCCGCGGCGGTGGGCACGGGGGTTGGCATCAACGCCCTGCTTTCCCGCTTTTTAGGAGAAAAACGAAAAGACAAAGCCAACACGGTTGCCATGCAAGGGATTCTTTTGTCCTTTGCCTGGTATCTGGTGTTTGTGTTGGTGGGGTTGGTGGTTTCCAAACCCTTTATCGCCGCCCAGACCACCAACAGCCGGGTTATCGATTTCGGCACCGAATATCTCACCATTTGTTCGATGTTTTCCCTGGGGGTATTTTTGCAGGTTACCATGGAACGGCTGTTACAAGCCACCGGCAGAACCATGCTTTCCATGTTCACCCAAGGGGCAGGGGCAATTACTAATATTATTTTAGATCCCATTCTCATTTTCGGGTGGCTGGGCTTTCCCCAAATGGGGATTGCCGGTGCCGCCATTGCCACAGTCATCGGTCAATGGGTTGCCGCTTTGGTGGGGTTGATCCTCAACCTGAAATACAACCACGACCTTTCCCTGAAACTGCGGAAACTGAAGCCTGATTTTGCCATGATCGGCAGAATTTTATTCATTGGGGTACCTTCCATCATCATGTCCTCCATCGGCTCGGTGATGACCTTTGCCATGAACAAAATTTTAGAACCCTTTGAAAGCGCCGTGGCAGTATTCGGGGTATACTTTAAACTGCAAAGTTTCGTGTTTATGCCGGTGTTCGGTTTAAATAACGGCATGGTTCCCATTATTGCCTACAATTTAGGGGCAAGAAAACGAAGCCGTATCACCAAAACCATCAAGCTCAGCGCCATCTACGCCACAGGCATTATGTTGGTTGGGCTGTTGTTATTGCAACTGTTCCCTGACGTGATTTTAACCCTGTTTAACGCTTCTCCCCAGATGATGACCATTGGGGTACCCTCTTTCCGCATTATTTCCCTTTGCTTTGTGTTTGCAGGGGTGTCCATTGTCATGAGCAGTGTTTGCCAGGCGGTGGGCAACAGCATTTACAGTATGTTCGTGTCCATTGGCCGCCAACTGGTGATCTTAGTGCCCGCCGCTTACCTGCTTTCCAAAACAGGCAGTGCCGTGGCGGTGTTCTGGGCATTCCCCATTGCGGAAGTGGCTGCCCTGTTCCTGTGCCTGTTCTTTGTAAGAAAAGTTTTGAAACGGTTGGATTTTTAATATGGAACTCACCATTTATCAACAAACGCCCCACTACGTGGTTTGCGAAAAACCCCACGGCGTGGAATCGGAAAAACAAATGCCCCACCTGCTTTGTGCGCAGTTGGGGCTTTCGGTTTTGTATACGGTGCATCGGCTGGACAAAGAAACCGCCGGGGTCATGGTGTATGCCAAAACCAAGGAGGCTGCCGCCCGATTTTCCCAACAAATCCAGCAGGGTGACTTTGAAAAAACCTACCTGGCGGTGGTGAAAGGCACTCCCGACCCTACGGCGGGCACCTTCACCGACCTGCTGTTTCGGGACAGGCAGAAAAATAAAAGTTACGTGGTCAAACGGATGCGCAAAGGCGTAAAAGAAGCGGTTCTTTCCTATGAGACCCTGGAATCTGTTTCAGTGGAAGGAATCCCTCACAGCCTTGTGAAGATTCGTTTGCAAACCGGAAGAACCCACCAGATTCGGGTGCAGTTTTCCTCCCGGAACCTGCCCCTGCTGGGGGATAAAAAGTACGGCGGTTGCCCCCACCCTCACCTGTGCCTGGTGGCTCACCGCCTTGCCTTTACCGATAGGGACGGAACCCGTCGGGAGTTTACGTCGGAGAAAGAGATTAACAAAAATGAATTGACAACTTCGTTTTCATAAATTGGCTTCGCCATGAATTGTTGCTACCGCAACATGAATTGAATTGGTTTTACCAATTCCTACCGCAATGCACCGCAAGGTGCAATTCATGAGCCGTCAGGCTCAATTCATGAAGTTGTAACCTTCAATTCATGCCGTCAGGCAATTCATGTTAGCAAAGCGTACGCGTGCAAAAAAACCCGCCCGAGGAATCCTCAGGCGGGTTTTGTTTTCGATCAGGTTGGATTACAGTTCAACAGCTCTTGCGGCAGGGAATTCGGTGATTTTGCCAACAGCGAATTTCAAGATTTCCAAAGCGTCTTTGGCATCCAATTTTTCGTCGGCGTTCACGTCAGCGCGGAGAGTACTGTCTTCATCCAATTCTACTTTGCCAACAGCGGCACGAAGAACGATCAAAGCGTCGTTAGCATTGATTTTGCCGTCTTTATTGATTTCACCCAGGTTAGCAACGTATTCCAGCAAAGCAACTTTGATGGCAGCTTCCATAACGTAGGTGTGTTCTTCATCAGTCAAATTAGTAGCAGATTCTTCGCTCAAAGCGTTGTAAGCAGCTACCAATTCATTCACAGCAGCTTTGTGTTCCAAAGTGAGGCTGTCCACTGCGGGCAGTTGTTCTTTCAAACGACGGAAAGCATTAACAGCGGGGTCAACGTTGCCGGTGTAAGTGCCTTCTTCAATAGCGTCAACGATTTCTTGATAGTCTTCATAGAAAATTTCCAGCAAGCCATCGGCGTTCATCCACCAGGCAGGGGCGAAAGACAAAGTGTAGGGCAGTTCAGGACCTTCTTCTTCCCAGTCCCAAGCTTGAGCGTCATTCACAACGTTGAATTGGAAATATTCTTCAGCTTCTGCGCGGGGATATTTCAGTTCGAAACCATAGGTGTTGGTTTCATAGTCGATGAAAGAAGCAGCTGCGCCTTTGCCGCCGTTTTCTTTGGTGTACCAGCTCATGGGATCAGCAACGTATCTTGCATCGTAACCGCGGGAACTGGTATCACAACGGAAAGCAACGAATTCGTCATAGGTCATAAACATACCTTCGTCAGCACGGTAGTAGTTGTTCCATTTTTCAAAAGCAGGGGAAACACGAGCCATCAAACGATAGTATTTGCTTTCTTCTTCACCGCTTTCACCGGCAGCGTTGGCGTTGCAGTGGAAGTGGTTGCAGTAGGGATCTTCAGGATCGCTGGGTTTTTGGCAGGGAGCATAATATTCCGCAGAAGGAATGGTATCCAGATAAACGTTGGCTTGTTCGAAGTAAGTCAATTCACGGTCGGTGGGCATTTCTTCGCCTTCAGCGGGTTTGTAAAGGGGATCTTTACTTTCGCATTGGAAATACAGATAAACAGAAGCGTCGTCCCAATAGAACCAAACGGTGTTTTTGATCCGTTCGGGGTCAACGGGTTCGGTGGAATTGGTGTTGTCCGAGAAACAAACCCAGTTCATGTAGTCCAACATCATGTCATCGTTATATTTAGCGTCTTTTACGCCGTCTACAACAATAGCGTCTTCGCCTTCAGCCAATGCGGCAACACCAAAGGTGGAAACCATCAGAACAGCGGCTAAAAGGGCACATAAAAATTTTTTCATAGTTTTTTCCTCCGTTCAAAATTCAGTATTACACTGTTTTTGCAGTATGAGTATACCATACCGACGAAAAAAAAGCAATCGTCATTTTGACAAATATTTATAATCTTTTTTGTGATTTTTGCCAATTTTTCCGTCGGATTTACGAAAACATAATAATTTTTCTTTAAAAAATATGAAATTACGATTGTGGAATATGCCCAAACCGGAAGGAACTGGAAAAAGTTTTCGTTGTTTTTGTGAATTACAGCAATATTGCCGTGAATTTCCACGGCAACATGGCAATGAATTGTGCTACGCACAGGAATTGCCTTCGCCATGAATTGTTGCTATCGCAACATGAATTGAATTGGTTTTACCAATTCATAAATTGGCACCGCCAATTTATACCGCAATGCACCGCAAGGTGCAATTCATGAAGTTGTAACCTTCAATTCATGCCGTCAGGCAATTCATGTTTGCAAAGCGTATGCGCGCAAAAAACCCGCCCGAGGAATTCCTCAGCGGGTTTTGTTTTCTATCCGTTTGGATTACAGTTCAACAGCTCTTGCGGCGGGGAATTCGGTGATTTTGCCAACAGCGAATTTCAAGATTTCCAAAGCATCTTTGGCATCCAATTTTTGGTCGGCATTCACGTCAGCCCGGGCAGTGCCGTCGGCATCCAATTCTACTTTGCCAACAGCGGCACGAAGAACAATCAAGGCGTCATTGGCATTGATTTTGTCGTCACTATTCACGTTCCCAAGGTTGGCAACGTATTCCAAGGCACCGATTTTAGCAACTGCGCTTTCAATAAAGGCAACTTCATCTACGGTCAAGCCGGCTTTTTGAGTATCGGTCATATTCACGTAATGATGATTCAGTTCCAGTACAGCGGTTTTATGTTCCAAACCAATGCTGTCAAGAGCGGGCAGTTGTTCCTGCATCCGACGGAAAGCGGCAACGGCAGGGTCAATTTCTTCTTCATAGTCATCAAACCAGATTTCCATCAGTCCGTCCGAGTTGGTCCACCAGGCAGGGCAGAAAGACAAAGTATAGGGCAGTTCGGGACCTTCTTCATCCCATACTTTTTCATCTACACGGGTACGGATATTGAATTGGAAGTATTCTTCCCCTTCCAAACGGGGGAATTTCAGTTCAAAGCCATAGGTATTGGTGGTGTAATCAATGAAGGAAACAGCTGCGGAACCGTCTTCCCCATGGGTTGCTTTATAAGCGGCGGCCAAATCCTCGCAACCTTCTCTGCCGGTGTATTTTTCGCAGAAGGTATCATAGTCCATAAACATCCCGGCAGCGGAGAAATAGTAGTCGTTCCATCCGCCCCAAGCAGGATTGGCACGGGCCATTAAACGATAGTAGCAGTTTTCTGCTCCTTCCCGGCAAGCGCAAGCCATGTGAGCGCAGAAATCACCGTTACCGTCTTGCCCTGCCCAAATGCAAGGAGCGTTCCAAGCGGCAGAAGGTGCGGTATCCAGATAAATTTGAGCGATTTCGTAGAAAACTTCGTCAAAATCAGGAATTTCGGTTTCATCGGCAGCGGGTTTATACAGGTCGTCTTTGCTTTCGCATTGGAAATAAATATAGACGTGGGTATCGTCCCAGTTGAACCAAACGGTATTTTTCGCCCGTTCAACGTCAACGGGTTCAAAGGAACCTTGACCGTTGTTGTCAAAAAACTGCCAGTTGACATAGTCCAACATCTTTTTGTCGGAGTAGGTGGCGTCCTTCACACCATCCACAACAACGAGGGGTTGTTCGCCTTCAGCCAATGCGGCAACACCAAAGGTGGTAACCAGCAAAACAGCGGCTAAAAGAGCACATAAAATCTTCTTCATAATCTTTCTCCTTCTGATTTATTCAAAAAAGCAAGCGCCTTTCCTTGACAATAAGCAGCAACAGGGGTAAAGGTTTCGTCCATCACCGCAAAATCGGCGTCCTTCCCAACAGCCAATTCCCCTTTATTCAAATTCATCATGGCGGCAGGGGTGGCAGATGCCATTTTCAAAGCATCGGCTTTGGGGATGCCCATTTTTATGGCCTGTTTCACACAGGTGAGCAGGTTGGAGGTACTGCCGGCAATGGTGCCGTCGGGCAGGCGGGAGATCCCGTCTTTCACGGTAACGTCCTGACCGCCCAGATCGTAAGTGCCGTCGGGCAGTCCCGTAGCCCGCATGGAATCGCTGATCAAAATCATGCGGTCGGCCCCAAAGGCGCGGTATAACAGCAGTACCACAGCAGGGTGCAGGTGAAGACCGTCGCAAATCACCTGGATATAGGCGTTACTCATCAGCGCCGCCCCCATTAAGGAAGGCTGACGGTGATGAAGGGGGGGCATGGCATTACACATGTGGGTCACGCAAACCGCACCCGCTTCAAAGGCTTCCATTGCCAGGTCATAATCGCACCCGGTATGCCCCAGGCATACGGGAATTTCGGCTTTTTTGATGGCTTCCATTGCCCCGGGAAATTCAGGAGCCACCGTAACCAACCCCAAATTGCCATATAGTTCCAGATGATTCAGGTCGGCATCCCGAATGGGACCTTCCGCCTGGGCTCCCTTGTGGGACAGGGCAATAAAAGGACCTTCCAGGTGATACCCCAGGGGGACTGCTCCTGTGGTGGTGGGCAACGTGGCGGTAAGTTCGGTGAGGCGGTCTTTATAGTCCGACATGGTGGTGGGGTAAAAGGACGTGATGGCATTCTGAGCATAATACCCGCTCATTTTTTCAATGGCATTGCCCCCATCCATGGTGTCCAGCCCCATGCAACCGTGGGTGTGAATGTCAATCAGCCCGGGAATGACTTCATAACCTTCCAGGTCAACCCCCGACTGTGTGCCGTCGGCAGGGCGAAAATAGGCAAATTTGCCATTCTCCACCCCGAAGTCCAACAGTTCTCCGCCCACTTTTGCATTGTTAAAATGCATCATCCGTGATAAGCCTCCTTATCACACAAAACGGTTACGTCATTATGCAATTTCAGGAAGGTGGCAGGGCACGTGGGGTCAATTTTATCGTTTAATAATTGTTCCACCACAGGGTGCTTGTCCTTGCCGGTGATCAAACACACAATGGCTTTGGATTTCAAAATGGTAGCCATGCCCATGGTGATGGCTTGGCGGGGTACGTCGGCTTCCCTTTCAAAGAAACGGGCGTTGGCTTCTATGGTGCGGGGGGTCAGATCGGTAATATGGGTGCCTGCCACCAAAGCGGAGTCAGGTTCATTAAACCCAATGTGACCGTTATGCCCCACCCCCAACAGTTGCAGGTCAATACCACCTGCTTGTTCTATCATGGCATCATATTCTTCCCCGGCAGTTTCGCTCCCTCTGCCATTGGGCACGTGGGTGTTTTCCATGGAAATGTTGATGCGGGTAAACAAATTTTTGTTCATGAAATAGCGATAACTCTGATGGTGAGTTTCGTCGATAGGATAATATTCGTCCAGGTTAAAGGATTTAACCTTGGCAAAATCCACTTTGCCTTCTTCATTGGCTTTTGTCATGCCGTCATACAGACCCAAGGGGGTACTGCCGGTGGCAAGACCGATTACACTGTCAGCCTTTTTGTTCACCTGGGCAACAAACAAATCGGTGGCTTTTTGGGAAACCTCATTATAATCTTCACAAACAATGACGTTCATCATGCAACCCTGCCTTATTTCATTTATTTCATTATAGCATGCCCCATTTTCTTCGTCAATCGACGATTTTGGCGAAAAATCTTGCAAAATCCATACAAATTTGATATAATGGCTTGCGAAAAGGGGGCAACGCCATGAAAAACTCCTGCGACCAATGCGACCACTACGTATATGACGAAGAATTTGACGATTATTTTTGCCAGATCGACATGGATATGGACGACGTGGAACGAATGCACAGTTTTTCCCAATGGGAATGTCCGTACTTCCAATTTGCTGATGAATACCGAATTGTAAGAAAACAAAACTAATTTACATAAAGAATACGGCAAAGAAAAATCTCGAGGGATTTGCCCAAGTGTCCTAAAGGACACTTGGGCAGTTTTATTCGCCTTACGGCGAGTGATATTGCTTTGCAGTGATATTTGAACTAAAGTTCAAGTGATATTGCCTTCGGCAGTTTTTGGCGAATAAAATATCACTGAAATCGTAAGATTTCAATATCACTTCCCGAACGGGAAATATCACTCTGTGCGTTTAGCACAGAATATCA
>JAZNWL010000025.1:0-12543 GCA_045593325.1 Acutalibacteraceae bacterium | reverse complement strand
CGAGGGGCGGTTATTTCTTTTTTGTTATGTCAATAACAAGTGCGATAATTGCTACAACAAGTGAACCGAAAAGGAACAAAGTCTCGTAAGTAACCATTGGCACCCCTCCTTTCATTTAGGAGGGAAAAGTGCCCCTCCTTAGTAAAGAAGGGCTAACCGCCTACCGTTATGGTAGCCTCTAAGGGTGCGAAGCACCATTCATATTATACAATATTCGACACTCATTGTCAATTGCTCAAAGAGGCTCAAAAGCCCTTATATCAAGGGGTTTCATTACTATAAAAACACATAACCATACCATAACCCTACATAGCCAAATCAAAAAAATTTTTATGCTTGTAAAGAGAATTAGAGTTCTAAAAAGGTTACTAAAAGCGTTAGACCTATGGGCAACGTTAAAATAGTAGTTTTGAGCGAAAAAAATCTTGAATTAGAACACAGTTCTAATGAAATGCTTCTAAAATCGTTCTAACAAATATCCGAAAAATGAGAAAAACCGTGCAGACCGCACGGTTAAAGGCTTTGTGGCAATTTTGATCAAAAACCCGCATAAATAAAGGGTTTCACAGGGGACTGCAAGGGACTCAAAGGAACTTATTGGCACACCCATTTATGAAATTCAGGTTCTAGTGAGAGCGATCTCATGGGGGTTCAAGTCCCTTCATCCGCACCAAAGCATTCAAACCCGAACCTTTTACCGATTGGTAAAACGTTCGGGTTTGTTGTTTTCTTAAAAGATGTTATAGCCTTTGTTTGTGATGGCAACCGAATGAAAAAAAGGAAGAAAGGTTTGTGCTAACCTTTCTTCCTTTTATATTTTTTTGTTAGTCTTCCCGTTTTTTACCCCAGAAGAACAAGGCTACGGTACCGGGGCCGGTGTGACTGCCGATGGTGGGACCAATGGGATAAATTTCCACCTTCCCGTTAAGTTTGGGGAAACGTTGTTCCACCAGGGCTGCCACCGCTTTGGCATCTTCCATACAGGCAGATTGGCAAATATAACATTTATCGCTATACTCCAGCCCGTCGTAAGCGTTTTCTTCCATTTTTTCCACAATGGCTTCAATAACTTTATTCTTTCCGCGGATCTTAAAGCGAGGCACCAATTTCCCGTTGAAGTCCATATTCAAAAGAGGACAGATTTTCAGCATGGTACCAAACCAGCCGGAGGCTTTGGATACCCGACCGCCTTTGACGTAGAAAGTAAGATCGGTAGAGAAAAACCACAGGTGAAGATTTAAACGGTTTTCTTCTGCCCAGGTTGCCACTTCCTGCGGCGATTTTCCTTGGTCCCGCAGGTCTGCCAATTTATCCATCATTAAACCGTATCCCGATGAAGCCCCCAGGGAGTCCACCAGATAAACGGTTTGGTCAGGAAATTCTTCTTTCAAAGTTTCGGCGGCTAACCGAGCGGAATTGTATGTACCGCTAAGCCCCGAAGACAAACAAACGTGAACCACGTCTTTCCCCTGCTGTAAGAGAGCACGGAAATAGGTAATGAAATCCTCCATATTCACCTGAGAGGTTTTGGTGTCGGCGCCGTCAACCATTGCCTGATAAAATTCTTCAGGTTTCATACTTTGCCAAAGGTCATCAAAACGGTGTTCATCGTTCACATAATAGTGAAAACAGATATATTCAATATTTCGCGCTTCCAGATGCTCCTTGGAAAGGTCGGCAGTGGAACAGCAACTTAAGATAAATGAAGTTTCCATAAAAAATCCTCCTAAAAACTGAAAACGATTACGAAAACAGTATACCCATTCTTCCAATTTTTAGCAAACAATTTCTGTCGAAACGACCTCTACTGTTTCTTTTTCACATAGTAGAATGGAATTTTTCCTCTCTACCCCTGGTAGAATCCTTTGATTTTCAAGGATTTTCATGGGAAATATCATTGACGAAATTTAATAGAGGTGCTATAATAATTATAATTGTAAACACCGAGGTGATTTTTATGAAACCCCTTACCAAAGGCAAAAAGAAAATCGTCGCTTTGGTCATTTTAATTGCATTGGCTGTGGCGGTGTCATTTCTTTCGGTTTCTGCCGTAAACCATTTTAAAGGTCCCGTTCGTTTGGTCAACCGCTATGTAGATGCGGTGAACAATCAGGATGCCCAGGCGCTGACCAAATGCTTCCCCCCTTCCTATCAGGAAACGGTGAAAAGCCTTATTTCCTCGGCAGGCGGAGATAGGGCATTTTTCCAGCAAACCTATTCAGGCATGTTTGAAAGTGAAACCCCTTACGACACCTTTGGCGAAAACGTTATCATTTCGGTTTCTGACCCTCAAACCGAAAGCGAAACCATTACCGACGGTATTTTCCGCGGCTTGAACGTTTCCCAGTTAGAAGTCACTGCCGTTTCCACCGTTACCTGCACCATGACCACCAAAGGTTCCCTGCGGGAAGTTTCAGAACAAGTGGAAGTGGTTTGCATTAAAATCGACCGCAGTTGGTATCTGCTGAATATGTCGGCAATTACCCAAGACCCTGCCGAAACTCCAACGGATGTTCAATAAACCATTTATATAAAGAAAGGATTTTCATCATGAACGAAATTTATGAAAAAATTCATGCCACAGGGATCATTCCTGTCATCGCCATTGACGATGCTGACAAAGCCGTTCCTTTGGCAAACGCTTTGAAAGAAGGCGGTCTTCCCTGCGCAGAAGTAACCTTCCGCACCGCTTGCGCTGAACAAGCCATTCGGAACATCACTGAAAACGTTCCCGATATGCTGGTTGGTGCCGGTACCGTTCTTACCACAGAACAAGTAGACCGTGCCGTAAACGCAGGCGCCAAATTCATTGTCAGCCCCGGTTTGAATCCCAAAGTGGTGGCTTACTGTGTTTCCAAAAACATTCCCATCGTTCCCGGTTGTGCCAATCCCAGCGACATTGAAGCCGCTATTGAATTGGGCCTTTCGGTGGTCAAATTCTTCCCTGCCGAAGCAGCCGGCGGCCTGAACATGATCAAAGCCATGTCCGCTCCTTACGGCAACATTAAATTCATGCCCACCGGCGGTATCGGGGAAAAGAACCTGAACGAATATCTTGCCTTTAATAAAATTTTGGCTTGCGGTGGCAGTTGGATGGCAAAATCCGACCTGATCAATGCCGACAAGTTTGATGAAATCCGCGACTTAACTGCCGCTGCTGTTCAAAAGATGCACGGCTTTACCTTGAAACACATCGGCATCAACTCTGCCAATAAAGACGATGCCGGCAACATTGCCACCGCTTTGGCAGGTGCTTTCGGAGGCAACACAAGAGAAACCTCCAAATCTTTCTTTGCCAATGAAATTTTCGAAGTTATGTTCGGTGCAGGCCCCGGTAGTCACGGTCACATCGCCATTGGTTGCAATAACCTTATCCGTGCCGTAGCTTTCTTAAAAGCCAGAGGTGTGGAAATCGATCCCGACACTGCAAAATACGATGATAAAGGCAATATGACCTTTGTTTATTTAAAAGAAGAATTCGGTGGTTTCCGAATTCATTTGGTTCCCAATAAATAAGGAGGATTTAAAAATGAAAAAAGTTGTTACTTTCGGTGAATTGATGCTTCGTTTGGCTCCTGAAGGATATCTGCGTTTTGTGCAGGCTGACACCTTCCAGGCAACCTACGGCGGCGGGGAAGCCAACGTGGCTGTTTCCCTTGCAGGCTACGGTTTGGATGCCCGTTTTGTTACCAATTTGCCTAAACACGAAATCGGCCAAGCCGCTGTAAACTCTCTGCGTAAATACGGTGTTGATACCTCTTATATCACCCGTACCGGGGATCGTGTTGGTATCTACTACCTGGAAAAAGGTGCTTCCCAACGCCCCTCTAAAGTTATTTATGACCGCGCCAATTCTGCCATTGCCAATGCCAAACCCGAAGATTTTGACTGGGATGCTATTTTCGACGGTGCAGGTTGGTTCCACTTCACCGGCATCACTCCCGCATTGGGGGATAACGTTGCCGAAATCTGCTTGATTGCTTGTAAAAAAGCCAAGGAATTGGGCATCACCATTAGCTGTGACCTGAACTTCCGCAAAAAATTGTGGACCAGTGAAAAAGCAGGTCAAGTGATGGGCGAACTGTGTAAGTATGTTGACGTTTGCATTGCCAACGAAGAAGATGCCGAAAAAGTATTTGGCATCCACGCCGATGATACCGACGTTACCGGCGGTAAACTCAACCACGAAGGTTATATTCAAGTAGCCGAAAAACTCACCGAACGCTTTGGTTTCAAAGCAGTTGCCATTACCCTGCGTACTTCTATTTCCGCCAACGACAACAACTGGGCAGCCATGCTCTATACCGATGGCAAACCCTATTTCAGCAAATCCTACAACGTTCACATTGTAGACCGTGTTGGCGGTGGCGATAGTTTCGGTGGCGGCTTGATCTACGCTTGCATGAACAACTATGCTTCTCAAGATGCCATTGAATTTGCTGTAGCCGCCAGCTGTTTGAAACATGCCGTGGAAGGTGACTACAACCTGATGAGCGTAGAAGAAGTTACTGCCCTTGCCGGTGGTGACGGTTCCGGCCGTGTACAACGGTAATTCCCCCATTCTGGAGGTTTTAGTTTGAAAAACGAACCCATTCGCTTGCAAAAATACCTGTCTGAGAGCGGATATTGTTCCCGCAGAAAAGCCGAAGAACTGATTGAAGCAGGCAAAGTAAAGGTGAACGGTCACCCTGCCAAACTGGGTGACAAGGTTCGCCTGCGGGGCGATATAGTTACCGTTCGCGGTGAAAAGGTTGTGCGGAAAGACAATGCCCGTATCTACCTGATGCTTCACAAACCCCGTGGCTTTGTTTCTACTATGAAGGATGAATTGGGGAGAAAATGCGTGGCTGACCTGGTCAGCGATGCTCCCGCCAAGGTCTTCCCTGCTGGACGGCTGGATAAGGATTCCGAAGGTCTTTTGCTCTTTTCCAGTGACGGGGAATTTGTCAACATGATGACTCACCCTTCCCGCCACGTGGAAAAACGGTATCGGGTCACTGTTCGTCCCCCTGTTACCGATGAACAACTTCTGAATCTGGAAGAAGGGGTTCTCATTGACGGCAAGAAGACCCACCCCTGTGAAGTCAACACCATCGTGGAGGAAGACAATCGGGTGGTATTGGAATTCGTTCTTCACGAAGGACGAAACCGCCAAATTCGCAAAATGTGCGAAGCGGTGGGGCTGAACCTGATTCGCTTAAAACGCTTTGCCATTGGGAACCTGAAACTGGGCATGTTGCCCCAAGGGAAATGGCGGTTACTCAATGACCGTGAAGTCCGGGATTTAATTGCCCTTGCCAAAGGACAGGAACCCACAAGAAAATAAATAAGATAAAAATCAGAGTGATTAGCGGGACCTCCTTATGAGAAGTCTTGCTAATCACTCCATTTTTTTACTTAATATTTAGAGAAAATATCAAAGGCAGACCGAACTGTTTTGCCCAATCTTCCCCTTTTTGGTGAAGTTCTGTATCATTCAGCACATGGGGCTTATGGGCATCGCAACCGATGATGGCGGTATGTCCTACCCTGGCGGCAATTTCCCAAAACTCTTTTCGGGGATAATGACGTTCTCCCATGATACCCAACAGATTGATTTCCAAGGGGATATCATGATCTTTGCAAAATTGGCAAAGCCGTGTGTTTTCACGGGTGTAGACCTCCGAATCTCCAACAAAGTTCATCATATCGGGATGGGCAATATACATGAATTCTCCTGTAGCAAGACCTTCGCACACCTGGTCCACGTACTGTTTTAACAGCACTTCGTCCCGGGTTTCCCAAGGAGTCATAGGGGAATTTTCCTCATTATACAAACCGTGTTGCCCCAATATCAGATAATCGGGAGCAAAGGGTTCAATGAATTGGCAGAAATCGGCAAACACAGCGGGGTAATATTCACATTCCAATCCCACGTGAATTCGAATGTCTTTTTCATATTCCTTTTTTAGTTCCCGAAGGGAATGAAAATAGCCTTCCGTCTCATGAAGTTTCATCCGAAAGCCGGAATAATAGTCCCCGGGGAAAGGCATGGGAGCGTGATCAGAAAATCCCAGTTCCTTCATACCGTTTTCAATGGCTTGTTCAATATATTCCCGCTGGGAACCCACCGCATGATTACAGCGAAAGGTATGGGTATGGTAATTGGCAATCATTCTTAAGCCTCCGAGGGATGTTCTGCCATATAGGCTTCCAGAATTTTCACCGCATCCTCCACATACAAGGCACAGGGGCGGATTTTATAATACTCATCGTCCCGAACAGAAGGATTCTGAGAGAGTTTGCCCGGCAGGTTTGCCAATAGTTCCTCACAAATCAGGGTTTGATGGCTTTTGGTAAACTGTTCTGCCAAGGCGCGAATTCCGGCATAATGCTGGGTTTTGTGTTGCTGGTTGTCGGGAGTTTCAAAGCCATACAGCATATTTGCTGCCATAAACATTCCTGTTACGGCACCGCAAACACTGCGAAGGCCACCCATACCGCCGCCAAATCCGCAAGAGATTTTAGCGGCAAGGGTTTGATCTAAGCCAATATCATCAGCAAAGGCCATTAACACCGATTGACTGCAGGTGTACCCTTCTACAAACAAATCTTTTGCTTTTTTTGCACGATTACTCATTATGCTTCCTCCAGGGCGGACATCACATCATCCAGCCATTCCCCTGAAACCATTTCTGCCATACCGGCATCAATCCCTGCGGCAAGCGTGGGATCCAAAGGCAAACGGGCAACGGTTTGAATACCGTACTGTGCGGCAGTTTCTTCCACGTGGCTTTTGCCGAACACGTCATGTTGTTTCCCGCAATCGGGACATTCAAAATAGGACATATTTTCCACAAGACCCAAAACGGGAATATTCATGGCTTCTGCCATGTGAACGGCTTTTCCAACAATCATGGAAACCAGTTCCTGGGGAGAGGTTACCACAACGATACCGTCAATGGGCAAGGATTGGAACACCGTCAAAGGCACGTCCCCTGTTCCGGGAGGGCAGTCTACAAACATATAGTCCACGTCGCCCCATTGCACGTCGGTCCAGAATTGTTTCACGGTACCTGCGATAATGGGACCCCGCCAAACCACGGGGTCGGTTTCATTTTCCAACAACATATTCAAAGACATCAATTTAATGCCTGTTTTGGTTTCAGCAGGAATCAACCCGTTATCATCTGCCAAAGCACGGCCTTTAAAGCCGAAGCTTTTGGGGATGGAGGGTCCTGTGATATCCGCATCCAGAATGGCGGTTTTATAGCCCTTTCGGGAAGCCAGCACTGCCAGGATGGAGGTGACCATAGATTTACCTACCCCACCTTTCCCGCTGACAACGGCAATGACTTTTTTTACGTTAGTGCCTTCCAAAGGCGTTGCCAGTAAACTTTGGGGAGTATTACGGCTGGGGCAATTTTCCCCGCAACTGGAACAATCGTGTGTACATTCGCTCATGATAGTTTTCCTCTTTTCTGATAGGTAATGAAGTTAGCGGTCTTTAAATTTATTACTGCGAACGGGATGCCGCAATTTCCGCAAAGCCTTGGCTTCGATTTGGCGAATCCGTTCACGGGTAACGTCAAACTGCAAGCCCACTTCTTCCAATGTATGGCATCTGCCGTCCCGCAGGCCAAAACGCAACCGCACCACTTCTTCTTCTCTGGGGGTGAGGGTTTTCAGCACCGCGTCAATGTCTTCATTGGTGATTTTCTTCATGGCAGATTCATCGGGAGCAGTGGCATCTTCATCACGGATAAAGTCCACCAGGCGGCTGTCTTCCTCGGGACCAATGGGCGTTTCCATGGAAACAGGTTCCTGGGCAACCCGCATAATTTCCCGAACCCGTTCTACGGTGAGTCCCATAAACTCTGCCAGTTGTTCTTCACTGGGGTCATAACCGTTTTCATGGAGCAGTTGGCTATGAGCTTTTTTCAAGCGGTTAATGGTTTCCACCATGTGCACGGGAATCCGAATGGTTCTTGCCTGGTCGGCAATGGCACGGGTAATGGCTTGACGAATCCACCAAGTGGCATAGGTGGAAAATTTAAACCCTTTGGTATGGTCAAATTTTTCTACCGCTTTAATCAGCCCCACGTTCCCTTCCTGAATCAGATCCAGGAAATGCATCCCTCTGCCCACGTACCGTTTGGCAATGGAAACCACCAAACGAAGGTTGGCTTCGGTCAGGCGTTTTTTGGCTTTATCGTCCCCATCCACAATGCGAATGGCAAGTTCAATTTCTTCTTCGGCGGTAAGCAAAGGAACCCGACCGATTTCTTTCAGGTACAGCTTCACGGGGTCATCCAAAGATACCCCTTCCACGTTCATGTTTTCGTCGAATTCTTCATTGGGAATTTCTTCCACAGCCAATTCTTCGGCGGTGGGGTCTAAGAAATCCAGATCCAACAAAGGAACTTCTTCTGTGCCTTCCACGTTAGGGTCAATTTCATCAATGCTGGCAACGTAATCGTCTTTGGGTTCCTGCCCTGCCACATTTTCGTTTTCCTTTTGTTCATCTACAGCTAACGTTTCTTGTTTTGCATCTTCCTGAAACATTATTCGGTCACATCCTTCTTTTTGTTTTTGGCTAATTGTTTCATTTTTTCTATATAATCGTCATCACTGTCCTCTGAGGACTGGCGAAAACTTTCTTTTAACCGTTCTTCCCGCATGATTTGCAGGCACAGGGCACACTCTTCCAGGGTATTGGCACGGTTGACCCCAGCAGTTTGAATCCGCACGATCTCTCCCAATTCTTCCCCGGTGAAAGAATCCCCCAACACTGTAAGGTCAATGGTTTTTCCGGCACGGTTTCGGGCGACCAGTTCTTCATACACCTTGCGGTTAAAATCGGTGATAAATTCCGAGGGCGCCACATTGGCAGCCACCCGAGCAATGAAATCCTGGTTTTTCATGAGCACCGCAAGGAGCCCTTCTTCAGCATTGGCGGCACGGCGGTGCAAGGGCCGTTTGGGATTCACAGGGTCGGTTCGCACAGGAGTTACCACCTTACGAACCTCTTCCTTATACTGGCGTCGTTTTTCCTGTTTGCCGTAAGTCTTGGCGGCGGTGAGCACTGCATCTTTGGAAACACCGCACTGCTGTGCCACGCGCCCTGCGTAAACGTCCGCTTCCACGGGAGACTCCAGACCGCCAATGACCCGAGCAGCTTTTTCCAGATAAGACACCTTGCCGTCATCGGTGGAAAGGTCGATTCCTTGGGATACGCGGAACAACTTGTATTCGGTGTCGTTCACGGCACCATCCAACAAGGCGCGGAACTTGGCAGGACCTTCTTCCCCGTTCTTTTTCATGAACTCATCAGGGTCTTTCCCGTCGGGAATGGCAATGATACGGGTACTCACTCCCGCCTTTTCCAGAATTCCCAAAGCACGGTCGGTGGCTTTTTGCCCTGCCGCATCGGCGTCTAAGGTGAGCACCAATTCTTTGGTATATCGGGAAAGCAACATGGCCTGTTCTTCGGTAAAAGCCGTTCCCAAAGGGGCTACGGCATTTTCAAAGCCCGCTTGGTGAAGGGCGATAACGTCCATATACCCTTCGCACAATATCAAACGATCAGCCCCATGGTTTTTGGCAAAATTCAAAGCATACACGTTGTGACTTTTCTTAAATACGGGGGTATCGGAAGTATTGATATACTTTGCCGAGTCATCCTCTTTCATACGTCTGCCACCAAAGCCGATGACGTTGCCCCGCACGTCTAAAATGGGAAACATGGCTCGTCCTCGGAAACGGTCGTACACGCCGCCGTTTCGTCCTTTGGAAGCCACCCCTGCCACAATCATTTGTTCATGGGAAAAGCCTTTGGATTTTAAATAATCACACAAGCCCGACCATCCTTCGGGAGAATAGCCCAACCCGAAGTGAACTATGGTGGAATCGGTTAACCCCCTACCGCGAAAATATTCGTAAGTCTTCTTCCCTTCGGGGGTTTTCAGCATGTTATGAAAATATCGGGCGGTTTCCCGATTGATTGCCAGCACCTGTTGTTTTAACTTGGCAGCAGAGTCATCATATCCTTCCACAGGCATTTGCATTCCGCTTCGGTCGGCAAGAAACCGAACCGCATCTATGTAATCCAAATTTTCAATCAGGCGGATAAACCGAATCACATCCCCCCCGGTACCGCACCCGAAACAGTAAAAGGAGCCGTTCTCGGGATAGAGCGTAAAAGAGGGGGTTTTTTCGTTATGAAAGGGACATAACCCTTTGGGATTACGCCCACCCCGTTTGATATTCACATAAGAGGAAACCACCGATTCAATATCGTTGCGGCTTTTCAGTTCCAATAAAAATTCTTCACTTAATGCCACAATGTTCCTCCTTTCTTATTTCCAGGAATAGGGCACAAACAATTCGGTGTACACATCCACCGCATAACGGTCGGTCATGCCGGCAATGTAATCGCAAGCCGCACGACGGTATCCATCCCGCTCCAACACCTGTTGATATTCCCGGGGTAATTGGTCGGTATGTTCGGTGAAATACCGATACAACTGTTGCACCATGGTAATGGCTTTGCCTTCCTGCCCTTTGGCAACGGGATTGCGATATACTTCACTAAACATGAAGGTATGCAGTTCTTCAAAGGCATCAGCAACGTTTTTTGCCATCATCACGTCATCTACACTGTTTTCCACCACTGAGTTTACCAGGGTGTTGATCCGCTGACTGCGGCGATTGCCCAAAAGATTCCGCAAGGAAGAAGGAATATCATCCTCCCGCAGTACCCCTGCCCGAATGGCATCGTCAATATCGTGGTTAATATAGGCAATACGGTCAGCCAGGCGAACAATTCGTCCTTCCCAGGTTTGGGCAACACCGCTGGTATGGTTGATGATCCCATCCAGCACCTCATGGGTCAGATTTAAACCCTTGCCGTCTTTTTCCAAAACCTGCACCACCCGAACACTGTGCTCGTTATGGCGAAACCCACCGGGCATACAGGCATCCAATGCCCGCTCCCCTGCGTGACCGAAAGGGGTATGCCCCAAGTCATGCCCCAGGGCAATGGCTTCGGTGAGATCCTCGTTCAGTTGCAAACTGCGAGCGATGGTTCTGGCAATTTGGGAAACTTCTAACGTATGTGTAAGGCGGGTACGGTAATGGTCCCGCTCGGGAGACAAAAACACCTGGGTTTTATACTTCAACCGCCGAAAGGCATTGCAATGCAAAATGCGGTCTTTATCCCGTTGGAAGCAGGTGCGAAGGCTGTCTTCCTCCTCGGGGCGGGTCCGCCCACGGGAATCGATACTTTTTACACCCTTTTCCCCAATCATCAGGGCTTCCATTTGTTCAATTCGTTCCCGAACAGCCTGTGCCATGGTACTCCTCCCAGTATAAAAAACAGTTACATAAAGAATATTCGCAAAAAAAAGGAGAACACCTTTAAAAAAGTGAGATTTTTGTCAAATTTTATTTGGATTTCGATTTCCCCACCAAACTTGCCAAAAGCCCCAATGCCACAGCGGCGGTAATGCCCCCTGCGGTGGCGGTGAGTCCCCCGGCTACCGCTCCGAACAAGCCGTATTGTTCCACTGCTTTTTCCACACCTACTGCCAGGGTATACCCAAAGCCGGTCAAGGGCACGGTGGCGCCTGCACCGGCCAATTCCACCAAGGGTTTATACACCCCAATTCCTGTTAACAGTACTCCCAGCACCACGTAGCCCACCAGAATTCTGGCAGGGGTAAGTTTGGTTAGATCGATCAGCAGTTGTCCTGCGACACAAAGAAGTCCGCCCACCAAAAAAGCCCAGAAATATTCCATAATACTCCTCCTTCTTACATCTCTTGTTAGTATACCGTTTCCAAAAGAGAATATACCTTCACCGTTCCGACAAATCCTTTCAAAAATCAAAATATAAATTCGACAGGTTCTTCTTGCCCCCTCCCTCTATAATGGGACAAGCCAATATGAACATAGAAAGGATGAGATATTTTGATTTCCAAAGCGGATTCCATAAAAGACTGGAAAAGCGCCATTCCTCTGGGAGGCAAAGTCATTTCTCTGCAATTACTTTCCTTTGCCACGGGATTTTTCATGGCACGTTCCCAGGTGCTGAACCAAGGAACACCCTTAGGGGTTTCCTTTACCGCCGGCATTTCCGGGGAATACACCATCTCCGCCGCCATCGGCGCTCTTTTGGGATATTTGATCCCCACCAACGGCATGAACAACATTCGTTACATGGGGGCAGTAGGCATTGCCGCCTTAGCCGCCTGGCTGTTGGGCAACTTTTTCGGTTCTGCCAAAAAACCTCTGTTCTCCGCTCTGGCGGGAGGGGGTAGTTTACTTTCGGTTCTGCTGGTTTTAACCCTGGCAGGAGAATCCCCCGTTACCCTTCCCCAACTCATCGGAGAAAGCTTACTAACCGCAGGAAGCGCCTACTTCTTTTGCTGTTTTTCCCAAGGGTTACAAAAAGGAATTCTCTCTTTCACCTCTCGGGAAACTGCTTCCTGTGTGATTGCGGTGACCTTAATATTAACAGTATTATCCCAGTTCACCATATACGATTTTTCCCCCGCCCGTACC
>JAZNWL010000024.1:0-11385 GCA_045593325.1 Acutalibacteraceae bacterium | reverse complement strand
AGAATAACAATAAGGCACAATGATGTTAATTCTGCAACATTTGAAGTGCAGGGAACAACATCAGCTCAATTACATAAATATACTTGTGGGGATATTTCAGAACAGCAATTATATGATGGCTTTGGGGAAGAATGGGATGATTACCGTGAAGCCGGATTTGTAATATCTTCCCAAAAATACGATATCAATACCCATTTATTGGATATGTATTTCAACATTCCTTCTTCTGTAACTTCACCATGCTCATAAATATATGACAGATACATATCAATTGGGTGGGTTAGAGTTATCTCGCTCGCACATCGAAGAAGTGTTTGACTATGGAGGAACTTTACTGAATGTTGATTATTTGTTAGACCAATGGGACGACGGGACGGCTTCTAGTTATAGAAAGCTGTTTTGCAACGATTGTTATAATCAAATAAAAAATAATTTATATAATTATTAGGAGGGGATACTATGAAAAAATTATTGGTTTTATTAATTGGAATCCTAGCTTTTTCTATAGTTTTTACCGCTTGTGGTGCTCCGGCAGAAACGCCAACAAATATAGAAAGTAACGTGGAACAAATCGCAGGAGAAATTGTTCAAGAGATAGGTTCCCAAGAAAATGTCCAAGAGAACAACAAACAACAAGATGCAGGTTCTGTTGTTTCAAAAGAAACGCAAGAAGAAAAGAAACCTGTTACACCTGCATCTAAGGATAACGCTAAAACTACTGTTTCCAAAGTTGTTGAAAAGCAAGGCGATAATATTGACGTTGATATAGGTACCGATCTTGATCCGGAGTTTACTACGTTGCTATCAATGCAAAATTGGCTATTATCTAAGGATGATGGTGATCAATTTTGGGAGGATAAACAAGTAGTATTGTCTACTATGTTGAACGGAAATCAAATTGTATACTATCGTCCAATGATTGGGATGGGAAACGATTCGATAGAGTTGGATAGAATCAAATTTTCTGGTTCCACATTGATTTATTATTATCGTTTTATTGATACGGCTTATAATGATTTGCAGTTGAGAGTATCTTGTTATATGGATGATTCTTTTAAAGAAAACTATTTAGAAGCAGTGAGTGATTTAGAAACCAAAGTTTATGGATATGTTTCTGCTGAGGTAAATAATCATCAAGTGTTGTATCGCGATAATCAGTATGGTGCTACAGTTTTTACTTGGTATCAATTTGGCGGATATATCCGTGCAACTTTAGAAGGCGAAAACCACGCTGATAAAGTACAAGAGGTGCTTCCTTACCTGAATTTAGAAAAAGTAACCTTACGAACCGATTTGGAAACTCAATAGTCGCGCATAAACTAACCCCTCGGCGGAAATTCCGAGGGGTTTTCACATTTTTTGCAAGTTTTTGAAAAATTTGGATATTCTAAATGAGAAAAGAAGAAAAAACAGTTGACAAAGCACTTGTTTAATGGTAAAATTGTTCACTGTTGTAGTGTGCCTTTTTAGGGGCTTCTGCAAAATACCAAAGAAAGGAGAAATGATATGCCCACTTTTAATCAGTTGGTTCGTAAGGGTCGTCAATCTTTGGAGAAAAAGTCTAAAACCCCTGCGTTGCTCAAGAGCTACAACTCTCAAAAACGCACTTTGAATGACCAAAATTCTCCCCAAAAACGCGGTGTTTGCACTGTTGTTAAAACCACTACCCCCAAGAAACCTAACTCTGCATTGCGGAAAATTGCTCGTGTGCGCTTGTCCAACGGTATCGAAGTTTCTTCGTACATTCCCGGCGTAGGCCACAACTTGCAAGAACACAGTGTGGTGCTGATCCGTGGCGGCCGTGTTAAAGACCTCCCCGGTGTTCGTTACCACATTATCCGTGGTACCTTGGATACTCAAGGTGTTAACGGAAGAATGCAAAGCCGTTCCAAATACGGTGCAAAACGTCCCAAGAAATAAGTTTGGGATGTCCGATGAAAATTCGGAATGTAAATTTGACGAAATCTTCTTGCAGGCTGCATGAAATAATGCATGGCAGCGGCATTGTATATATACTTTGCCTCTGCTTGGTGCCACGGGAGTTTTGTCACTCGAGTACCTATGATATCTCTTATATGTGAAGGAGGGAAGCGAAGTGCCAAGAAGAGGCCAAATCGCAAAACGTGACGTTTTGCCTGATCCGCTTTACAATTCTAAATTAGTAACCCGTCTTATCAACAACATTATGTTGGACGGTAAAAAGGGCGTTGCCCAAAAAATCGTTTACGGTGCCTTTGCTATCGTAAATGAAAAAACCGGCCGTGAGCCCCTTGAAGTGTTCGAGGAAGCCATGGAAAATGTTATGCCCCAATTGGAGTGTAAAACCCGTCGTGTAGGCGGTGCCAACTACCAAGTTCCTATGGAAGTTCGTCCCGAAAGAAGACAAACTCTGGGCTTGCGCTGGATCACCACCTATTCCCGTACCCGTAATGAACGCACCATGAAAGAACGTCTTGCAGGCGAAATTCTGGATGCCATCAACGGAACCGGCGGTGCCGCTAAGAAAAGAGACGATACCCACAAAATGGCAGAAGCCAACAAAGCATTTGCTCATTTCCGTTGGTAGTCTTTATGCCGGCTTTATGCCGGCTGTCAGTTGAAAATGTTATGATATGTTCCAACTAAAGTTGGAAGATGGAGGAAATTATGCCAAGACAGGTATCACTTGAAATGACAAGAAATATCGGTATCATGGCACATATCGACGCTGGTAAAACCACCACCACCGAACGTATTTTGTACTACACCGGTGTAAATCACAAAATGGGTGAAACCCATGAAGGTGCGGCTACCATGGACTGGATGGAACAAGAACAGGAAAGAGGTATCACCATTACCTCTGCTGCTACTACTTGCTTCTGGAACAAACACCGCGTTAACATTATCGACACCTCGGGCCACGTTGACTCTACTGTTGAAGTAGAACGTTCTTTGCGTGTTCTGGACGGTTCTGTTACGGTTCTTTGTGCCAAAGGCGGCGTAGAACCCCAATCCGAAACGGTATGGCGTCAAGCCGATAAATACAAAGTACCCCGTATGGTTTACGTAAATAAGATGGACCGTACCGGTGCTGACTTCTATCGCGTACTTGGTATGTTGCGCGATCGCTTAAAATGTAATGCTGTTCCCATTCAATTGCCTATTGGTGCTGAAGAAGAATTCAAAGGCATCGTAGATTTGATTGAAATGAAAGCTTACGTATATTACAACGACTTGGGCACCGATGTTCGTGTGGAAGAAATTCCCGACGATCTGAAAGATATGGCTCAAGAATACCATGACAAACTTATCGAATCGGTTGCTGAGCAGGATGAAGCTTTGATGGAAAAATTCTTCGAAGGCGAAGAATTGGAAATTGATGAAATCAAACGCTGCATCCGTAAAGCCACCATCGACAATGCTATGGTTCCCGTTGTTTGCGGTACCTCTTACCGTAACAAAGGGGTTCAAAAATTGTTGGATGCCATCATCGACTATATGCCCTCTCCTCTGGACGTTCCCGCCATCAAAGGTGTGGACCCCAGAACCGAAGAAGAAGTGGTTCGTCATTCTTCCGATGAAGAACCCTTCGCTGCACTGGCATTTAAAATTGCCACCGACCCCTTTGTTGGTAAATTGTGCTTCTTCCGTGTATATTCCGGTGTTCTGAAATCCGGTTCTTCCGTTTACAACTCTTGCAAACGGGGCAATGAACGCATCGGTCGTATTCTGCAAATGCACAGTAATCACCGTCAGGATATTGAAGAAGTTTACGCAGGGGATATCGCCGCTGCCGTAGGTCTGAAAAATACCACCACCGGTGATACTTTGTGCAATCAGAACCATCCTGTAATTTTGGAATCCATGGAATTCCCCGAACCTGTTATTCGGATTGCCATCGAACCCAAAACCAAGGCCGGTCAAGAAAAAATGGGTGTTGCTTTGGCTAAACTTGCTGAAGAAGATCCTACTTTCCGTTGCTATACCGACGAAGAAACCGGACAAACCATCATTGCCGGTATGGGTGAGCTCCATTTGGAAATCATCGTAGACCGCTTGATGCGTGAATTCCATGTTGAAGCCAACGTGGGTGCTCCCCAGGTTGCTTATAAAGAAACCATTCGTCAAGAAGCCATGTCTGATACCAAATTCGCTCGTCAGAGCGGTGGTCACGGTCAATACGGTCACGTTAAGATCCGTATCGAACCCAACCCCGGCAAAGGCTACGAATTTGTTAACGCCATCACCGGCGGTGTTATTCCCAAAGAATATATCCCCGCTGTTGATGCCGGTATCAAAGGTGCTATCCAATTCGGTGTTCTGGCCGGCTACCCTGTTGTAGACGTGAAAGTCACCTTGTACGATGGTTCTTACCACGAAGTTGACTCTTCTGAAATGGCATTTAAGATGGCAGGTTCTATGGCATTTAAAGATGCTTGCCGCAAGGCAAACCCTGCTTTCATGGAACCCATCATGAAAGTTACCGTAGTTGTTCCCGATGAATATATGGGCGACGTTATCGGTGACCTGAACAGCCGTCGTGGTATGATTATGGGTACTGAATCCAACAACGGTGTTACCGATGTTCATGCTAAAGTACCCCTTTCCGAAATGTTCGGTTACGCCACCGCCATGCGTTCCAAAACCCAAGGCCGTGGTCAGTATTCTATGGAACCCGACGAATATGCCGAAGTTCCCAAGAGCATTTCTGAACAAATTATCAGCAAATCTGCTAAAAAAGACTAAGTTTGATATACTTTTTGTGTAAAAGCACTTGCTTTTTTTCAAAAGTATTGGTAAACTATAACTATGCGGTGTATGCCGCTAACATCATAATTTTTTGTTTTCAATAAAAGGAGGAAATTCCAATGGCTAAGGAAAAATTTGACAGATCTTTACCCCACGTAAACATTGGTACCGTTGGTCACGTTGACCATGGTAAAACCACTTTGACCGCTGCTATCACCAAAACTCTTTCTAACTTGGGTTTGGCTGAAAAAGTTGATTTCGAAAACATCGACAAGGCTCCCGAAGAAAGAGAACGTGGTATCACCATCAACACTGCTCACGTTGAATATCGTACCGCTAACCGTCACTACGCTCACGTTGACTGCCCTGGCCACGCCGACTATATCAAAAACATGATCACCGGTGCTGCTCAGATGGACGGCGCTATCTTGGTTATCGCTGCTACCGACGGCCCCATGGCTCAAACCCGTGAACACATCCTGCTTGCTCGTCAGGTAGGTGTACCTGCCATCGTTGTTTTCATGAACAAATGCGACATGGTTGACGATCCCGAATTGCTGGAATTGGTTGAAATGGAAATCCGTGAAACCTTGAGCGAATACGAATTCCCCGGTGATGATATTCCCATCATTAAAGGTTCTGCTTTGGGCGCTTTGCAATACAACGGTGATGACACCGCTAATGCTCCCGAAACCCAATGCATCTTGGAATTGATGAAAGCTGTTGACGAATACATCCCCACTCCCGATCGTAAAGCTGACATGCCTTTCTTGATGCCTGTTGAAGACGTTATGACCATTACCGGTCGTGGTACTGTTGCTACCGGCCGTGTAGAACGTGGCGTTCTGAAAACCGGTGAAGAAGTCGAAATCGTTGGTTTGACCGATGAAAAACGTAAAGTTGTTTGCACTGGTATCGAAATGTTCCGTAAAATCCTCGACTTCGCAGAAGCCGGCGATAACATCGGTGCTTTGCTCCGTGGTGTTCAAAGAAACGAAATCGAACGCGGTCAAGTTCTCTGCGCTCCCGGTTCTATCCAACCCCACACCAAATTCCGTGGTCAAGTTTACGTATTGTCCAAGGATGAAGGCGGCCGTCATACTCCCTTCTTTAACAACTATCGTCCTCAATTCTACTTCCGTACCACCGACGTTACCGGTTCCATCAAATTGGATGACGGTGTAGAAATGTGTATGCCTGGTGATAACGTTGAAATCAACGTTGAACTCATCACCCCCATCGCTATCGAAGAAGGTCTTCGCTTCGCTATCCGTGAAGGTGGCCGTACTGTAGGTTCCGGTGTTGTTACCGCTATCAACGACTAATTGAATCGTTTTTAGTGTTTTTCTGCCGCCTTGGCAACAAGGCGGCAGTTATCCTTTAAAAATTCCATATTTGTTTCGGGGCGGAGTGTAATTCTCCACCGGCGGTAATGGGGTGTATGCCCACAAGCCCGCGAGCGACGTGCTGATTTCGGTGAGATTCCGAAGCCGACGGTAAAGTGTTTTTGTGAAAACCAGAGTCCGGATGAAAGAAACGAAAAACCAACCCAAGGGGTTGGTAAACTGTTTGCTCCGCAATGTTGATTGCGGGGTTATTTTTTACCTAAAAGAAGGTTTGTTTTATGAATTCCTCTGTAAAAACGAAAAAGATCATTGTTGTAGCCATGGTTTGCGCCTTGGCTTATCTGTGTATGTTTGTGTTCCACTTTAAGGTCACATTTTTAACGTTCGACATTAAGGATGCTGTGCTTGCCATCGCATCGTTATTATATGGTCCCCTGTGGGGTGTGATCTCCTCTGCTGTGGTTGCCCTGCTGGAGTTGATTACTGTCAGCGATACCGGAGTATATGGGCTAATCATGAATTTTCTTTCCAGTGCAACCTTCACTTTTACTTGCGGGTGTATTTACCGTTACCGCAAAAACTTATGTGGTGCCGTGGTAGGCGTGATTACCGCCGCCTTTGCCATGACTGCTGTGATGATTTTAGCCAATTTGTTTATTACTCCCTTTTATATGGGTGTTCCCAGGGGAGAGGTTGCTGCTATGATCCCCGCCTTGTTGCTTCCTTTCAATGCTATAAAATCGGTGGTCAATAGCGGCGTTACCCTGTTAATTTATAAACCTTTCACCACAGGACTAAAACGTACGGGTTTGCTGCCTGTTAAAGAAGAATCAACCTATCGATTCGATAAAAGAACCGCTATGCTAACAGCAATTTCTCTTGTGGCAATCGGTATTTCGGTGGCTGTGCTATTCTTCCTGCTGGACGGTTCCTTTGAAGTCTTCCGCGCCTTTTAATCACCATGAAAAATGGGATGTAAAAAAAGCGCTGACCGCATAAAACAATATAAAGTAAGGGGTTCTTACAGGAACTATACCTGTAAGAACCCCTTAAATAATCTAAAATATAAAGATGTTAAAAAAATCTTAGCCTTATGCTACGGAACAACCTTGCCTTCGGGTACCAAAAACAAGGGATTTCCCTTGTTTTTGCTCGGTTTGTCCGTTCTGTATCTCTTTTTCCTATCCCCTAAAAAGGAGTTGTAAAAACTTTCGTTTTTACAACTCCTTTAAATATTTTATAATCTTACAATTTTTCCTGTTTTGGAAGATTCGTATAATCCCAAAAGAATCTTAACTGCTTTGGCGCCTTCTACTGCACCAAGAGGGAAGGGCTGATCTTCTTCCATGCAATGGTAGAAATCCCGGAACAAACTGGGATGACCGTCTCCCCAATAGCATTTGCCAACCGAGTTGGTCTTTTTATATTCCACAGGGGCGGAGGTGATTTCAATTTGTCCGTGTTTGTCTAACAGTTTCAAGGTGTTGCCTTCTAACCGCAATACCAACTCTTCACAAACAATTTCCAAAACCACCGGGGAGTCTACTGAATAAGCAGTGGTGGCAAACATAATGCCGGGAACGTCGCAAGGAAGTTTCAGGTAAAGGGTTGCGGTGTCTTCCACAGTGATAACGTCTTTCAGATGGAAGTTATCCACGTGACCTTGCACTGAAAGGGGATAACCGCACAAGTATTGAATTAGATCCAAGGTGTGAATGGCTTGGTTGATCATAACCCCGCCACCTTCGGTTTCCATAGAACCCCGCCAACCGCTGTCGGTATAATAAGGTGCTTGGCGATTCCAGGTTACAAAAGCGCGTACCCCTCGAATCTTTCCTGTTCGTCCGTTTTTCAGAAGAAGTCTGGCTTCTTCCACCGCTTCATTGTAACGGTTTTGAAAGCAAATGCCAATGCGGGCACCATTTTCTTCTTCTTTCGCCAAAGCGTTTAACTGTTCCAAGGAAATTCCCTCAGGTTTTTCACTTAAAACAGCGATTCCCCGACGGATGGCTTCTAAAGCCATGGGAACGTGAAGATGATGAGGGGTGCAGATATGTAATACGTCGGGTTTCTTGGCATCCAACATTTCTTCCAAAGAAGCGTACGCAGGGCAATCCAATTTGGTTGCCATGGCTTTGGCTTTTTCGGGTTTAATGTCGGCACAGCCGATAACGGTTACGTTATCCATAGCGTTCAATGCGGCGGCGTGCACGTTGGCAATGGCACCACATCCAACAATGGCAGCAGTAAACATAAAGGATTCCTCCTTGTTTTAAAGGAAATTAGCGATAGCCCATGGCTTTCAGGTTATTATAACTGGTTTCAATGCATACAAAGGGATCCTCTTCGCAAGCATCTTGTTCTACAACGATCCATTTCACGCCGCCTTCTTCACTGGCTTTGTTAATTTCTGCCCAGTCCAAAACACCTTCGCCAACAGGAGCGTATACTTTTTCCATTTCGCCTTCTTCTCCGTCAGCTTTGGGTCGTTCAATCAAGTCTTTGTAGTGAATACAGTCGATACGACCGGCCAAACGACGCAAGTGGTCAGCGGCTTTGGTACCGGTGTATTCCACCCAGAAGGTGTCAACAATGAATTGTACGTGTTTGGGGAAGGTTTCCAACATATAATCCATGGCAACAAAGCCATCGTCAAATTTTTGGAATTCCAGATGATGGTTGTGATAGCAGAAGGTTTTGCCTGCTGCGTGAATTTTTTCAGCGGCAACTGCCAAAGCATCTAAAAATTCTTTAAAGTGTTCGGAAGTATCGCATTGGTCGGGGGTAGGAGCGCCAATGCCGATGTAATCACATTCCATAACTTCATGGTCTTTGATCAGTTGTTCGGTGTCTTTGGTAATGCGGTCAAAGGAGTTGTGGGTGGAAACAATGTCCAAACCAAACTCGTCGCAATATTCTTTAAATAAGCTGTATTCGATTTTGCCAACGCCGGACATTTGTACAGCGGTGTAACCAATATCAGCAACTCTTTTTAAGGTTTTGTAAATGTCTTCGGGAGTTTTGCAGTAATCCCGCAGGGTGTAAAGTTGAATGCCAATTTTCATGGTGAACAATCCTTTCTTTCCGTAGCATAAGAAGTTATTTTCATTATACCGATAAAAAAAGGAAAGTAAAGGTAATTTCAAGATAAAAGTAGATATACAATGTTTTTTACAGGATTTCAATGTTTCTGCGAGAGGTGTTTACCAAGAATGGTAAGGAAAAAGGAAGAAGGAAAAAAGTTGTGAAAAATGCAATTTTCCTGTTCTCTTTTGTCTTATTTTGTGGTATACTGATTTTATTATAATAGATATAGTGGGGGTATTGTACTGTTATGAAACAACAAAATCACCGTGAATATAAAAACAAAGGGGAATTTGAACCTGAAATTCCCGTTCTTTGTGGGCGGAATTCGGTGGAAGAAGGAATTAAAACCGCTGAAAATCCCGATTGCCTGTTTTTGCAAAAAGGGGAGCATGGAGGCGCCTTGGGCCGCCTTGCCGCTATGGCAAGTCAGCGGGGCATTCCCGTTAAGGAAGTCTCCGCCCAGAAGTTAGATGCTCTTACCCAGAATGCCAACCACCAAGGGGCAGTTTTGACCCTTTCGGCGGCGGTGTATGCCTCTTTGGAAGATGCCTTTGCCTTGGCGGAAGAACGGGGAGAAGCCCCCTTCTTTGTGATTTGTGACGGCTTGGAAGATCCTCACAATCTGGGTGCCATCATCCGTACTGCCGAATGTACCGGGGTGCACGGGGTCATTCTTCCCAAACGCCGCAGTGTTTCCTTGACGGCGGCGGCAGCCAAAGCGGCTTGCGGAGCTCTTTCCTACGTACCTGTGATTCGGGTTGCCAACCTTGCGACTACCATTGAAACCTTGCAGGAACGGGGCGTTTGGATTTATGGCGCTCATATGCAAGGGGTTGATTACCGTCAACCCAATTATCAAGGAGGCTGTGGTTTGGTCATTGGCAGTGAAGGCAACGGCATCAGCCGTTTGGTGAAAGAAAAGTGTGACCAACTGGTGAGCTTACCCATGAAGGGGAAGATCAATTCGTTAAATGCTTCGGTGGCGGCAGGGGTGCTTTTGTACCGGATCGCTTCTGACCGATAAGAAATGAGGTGTGGGAATGAGTGACGGAAAATTTTCGGTTGACAGTATTTTAGAAGAACTTTCTGCCAATCGTGGTATGACTTATGAAAAACGAGTCAACCTCAGTAGAAGCGAAACCGATTCTTTGGTAGATGATATTTTAGCCGATACTTCCTACAAAAAAGAAGGAAAGGTCTCCTTGCCCCAAAAACCTGTGACACAACCTGCTGTGGAAGAAGTCCCGGTAGAAAAGGCACAACCTCAAGAGAAAAAGTCCCGTAAAAAGAAAAAAGAAGAAAAAGAAGACCCCTTGGCGGATATCACCCCTTGGCATGAACGCCATGGGGAAACCGCAGAGGGGAAAGACATTCAAACCATGACAGGGGTGCAAGAGTCCAAAGAGTTTTTGTCTTCTTTAAAAAGTGAACAAACTCAGGTGTTGGAACAACCCACCCAACTGTTATATAAAAGCGCAGGGGGTATGCATCCTCCTGTGGAACCCCAAAGGGTGGAACCCGTTGGTTCCATGGAAGAAGTGAATCAAGAGGAATTCCAAAAACGGGTGACCGACGTTGCCAAGGAAATGGAATCGGTTTATGAACCCACCCGCCACGTTCCTGAAAAACCTGCTGTTCCTCCCGCGGGTTTTGGGGATAGCCCCACCGTTGCCGTTTCTCTAAAAAGCGGCGTGAAGGTGGACGAATTGACCGGTCAGGTGCGCCTGGAAGGCTTTGACACCGCCGAAAGCCCCGCTTTGGTGGAGGAACCGGAAGCCTGGGAAGGGGAATTTCTTTCCAACCGAGAACAAAAAGTCAGCGGATTTCAAATGGAACATACCGAAGAAGACAGTGGCGAACCTCAAACCTTCCAGGATGACGGAGAATATCATTCCATTCAGGATGCCTCCCAGGTGAAGTTTGACCTGCTTGCCCGTCGGAGAAGCGCTACCTTGCGCATGGTGATTACCTTTGCTTTGTTTGTTTTCACCTTGCTTCTTACCTTGGTGGACCGTTTTGACATTACCAACGGCTTGCTGGGCGATAATCCCTCTTTAACCTTGGGATTGTATGCAGGCAGTTTGGTGGTTTGTGTTTTGTTAAACCTGCGGTTGTTAACAGGGGGGATTTCATCCTTGTTCCGTGGGGGCGACCAGGATACTCCCGCCGCCTTGGGCATGCTTCTTGCAGTGGTGCAGGCAGTGGGTGTCGTAGTGTTGGGGGG
>JAZNWL010000023.1:0-29249 GCA_045593325.1 Acutalibacteraceae bacterium | reverse complement strand
TCATGGGGAATTTAAAGTTTTTTTCATATGAATTTACAGTTCGTTCATGAAAGATAACAATTAAAATACCAAATAACATAAAAATCCTATTGCAACAAATGGAAAAACATAGTATAATAAATAAAAATGTGATTGGAGGGGTCAAAATGGAAAAAATCAGAAGAGAAAAACGAATGTTCAATACACAGATTTCTGAAAAAATTCCTCTGATCTCTTTTCGATATTCTAAGGATATGAACGAAAACAAAGTTTCAGTTCGCTTTATGCACCCGACTCGCGCTGAAATTTACGTTCATCTCCAAGGGGATTGCACCTTTTTTGTGGGGGACCGTATTCACCGTTTAAGTTATGGTGATATCCTTATTTACAATAAAGATGAAGTGCATTTTAATACCATTGAAAAAAATACAGTTTGGGAACGTTTTGTTATTTTCTTTTTGCCTGAACATTTCAATTTCATTAACAATACCCACGAAAACTTGTTGAACTTCTTTTATGAACGAAACAATTACCATTCCAACTGTATCCAGTTGCCAAAGGACAAACGGGAAGAATTGATTGACATATTGTTTGAAATTGATCGATTTGAAGGAGCAAATCAGTTCCAGCAGGATCTTCATTTGTATAAGAATTTAATTGAAATTCTTCAAATCATCAATGATGGCTATTTACATCCCTATAAACTCCAGAAATCCGATAAAACTCCTTTGATCGTACGAGATACCATCAATTACATCAATTCCAACTTCTCCAATGGCATCACCTTGGATACCATTGCCAGTCACATGAATATCAGTAAATCCTATCTCTCGTCCCTTTTCAAAAAGCATTTGGGTGTTTCCCCTTATGAATATTTGCTGAACATTCGTTTGGAACGGGCAAAGCGTTTATTGTCCTACGGAGAAAACATATCGGACGCCTGCTACGCTTCCGGTTTTAGTGATTATTCTCATTTCATTCAATTTTTCAAAAAGCGAACAGGGGTTACGCCCTTTCAATACAAAAAACAACACCATAATAAACCATAATTATACTGAGGTGAATGTAATATGAAATATATTGTGTTATTATGCGACGGTATGGCAGATTATCCTGTTGAAGCCTTAGGTAACAAAACCCCCTTGGAATATGCGAAAACGCCTGGGATGGACAGTATCGTTCCCCACTCTGAGGTGGGTTTGGCAAAAACTGTACCTGATGGAATGTCCCCGGGCAGCGACGTTGCCAATTTATCGGTCATTGGGTATGACCCTGCCTGTTATTACACCGGGCGTTCTCCCCTGGAAGCTGCTAACATGGGCATTGATTTAGGGGTGAACGACGTTGCCATGCGTTGTAATCTGGTAACATTAAGTGATGAACCCGAATTTCATGACAAAACTATGGTTGACTATTGTGCCGGTGATATTTCCACTGCCGAAGCAAAGGAATTGATTCTTGCTGTACAAAAGGCTTTAGGAACCGAAGTTTTCTCTTTTTATCCCGGTGTAAGTTACCGGCATTGCCTGGTGTGGAAAGACGGTACGGTAAATATTGGCACCCTTACCCCTCCCCATGACATTTCCGGCAAGGTGATCGGTGAGTATTTGAACACTTCCGAAGTTGCTCAACCTTTATTGGCTATGATGAAAGCCAGCAATGCCGTTTTACAAGACCATCCTGTTAATTTAAAACGGATTCAGGAGGGGAAACGCCCTGCCACCCATATCTGGCTTTGGGGTCAGGGGTCTAAACCTCAACTCTCCAATTTCACCCAAAAAACCGGGTTGAAAGGCACCGTTATTTCTGCTGTAGACCTTTTAAAAGGGATTGCCCGTTGCTCTGACATGCAAGTGATTGACGTTGAAGGTGCCACCGGTTATATTGACACCAACTTTGACGGTAAAGCAAAAGCTGCCATAGATGCCCTTAAACAAGGGCAGGACTATGTGTATATTCACGTGGAAGCCCCTGATGAATGTGGACATCGGGGTGAAATGGAGAACAAAGTAAAGTCTTTAGAAATTATCGACCAAAAGATTTTAATTCCCCTTTTGGAACAGGTCAAAGAATTGGATGATTTTACGTTGTTGATTATGCCTGATCATCCTACTCCCCTTTCTATTATGACCCATTGCTCCGATCCTGTGCCCTATCTTTTGTATCGCAGTAACCAATGGGTTGATGGTCCCAAAGAATTTAACGAAAAGACCGCCAAAGCAAGTGGCATTCTCATTGAAAAAGCCCACACTTTGATTGATCGGATGATTCAACAATAACATAGCAAAACCCTCTTGGATTTTTCCAAGAGGGTTTTATTGTTGTATCATTCCTTGTGATCGGGTCCAATTTTTCGGTTGTCATCAAACAATGACTCACTTTCGAATACCGAACGATGAACCATACGCCCGTTATGGTAGACGTATTCAGGCACCTCTTTGGGTTCGGCTAGGTCGTCATTCTTCAATAAAGACGTATTTTTAACAGCGGCGGAAGTCTCTTGGGGATTTGCTTTATAGTAGGGCTCCACGATGTATTTTTGTAAAACAGGATGGGTAATAAAACTGATGGTAAAATAATAGAACCCAAAGAGAAAGCAAACCAACAGAATCGCCAGGAACCCGAAAATGATGGGATATTGGAAAGCAAACATTAACAGGGTGATGATCAAGGCGATAAAGAATAACAGGAACAGCAGAGTTAAAATACTGCTGCCAATGGAAACAAAGGTGAGAATTACCGCATTTTTTAAGATATCTTTCAAGGACAACTCAAAACAAACCGACATGGTGTAAATATAATGCTGAACCGTAACCAGAATAAAGGTAGCAAACAGGCACAAAGGAAAGAACACGTACACGCTGATGCCGGGTTGCAAATAATAGAAAGGCAAGGCAAAGGTTAGGCAAACAAAGAAGAGATAACTAATACAAGACAAAGCAATAGGTTTTCCGATATTTTTTTTCAAAGTCGACATGAAATCTGAGAAAATAAATGTAGGTTCTTCCCTGGCGAAATCACGGGCAACCTTAAAAACTGCGCCCAAAACGGGACCAATAAAGGCAAAAGGCAATAAACTGAATAAGAAATGGAATTGAAATCCCAATACAGCAATAAATTCAAACTTGCCCAAAAGATTATACAAAAGAATGGACAAAGCAATATAAGGCGCCGTAAACAAAACAAACACAAGGTTTAAAATGCACAAGTTCCAGAACTTTCTGCCTAATAACTGAAAATATAACGTAAAACGATTGGGTTCGTATCCGGCGTTTTTTAACACACCGGGACCGGGTTTATTGTAATTATTAAAAAGAGACATTTTTGACTTCCTCCGTAATTTTAAGCACGACGGGCTTTGGGGTGATAACTAGCATAAACGTTCTTGTACCGTTCTTTTACCATCTTGGCATACACTTGCGTGGAAGAAATGTCAGCATGACCCAACATTTCTTTAATATCCTTCAACTGCGCACCGTTTTCCAACAAATGGGTAGCAAAGGAGTGACGCAATGTATGAGGGGTGATATCTTTGTCGATATTGGCAGATTTGGTATATGCTTTAACAATTTTCCAGAATCCTTGTCGGGTCATACGGGATCCATTCATATTGGTAAACAATGCCGTTTCATTATAATCCAAAATAACGGCGTTTCTGACCCGTTTTAAATAATCGGCAACCACATCGCGAGCTTCATCATAAATGGGAATTACCCGTTCGTTTTTCCCTGCACGGCAATATAAAATGCTCAGTTGAAGATTAACGTCCTCAACGTTCAGATCAATCAATTCACTAACACGAATTCCCGTTGCATACAAAAGTTCCAGCATAGCCTTGTCGCGACAGCCTTTTAAATCGGAAACGTCAGGTTGCATCAACAAAAGTTCGATTTCATTGGCAGTAAGCACTTCGGGTAGTTTCTTTTGGGTTTTTACTGCCTGAATTCCCATGGCAGGGTTTTCCTTTACCTTATTGTTCAACAAGCAAAAACGGTAAAAACAACGAAGAGTAGAAAGCATTCTGGTAACAGTGGATTCAGAAAGTCCCGCCGCTTCCAAGGATTGAACAAATTTTTGAATTTGTTCTTTGGAAACCGAAAACACTTTGATATTTTTGTTATGTAAATAAGTGAAATACTGCTCCAAATCTCTTAAATAAGATTGGCGCGTGTTATTGGAAGACTTACGAGTCTCTATTAAATATTCTTCAAATTGTTTTCTGATTTCCTTCATTTTACACTTCTTCTCCTCATTAAAACCCAAAAACGTCCATAAACACACGGGATAACAAACCATCCATCAAAGCGGCAACTACCGTAAAGCCGGACAAAATTAAATATTGATAATGGTACCGCTTCAAACGATTACAAGGATTCATAACCGTTAGGTCCCGAAAATAATTCTTTGAAAGTAAAACCGAAAAGCGAAAGGCTTCTCTGGCACCAATGAATAACAGCAAAGAATGAATAAAAGCAGCGGGAAGTATTACCAACAATACAAAGGCCACTCCCTTTAATTCATAGGCGGTATAGATATATCCGCTGACCATTCCATAACCCATTCCTCGAATAAACACCAAAAGGAAACAAGGAATGTAACCATACATAAACAACCCGAAGCAGTAACTTAAGAGCAAAGGAAGAAAAGCAGAAAACAAGGAACGGCATACCAAGATAAGTAAAGATGCATTTTCCCGTCCACTGATGAACTGCTCAAAAACATAAGGTAACTGGGTTGGGGTTTCGCGGAGTGTCCGGTAGGTAACAGAACCAAGCACCAAGCCAACAGAAAACAAAACAAAGAATGATACCAACAGTCCGTTTCGTAAAATGTATTCCGTTAACTTTCTGGTAACAGTCATGGATAACCGTTTCATCAACGTGTACCACATCCTTTCTGTGTTTGTCCACAAAAAAGATATGCGACAACAGTAAAAGATATGCACACAAGATATTGACAAAACTACAACATAACGACCGTGTTATGCGTATATGTTGTTAAAACGCAAAACATTATGTAAACAACATTGCAGCGGAAACGTATTGTTTGTTTAGAAATATGACAACCTAAAATCAAAATGATTTTCAGTCAGCAAATAATAATATACCCTATTTCCCCATATATTTCAAGGGATTTTTGAGAAATAATTCGATATTTTTTTAAAATCGATTATTATGTAAACCGTTTTATGTAAACGTACACAGAAATTATGTAAACAGTGTTTTGTAAACCACATAATATTGATATACACCTTCTTTTAAACCACAAGAAGGTGTATGAAAATCACTTATTTCATTTTTCGTTTCCCATTGGTGTTCACACCAAATATACCACCGAGAACACCAAACACAACCGATAGAGCTCCTTTGATCAGCATTTGTACGTCACCTTGAAAGCCGTTGGTTATCACCCCTGAAACCAGAACTGTTGCAAACACCGTTCCACCAATTATGGCACCTACCTTTAGTCCTTGACGACCCGCTGTACGGGAGGAAACAAAACCACCCACCAGACAAGAAAAAAGAATAATGGTGTAGGACAACACCGACACAAGCGTTTCACTGCAATCTTTCACCGTCATGAACCACGCGGAGATCATCATCAGAAACAATGCTGTCATAATTCCTGCAACCCAACCCACAACAACCGTTTGCCACCCTTCCCTGCTGTTACTACTCTTCTTTTTTACCATATAAAACATCCCCCCGAATATACTTTATAAAAAAGCATATTCAGAGGGACAAATTGATATGACAAGTTTATTGTTCTTCGTGAACAGTCAAATTTTGTTGAATGGCCCAACGAGCAATTCTTTGTTTGGAACGGTCAGGACCGGATTCCAGAATAAAGGAATCTTCTTTCAAAGCAACAATGCGACCGTATACACCGGCAATGGTGATAATTTCATCGCCAACTTGAATGTTGTTGCGCATGGCTTCTTCTTTCTTTTGACGTTTCTTTTGAGGTCGAATCATAACAAAATAGAAGAAAGCTACGATAACAACGATATAAATGATTAAAAATGCAGAATTTCCACCGGTCATAAGATTTTTTACCTCTTTCACATAAATTCAATTCATTATACTTGGTATTGCCAAAAAATTCAAGGGTTATTTCCATAATTTTGAAAAATATTAAATTCTTTTACTGATTATGGGTAAAACCTCATCTTTCCAGGCGGTAAAGGTTTGATTTTCTATTGTCTCACGAATGGTTTCCATTAAGTGATTATAAAAATACAAATTGTGAATTACTGCTAAACGCATCCCCAACATTTCCCCTGCGGCAAACAGATGGCGAAGGTATGCTTTAGAAAAGTTCCGACAAACGGGGCATCCGCAATTCTCATCCAAAGGAGACTCGTCCAGTGTATATTTTGCGTTGTGGATATTCACAATGCCTTTGGAAGTGAAGAGATGACCATGTCGGGCATTCCGGCTGGGCATAACACAGTCGAATAAATCCACCCCACGGCTGACCGCTTCAATGATATTGGCAGGTGTACCAACTCCCATCAGATAGCGGATTTTATCTTTAGGCATGTGAGGTTCCACCGCATCAATTACCCGATACATTTCCTCAGCGGTCTCCCCTACTGCCAAACCGCCAATGGCATAGCCGTCCAAATCCAATCGGGCAATTTCTTTCATATGTTCCACACGAATATCATCATAAGTGGAGCCTTGGTTAATGCCGAACAACATTTGTTGCGGGTTAATGGTATCTGGCAATGCGTTAAGACGATCCATCTCGGCTTTACACCGCTTTAACCAACGCACGGTACGGTCTGCCGATTGTTTGGCATAATCGTAGGTAGCGGGGTTTTCAACACATTCATCAAAAGCCATGGCGATGGTAGAGCCTAAATTGGACTGAATTTGCATGCTTTCTTCCGGCCCCATGAAAATCTTGTGCCCGTCGATATGGGAATGAAAGGTAACCCCTTCTTCTTTAATATTCCGAAGTTTTGCCAAGGAAAACACCTGGAATCCACCGCTATCAGTCAAAATGGGGCCGTCCCACCCCGTTATTTTATGAAGTCCCCCCAACTGCTTCACAACAGCATCTGTGGGACGCAAATGAAGATGATAGGTGTTAGAAAGCATCACCTGGCAATCAATATCTTTTAAATCGTAAGCGGATAAACCGCCTTTAATGGCAGCGCAGGTGGCAACGTTCATAAACGCAGGAGTCTGCACAGTGCCATGAGGGGTAACAAACTCACCCCGTCGGGCTTTGTTTTCGGTAGTCAGTAATTTATACATTCATTATCTCCTTATAGTATCAACATGGCATCACCGAAACTGAAAAACCGATACTGATTTTCAACGGCAACCCGATAGGCATTCATCACGTTTTCATAACCTGCAAAGGCAGAAATCAACATCAGCAAGGTGCTTTCAGGCAAATGGAAATTGGTTACCAAACCATCCATACAGGAAAATTCATATCCGGGATATATAAAAATGCTTGTCCATCCTTCTTGGGCTTTCACGTCCCCTTGTGATGCAATGGTTTCCACGGTACGGCAACTGGTGGTACCAACACAAATCACCCGTCCGCCATTTTCCTTGGTTTTACGGATTAACCGGGCAGTTTCTTCCGGCATTTCGTAATGTTCCGAATGCATGACGTGGTTTTCAATTTCCTCTTCTTTTACGGGACGGAAGGTGCCTAAGCCAACGTGAAGGGTTACCCGCCCCACCGAAACACCTTTTTCTTTTAACGCTGTAAACACGTCATCGGTAAAGTGAAGCCCTGCGGTAGGAGCCGCGGCAGAACCGATTTCACGGGCGTATACTGTTTGATAACGGGATTGATCTTCCAGTGTTTCTGTGATGTAAGGAGGCAAAGGCATGGTTCCTATTTTATCCAGAATTTCATAAAAATTGCCTTCATATTCAAACCGAATCACCCTATTTCCTTCTTGAGCGATGGATTCTACCGTACATTCCATCAATCCCTCGCCGAAGGAAAAACGGTCGCCGGGTTTTGCTTTTTTTCCGGGTCCTGCCAGACATTCCCAAGCCCCGTCAGGAAACTGTTTCAATAGCAGAAATTCCACCACTGCGCCGGTGGGGATTTTTACTCCGTAAATTCTGGCAGGCAATACTTTGGTATCGTTAATGATTAAGCAATCACCCGTCCGAAGATATTTAGGTAAATCATAAAAATGCTCATGGGTAATTTCGCCTGTTTGACGGTTAAGAACCATCAAAGAAGAATTATCCCTCTGTTCGCAGGGATGTTGTGCGATCAATTCGGTGGGTAGATGATAAAAAAAGTCAGATTTCTTCATGTTTTCCCTCAGTTTTATTGACATTGTTTTCAAAAAATGGTATGATAAGTGCATTGATAATTTCATATTATAATACATCTTTGGAATTATTACAATACTTTATTTAGGAGGATCTATATGAAAAAATATAAAGTAGGTATTGTAGGGGCAACCGGTATGGTTGGCCAACGGTTTATTACTTTGCTCAACGACCATCCTTGGTTCGATATTACCGCATTGGCAGCCAGTGGCCGTTCTGCAGGAAAGACTTATAAAGAAGCTGTTGGTGACCGTTGGGCTATGACCAACGAAATGCCTGAACAAGTTAAAGATATGCCTGTTTTTGATGCCGAAACCCAAAAAGAAGAAATCGCAAAAATGGTCGATTTCGTATTCTGTGCTGTAAATATGCCCAAAGCTGAAATATTGGCTTTGGAAGAAGCATATGCTAAATTAGAATGCCCTGTGGTTTCCAACAACAGCGCTAACCGTAAAACCGCCGACGTTCCTATGGTTGTGCCCGAATTGAACGCCGACCATATTGACATTATTCCTGCCCAACGCAAACGTTTAGGCACCAAACGCGGTTTTATTGCTGTAAAATCCAACTGTTCTTTGCAATCCTACGTACCTGCCATTTATCCTTTGAATGAGTTTGAACCTGAACGTGTTCTGGTTTGCACCTATCAAGCCATTTCCGGTGCTGGGAAAACCTTTGAACGTTGGCCTGAAATGGTAGACAACGTAATCCCCTATATTGGCGGTGAAGAAGAAAAATCCGAACAAGAACCCCTGAAGATTTGGGGAACCATCCAGGGGGATCGAATTGTTAACGCCACCTCCCCTGCTTTTACTGCGCAATGCATTCGTGTCCCTGTTAGTGACGGTCACTCTGCCGCAGTATTTGTAGATTTCAAAAAGAAACCCACCAAGGAACAAATCCTTGCTATTTGGGAACAATTTAAAGGCCCTGCCCAGGAATTGGAATTGCCCAGTGCTCCCAAACAATTCCTTCACTATTTCACCGAGGACAATATGCCCCAAATCAAATTACATCGTAATTTAGAAAACGGTATGGCAATTTCCATTGGTCGTCTGCGTGAAGACACCCAATATCAATACAAATTTGTTTGTATGTCCCACAATACTCTTCGTGGCGCCGCCGGTGGTGCTGTATTGTTGGCTGAACTTCTTTGTGCCAAGGGATATATGGACTAAAAATACCGATCATGGAGTGATTTTTAATGTCTGATCCTATTTTTTGCGGTGTAGGTACAGCCCTTGTTACCCCTTTTACTGAAAACGGTTCGGTTGATTATGACAAAATCCGTTCTTTGGTGGAATTACAAATCGCAGGTGGAACTAAAGCGATTATTGCTTGCGGAACCACAGGAGAAAAAAGTACCCTTCGGCACGATGAACATGTAAAAGTCATTCAAACCATTATCGAGACAACTGCCGGTCGCATTCCCGTCGTGGCAGGCACCGGCAGTAATGATACCGAATATACTGTGGAACTTTCCCATGAAGCGGAGAAATTAGGGGCAGACGCCTTGTTGATGGTGACCCCGTATTACAACAAAACCTCTCAGGAGGGTTTGATTCGTCACTATAATTACATTGCCGACCGTGTTCATACACCCATTATTCTTTATAACGTTCCTTCCCGAACAGGGATGAATATTCTCCCCGAAACGTACGCCGCTTTGTGCAGACACCCTAATATTGTCGCTACCAAAGAAGCAAATGGTGATATTTCTGCTCTTGCCAAAACCATCGCTTTGTGCGGAGACGATCTTCAGATTTATTCAGGGAACGATGATCAAACCATCCCCATGATCAGTATGGGTGCCAAGGGCGTTATTTCTGTATTTTCCAATTTATGTCCTCAAATCATGTCTTCCCTTTGCGATATGGCATTATCAGGAAACTTCCGGGGAGCTATGGCTCTGCAAAACCAATATCTTGCTTTAATGAATGCCATGTTTTGTGACGTTAATCCCATGCCCGTGAAAGAAGCCATGAATCAAGTTGGACTTTCAGTGGGCATTGGTCGTATGCCTCTTGGGAAAATTTCTTCTGCCAACAAAGAAAAAATTCGTTCCCTTTTAACAGAAGCGGATATGTTATAATTTATTACAGGATGTGTAAAACATGTTAAAAATCATATTATCGGGCTGTCAAGGCCACATGGGGCAAGTAATTACCAAATTGGTGAATGAACAAGAGGGTGCCGTAATCGTTGCCGGGGTTGATCTTCAAGCCTGCAATGGTGGTCCCTACCCTGTTTACAATGCGTTCAGTGATATTCAGGAATCCGCTGATGTTATTATTGATTTTTCTCACCCTTCAGTTTTGGGTAGTTTATTGGAATACAGCCAGAAACATCAAATACCCGCTGTTATTGCCACAACGGGGCTGAGTTGTTGCCAGGTAGAAACCATACACAAAGCTGCTGAAAAGGTTGCGTTGTTCTATTCTGGAAATATGTCCCTGGGAATCAATTTGTTAGCCGCTTTGGTAAAAAAAGCCGCACAAGTGTTAGGTGAACGGGCTGATATTGAAATTGTGGAAGCCCATCACAACCAAAAAATTGACGCTCCTTCCGGTACAGCCAACATGTTATTAGACGCTGCTATTGAAGGCAGAGACAAAGAAATGGTCCCTGTTTACGACCGTCACAGTCGTCGTCAAAAACGGGAAGCCAATGAAATTGGAATACATTCCATTCGCGGTGGAACCATTGTTGGCGAACATCAAGTGATTTTCGCCGGAAAAGACGAAGTGGTAACCCTTTCCCATTCCGCCCATTCCAAGGAAGTTTTTGCTGTTGGCGCTGTGAAAGCCGCAGTGTTCCTGGCAAATAAACCTCCTCGTTTGTACGATATGTCTGACGTTGTTTCAGAAAATTAAAATTTTAAGGTACTTACCAATGGAATGGTAAGTACCTTTTTTTATCGCGAAAGTTTGGATACATATTGCAAAAAGCGATTGACCTCTCCTTTGTTGTTAAATACCGAGGGTGCCATTCGTATTGTTCCATAAGAAATGGTTCCCAAACGCCGATGAGCATTAGGAGCACAATGAAGACCCGCCCGCAAAGCAAATCCCCCTTCTGCTAATTTTTCTGCCGCTTGCATGCTGTGCATTTTATTGATGTTAAATGACAAAACCGACGTATATTTTTCCAGCTCGGGATAAGGAGTATACAGGGTGATATGGCGAATATTTTTCAAACCTTGATATGCCGTTTGAAGGAGGCCCATTTCATATTCATGAATTCGCTTTGGTGTTTTTTGTTTTACAAACTCAATTCCCGCTTTCAAACCCGCAATGCCCGGAAGATTTACCGTTCCACTCTCTAAACGTTCGGGAAATTCTTCCGGCTGAAAAGGACTAATGGAAAAATTCCCTGTACCCCCTTCCATTAAGGTATTAGGCAAATTTCCGCCACATAACAGCAATCCTGTGCCCATGGGGCCGTAAAGGCCTTTATGGCCCGGCAAACACAAGTAATCAATGTTCATTTGTTCCATGTTTATTGGGAGTACACCGGCTGTCTGGGCGGCATCCACAGCAAAGGGAACTCTTCTGTCTTTGCAAAGTTTTCCGATTTGTTCAACGGGCAAAACCAAGCCGCAAACGTTGGAAGCATGTAAACAAATCACCAGTTTTGTTTGGTCGTCAATTAACCTGGCAAAGGAACGTACTGTGGCAGATGGGTCATCAAAAAACACCTCGGCAATGCGAATTTCACAACCGAGGTTCTTACATTTTTCCAACGGTCGCATCACAGCATTGTGCTCTAATGATGAAGTGACTACGTTTCCGTTCTTTAAATTTAACCCCTTTATTACCGTGTTGATGGCATGGGTGCAGTTGCCGGTGAAAATGACCCGTTCAGGTTGGGAAAAGCCAAAAAAATCCGCCGCCGCTTTGCGACAATCATACATAACTTTGGATGCTTCTATAGCGCGGTGGTAACTGCTTCGACCAGGATTCACCGAAAGATTTTTTAAAGTAAAAGCCACTGCCTCCCTCACCGAATCCGGTTTGGGAGAGGTAGTGGCTGCATTGTCAAAATAGACCATTATTCATACCCACCACCCGAAGGCAACATTCTGATATGATGCTGCTCTAAAATGCGTTTTGCCCCTTCGGTATCATGGGTAACATATATGCTGTATCCACACCCATGTTCTAATTGGCCTTTACTCCGTTCAATATAGGCTTTGTAGCCCATGGAACGAAGTAAATCTCTGCCTTTGATGGCATAGGTGATGGAACTGACTAAAATTCGTTCTTGTTTCATTGTTTTCACCTCGTATCAATATCATTCTATGAAGTGAAAACTAAATGGGGACAGGTTATTTTTTCAAAATGATACAAACCGCATGAGAAGCAATTCCCAAGCTTTCCCCAGTAAATCCAAGACCTTCTTCTGTGGTGGCTTTTACGTTCACTGCAGAACTGTCTACATTGCAATCCTTAGCAATGTTTTCTCTCATGACGGGAATATATTCCGCCAATTTCGGACGCTGCGCTAAAACGGTAGCATCAATATTGCCTACGCTATACCCATAACTTTGGAGAAGTGAAACAACGTGGCGCAACAAAACCCGACTATCTGCCCCTTTGTATCTCGGGTCGGTATCAGGAAAATGTTTGCCAATATCCCCTAACCCAGCGGCACCTAATAAACTGTCGGAAATTGCATGCAACAACACGTCTGCGTCTGAATGACCAAGCAATCCCTTTTCATAAGGAATGGTTACACCACCTAAAATCAAATCGCGATTTTCCACCAAACGGTGAACATCATAGCCATGTCCGATTCTAATCATTTCTTTCCTCCTGCGCCAATAAAACTTCTGCCAGGGCAACGTCGTCAGGTGTGGTAATTTTTATGTTGCGATAACTGCCTTCCACCGTGTAAACAGGATATCCCGCCGCTTCTAAAATCTGACAATCGTCGGTTACCGCCAACCCCAAAGCGGTGGCATTTTCTAAGGCTTTATGATATAAAGAAACATCAAACACCTGTGGGGTTTGCATGGCCATCAGAGAAGATCGAAGGGGGGTTTCTATAATCTTTCCGTTACTATCCACCCGCTTAATGGTATCTTTAACAGGAACTGCCAGAGCAGCTGCCCCTGTTTCACCTGCCACAGTAATAACTTTTTGAATTTCATCAGGTGTAATTAACGGACGTGCTCCATCGTGAATGGCAACATAAACAGTATCTAAAGACACTTGGGAAAGCCCATTAGCAACCGATTCCTGTCGTTCCTTTCCACCGGAGACCACAGCAGTAACTTTTTTTATGTTGTATGTATCAACCAGATTTTGAACATCCGCAATCATTTCTTCTTTGGTAACAACAATAATGTCTCTGACAGCATCGCATTGTTCGAAGGCTGTCAACGTTCTGGCAAGGACAGGAACTCCTAAAAGAGGCATCAACTGTTTTTCTCTTCCCATACGGCTCCCGCTTCCTGCGGCAACAACTATGGCGGTTACAACGGGTTGATCGCTGTCAACCAACGTATATTCTAACTGAAATTTCGAAACCAAACTCATGATGATCTCCTTAATGAACCGAAACTGATAGTTCCTGATTTTCAACGCTAAATAATATTTTATGGCAAATATCAGTACGATATAACTTGGCACCAGCCACTTCGATCCGCTTGGCAGTTTCCCGGGAGGGATGCCCGTAATTATTTTGACCAACCGAAACCACTGCATATTCAGGCAAAACTGCTTTCAGAAATTCTGTGGAAGAAGCATCTACACTTCCATGATGCCCCACCTTTAAAATATCGGATTTTAAAGAGTGTCCCATGCGAAGTAACTGATGTTCAATGGGAAACCCTATATCTCCCGTGTAAAGACAATTTTTATCGCCAATTTCAACGTCAACCACAAGCGAACGCTGGTTTTCATCTACACCCCGCATAGCATCATAAAAGGTCATGCTGATACCGCCAATTTTCACCGTCATTCCGTGGGTAACGTAACAAATCTCTGTTCCTGCTTGCAGCGATTGTTCTAAAATTTCCTGATATAAAGAAACATTTGAAAAATCCGTTATAAAACAGTCATGAACAAACAAACGTTTAATAGTAAATTCTTTTAGCAAATGTAAATAACCGCCCGCATGGTCATTGTGGGGATGTGATAAAACAACAAAATCCAACGTAGATGTTTTCAGTTCTTTGATGTGTTCTATCAAAGAACCTGCCATAAGCTCGGTTCCAGTATCGATCAGTCCCACCGCTTGGTTGGTATAAACACAGGATGCGTCTCCATTGCCAACGTTATAAAAAGCAAAGCCACCTTGCGAAGTATCACAGCGCTTATGAACTATGCCAATATCTCCCAAAAACTGATAGAACTTTCCATTGGGATTACAAAAAACTACAAGCAAAGACAGTACAGCGATCAACGCTAAACCGAAACTAACAATTCTGGTAATACGGGACTTTCGTTTATTTTCAATCATTTTCGTTTCCCATTTGGCCCATGCCATTGATGGCTATTCTTTTTGGTGATTCGCTTATTTCCTTTGGAAGTCGCGGTTTTCTTAACATCTTTCTTTTCTAAGGGTGGCACCAGACAATTTTTACCGACACCGATTAAATCGCGACGTCCCATGGCAATTAAGGCCTTACGAACCACATCATGATTTTCAGGACGGAAATATTGAAGCATGGCCCGTTGAGCGGCTTTATCTTCAGGGGTTTTGGGAACATATACCGGTTGTAACGTATAGGGGTCTAACTCGGTGTAGAACATCGCTGTAGAAATGGTACCCGGAGTGGGATAAAAATCCTGAACCTGTTGAGGTCTCAGATGTTGTTTTTTCAAAAACAAAGCCAATTCCAAAGCATCTTTCATGGTGCTTCCCGGATGGGAAGACATCAAATACGGGACCAGGTATTGTTCTTTATGAAGCATCTCGTTATAATTCTGATAACGTTTTTGGAATTGAAGATAAGTTTCAATATGAGGTTTACCCATTTTGTCCAAAACAGCGGCAGAACAATGTTCCGGTGCAACCTTTAGTTGACCGCTGATGTGATGTTCCACTAATTCTTTAAAGAAGGCTTCGTTTTTATCGGCTAACAAATAATCAAAACGAATCCCTGAACGAATAAACACCTTTTTGATTTTAGGGATTTTCCGCATCTTCCGTAAAATAGCAAGATATTCTTCATGGTCGGCAATTAAATTTTTACAAGGTGTGGGGGCCAGACATTTTTTCCCTTTGCACAAACCATTTCGAATCTGTTGTTCACAAGCAGGAAAACGGAAATTAGCGGTAGGTCCTCCAACGTCATGAATATAACCTTTAAAATGTGGATTATGGGTCAACTGTTCAGCTTCTTGCAAAACAGATTTTTCACTGCGAGTGGTAATAAAACGTCCCTGGTGAAATGCCAGTGAACAAAAATTACAAGCACCAAAACATCCACGATTATGAGTAACAGAAAACTCAACTTCTTCAATCCCGGGTACACCGCCAAAAGGCTCATAGGAAGGATGATAATACCGTTGATAAGGCAAAGAATACACCCAATCCAGTTCCTTGGTGGTTAAAGGCGGCATAGGAGGATTTTGAACCAAAAACCGATTTCCATGCTTTTGTACCAACTTTTTGCCTCGAATATGATCCTGTTCGTCCAGTTCAATACGCGCGGCTTTGGCATATAATTTTTTATCCCGACAAACTTCTTCAAAAGAAGGCAAAAAACTACCCTCCACAGGTTCATTGGAAACGTAGCAAGTCCCCAAAACATCGGTTAAAGAAGAAATGGGTTCGCCTTTTGCCAAGCGGTCAGCAATTTCAATGGTTTGGTTTTCACCCATACCATAGGAAAGCAAATCGGCACCACAGTCCAACAATACTGAACGGCGAACCGAATCCTGCCAATAATCATAATGGGCAAAACGGCGCAAAGAAGCCTCCAATCCTCCAATAATAATGGGAGAATCGGGAAAGGCTTCTCTAGCTTTGTTGGCATATACAACCACTGCGCGGTCAGGACGTTTCCCCGATTTACCGCCGGGGGAATATGCATCTTCACTGCGTTTTTTCTTGGCGGCGGTATAATGAGCCACCATGGAATCGATATTCCCTGCATTGATCATAATTCCCAGGCGAGGTTTTCCGAATTGCACGAACTCTTTCGTAGAAGTCCAATCGGGCTGACTTAAAATGGCAACCCGATATCCTTTGGCTTCTAAAACCCGACTGATGATAGCCGTACCGAAACTGGGATGATCTACATAGGCATCCCCTGTAATCAGAAGAAAGTCTATTTCTTCCCATCCCCGTTCTTTAACGTCAGCCGGTGAGATTGGTAAAAAATCTTTGATTGTTTTACTCACTTTGATTCATTCTCATTTCTTCATATTGCTGTTTGGTAATCAGTACCCGACGGGGTTTTGCCCCTTCAAAGGGCCCAACAATGCCTCGTTCTTCCATTTGGTCAACAATGCGGGCAGCACGGGCATACCCTAATTTTAAACGTCGTTGCAAAAGGGATGTAGAAGCAGACCCCGCTTCCACAACCACCTCGATGGCTTGAGGAAGCATTTCGTCAAATTCATCTCCGCCTTCCTCATCCCCACTGCTGTTCTTTTTGCCTTTGGTTTCGGCAGCGTGACGTTCAATTTCATCAGCAATATCCTGGTTATATTCATTTTGTTTGTCACCAACAATGTAGTTGATGACCGATTTGATTTCATCATCGGAAACCCAACACCCTTGCACACGAACCGGTTTGGGAATCCCAACAGGATAAAAGAGCATGTCCCCTTTTCCCAACAACTTTTCCGCCCCCTGTTGATCCAAAATAGTACGGGAGTCAATCTGGTTGGCAACCTTCAAAGAAATTCTGCTGGGGATATTGGCTTTGATTAACCCGGTAATAACGTCTACTGAAGGTCGTTGGGTTGCGACCACCAAGTGCATGCCTGCGGCACGGGCTTTCTGTGCCAAGCGGCAAATGGAATCTTCTACTTCCGCAGGAGCTACCATCATCAAATCGTTTAACTCATCCACCACAATGAGGATTTGAGGCATTTTTTCAAACCCTTCATGGGTAGCGGCAAATTGATTGTAAGAGTTTAAATCTCTGACTTTACATTCCCCAAACACCTTATAGCGGCGATCCATTTCAGAAACCGCCCACCCCAAAGCCCCGGAAGCTTTTTTAGGATCGGTAACCACGGGTACCAGCAAATGGGGTAATCCGTTATATACTTCCAGCTCAACAACCTTGGGGTCGATCATCAGAAGTTTTACCTCTTCAGGAGAAGATTTGAATAAAATACTCAAAATAAAACTGTTAATACAAACCGATTTCCCTGAACCGGTGGTCCCGGCAATCAAAAGGTGAGGCATCTTGGAAAGGTCTGCAGTTACAATGTTCCCGGTAATATCTTTCCCAACGGCAACGGTTAATTTTCCGGTTGCCGATTCAAAAGCAGAAGAATCAATAATATCACGAAGACGTACAGATGCCACGTCTTTATTGGGAACCTCGATACCAACAGCGGGTTTATTGGGGATGGGTGCTTCAATACGAACCCCTGCTGTTGCCAGATTTAAGGCAATGTCATCTGCCAGATTCTTGATTTTTGAAATTTTAACCCCTGCGGCAGGTTGCAATTCATACCGTGTAACACTGGGGCCGCGGCTGATATTCAAAATGCGGGTTTCCACACCAAAACTGCGAAGGGTATCTACCAGCAAAGCAGCATTATTTTTCAACTCATCGGTAACGTTCCCGGAAGTAACGGAAATGTTTTGTTCCAGCAAATTCACAGGAGGATACCGATATTCTTCCGGTTCTTGGGTGGACACCTGGATAGCGGAAAATTCTTGCTGTCCTGTGCCGTCATCCTGGGTGGTAACAACTGTTTGCTCTTTCCCAGGTCGCATTACTTCACTGTCTCCCTGGGCTTTTTGGATAATTTCATCCAAATCAACGTCAGGTTGTTCTTCCTTGCTTTCTTGCGCACCCATTTCACGGTTCAGGGCATCAATTTCTTCGGGGGTAAGCATTTCTTCCAGCTCTTCTTCCCCGTGGTATTTTGCCACCAGGCGACGACCTTTGGAATCGAGATCCGCACCGTCACGGGTAATGGGATTAGTAGGGTCTTCAGGCATACCATCCAAAGAAATATCCCATTCCTGATCGAATTTTTTCATTTTCCTTTGTTGAATGGCTTCCTTGGCATTTTCCGAAATTTTTTCCACCGGTTTGGATACGGTGGTTAAAAACTGCCGTAAGGTTGTCCCAGTCATAATCAGCACAATGACAAGGATAATTAACCCAACAATAACAATGGCGCCGATTTTACCAAAACCACTTGCCAAAGGATATGCCAATACTGCCCCTAAAACACCGGTTCCCTTCCCGCCAATTTGATAGGAATGAATAATGAAATCGGTATATGAGGTAAAGTCGGAATGATAGAAAAAGGTTTGCACAATGGTGGCAACGAGGGTAATCAGTGAACCGACACCCAACAAGCGAAGTACTTTTCCTTGCAATTTGTCAAAGGATGCCATAGCCAATATGTATCCCGAAAAAATCAACCAGGCAAAAATCCAGAAGCCTCCAACACCCATCATGAAAGTATGAAGGGCCAGCCAAAGATTTTCCCCTTTCACAGCCGAAAAGGCCAGAAACAGAACATTAATAAAAAAGAGAATAATTGCAACAATTTGACGGGTTCCCAACCCTTGTTTCACCTTTTTGGATGACTTCTTTTTCTTTTTTGCTGCCATATTTTACCTTCCTTATCTTTATAAAATACTGTATACCAGAACAAATGTACCCAAAGCAAGACAATAATATCCAAATAAACTGTAACGGTCTTTGCGAATCAACCACTCAATCAGTTTAATGGCCAGAATACCGAATACTATTGCCGAAACGATGCCACAAAGCAGAGGAAGAATATCCACAGATATCTCGCCAGAAATGGCATCTTTTGCGTCGGAAAGAGCAGCCGCCAGAATGGCGGGAATACTCATAATAAAGGAAAATTTCACCATATATTCTCTGGAAAGACCACACAGCAATCCTGATGCCATGGTACTGCCTGAGCGGGAAATCCCTGAAATGGTAGCAACACATTGGGTTGCGCCAATAATCAATGCATCACGTACTGTGGCATCTGAGTGAAAATTTTTGTTTCGCTTATTGACATAAAAAGTAACAATTAAAAGAACACCCGTAAATAAAAAGGCAAAACCCAGAGGAATAATGCTTTCACATCCGTTGAGCATCTCTATGTAATCTTTCAAAGAGTGCTCCCCCAAAGGAATGATCATAATCCCCAACATAGCAGTGGCAAGAATTAACATCACCAACATACGACGATGGGAATTCATGGATTTAAAACTGAATTTACCTGTAAAGATATCTCCAATGGCTTTAAAAGCTTCTACAATCAAATCACCAATCAATTTATGATAAACAATCAGCACAGCTACTAACGTGCCCAAATGGAGCATAATGGACACAAAGAGGTTTTCTTCTCCTGTATATCCAAAAATGTGTTGGAACAACTTAATGTGTCCACTGCTGGAAATCGGCAAAAATTCCGACAACCCTTGCACCATCCCTAAAATAATATGCTTTACAATTTCAATCATGGGTATTCTCCTTTTCAATCAGTTGATATAAACAATCAATGGCATCATGCAAGCCACCCAAACGGTCAATCAAACCTTCTTTAACAGCCTCAACACCACCCAGCACTGTACCGATATCGGTGACCAATTCAGAGGTGTTCATCATCATTCCTTGAAACCGTTCCCGTTTCATTTGGGAATGTTCTACCACAAAATCGGTAATGCGGTCTTGCATTCTGGCAAAATGATCCAGTGTTTGAGGTACCCCTAAAACCAGTCCATTCATACGTACAGGATGAATGGTCATGGTAGCCGAAGGAACAATGAAGGAACAGTCGGCAGAAACTGCCAAGGGCACGCCAATGGAATGCCCGCCCCCCAACACCAAAGAAACCGTTGGTTTTTTCATGCTGGTAATGAGTTCTGCGATGGCAAGACCGGCTTCCACGTCGCCGCCAACCGTATTCAATAGAATCAGCAATCCCTGAATCTTCTCTGATTCTTCCACCGCCACGATTTGGGGCATTAAAACCTCATATTTTGTGGTTTTGTTTTGGCTGGACAAAACGTAATGCCCTTCAATTTGACCAATGATGGTCAAACAATGAATGGAATATTTTCCACCGGCATCGGTAATGGGTGAAACTGTTTGCTGATGAATGTCTTCCATATCATTGGCATCTTGATTTTGCACTTCAGGGGAAATTTCCGGCACTTCATGATTTTTCAAAATAATCGCTCCTCAAACTCACAACTTCACTTGGTAGTGTATATCAAAAACAGCAATTATTTCATACCAAATCATACCATTATAGTATATCATTTTTCTTTGCATTTCACAACCTATATTTTGTGGTTTTTTAAAAATTTTGCATGATATTACCACAAAATGACAATAATATGGGAAGTACTTATAATTTCGTAGGTTTATCCCTTGCATAAAACCGACAAATTTGATATAATTCCTTATTATGGAGGTGTTTTCAATGAATCTGATGACACAAAAAAACATCTTAGCCCCCGAAATTACAGGGCTTACCATCCAAACCGACAAATTTAAAACAAAACGGATTTCGGTAACCTTTATTTTACCATTGACGAAAAAGGATGCGGCAATCGCTTCCCTTCTCTCTCGTTTGTTGTCCCGTTCCACCAAAGAATATCCCACTCCTGTTTTGTTGCAGCGAAAACTCCTTTCCCTTTACGGTGCACGCTTGTCTTCCCACGTTATGAAACTGGGCGACATGCAACTGTTGAATATCAGCACAACGGTTCTTGCTGATGAATTCGCCTTACAAGGGGAAAATTTATCTACTCAGGCTGCCCAGTTATTGTGCAGTAGTCTATTTGCTCCCAACTGTGAAAACAATACCTTTCCTTCTGGCGACGTTGAAATTTGCCGTAGGCTTTTAATTGAGTCTTTGGAAAGTGTTATCAACGATAAACGAAAATATGCAATTTCCAAAATGTACAGTGAAATGTGCAAAGATGAACCCTTTGGCATTGAGATCGGTGGGGACATCGAAACAGCCAAATCAATTACCGGGGAAGAAATTTATGCATATTGGCAAAGCATGCTGAAAACAGCCCCTGTCATGATTACAGTAACAGGCTCCTCTGACTCTCAAGAGATTTACCATCAAATCCTGGCTGAATTCCAAAAAATCAGCCGTGCTCCTGAAGAATTTTTCCCCGAGTTTAATCCCAAAAACGTTGAAGATGTTAAAGAAATATCCGAAATCATGTCATTAACCCAAGGGAAACTGGTTATGGGGTTCAGAAGCACCATATCCTCGTTGCAGGAAGACAATTTAGCCTACCGCATGATGTGTGATATCTTCGGTGGCTCTCCTTATTCCAAATTATTCACCGTGGTACGGGAAAAAATGAGTTTATGCTATTATTGTGCCGCCCGTTTACAATCCCAAAAAGGGTTCATTTGTGTGGATTCCGGTGTTGATACCGAAAATATTGAAGCAACCAAACAAGGAATCCTGGATCAATTAACCGCCATGCAAAATGGGGAATTTGATGAAGACGTTATTTCTGCTTCCCGAATGAGTTTGGCAGATGGTGCGCGGAGTGTCACCGATTCCCAGGAATCCATTGAAAGCTGGTATCTTGCCCGCCTGTTTGACAATACAGCAATTTCTCCTGATGAATTTATCGAAAATCTTTCTGCCATTACCAAAGAGGATATTGTAAAAGCCGCCAACAGTGTTGTTCTGGACACGGTTTACACTTTACGTCCCATGGAGGAAGCAAAATGAAAACACAAGTATTAACCAATGAATTTCTTAAGGAAAGTTATTCCGTTGTCACCCATGAAAGTGGTTTGAAGATTTATATTTGCGAAAAACCTGCCTTTTCAGGTTGCTATGCTGTTTTCGGAACAAAATACGGTTCCATTGATAACAGTTTCAGAAAAAAAGGAGAAGCGGAATACACTAACGTTCCCGAAGGGATCGCCCATTTCCTGGAACACAAATTGTTTGAAAGCGAGGACGGTGACGCCTTTGCCAAATATGCTAAAACCGGTGCTTCCGCCAACGCCTATACCTCTTTTGATAAAACCTGTTACCTTTTCTCCTGTTCCGACAAGTTTGAGGAATCCTTTTCAGTCTTACTTGATTTTGTACAACACCCCTATTTTACCCAGCAAACTGTGGAAAAGGAGCAAGGAATCATTGGTCAGGAAATCAGCATGTATGATGATTCTCCCGACTGGATTGTGTTGTTTAATGCGTTAGAAAATCTTTACCACAATAATCCTGTTCGTATCAACATTGCAGGAACAGCCAAGTCCATTGCCAATATCAATGCCGACCTGCTCTACAAGTGTTACGAAACTTTTTATAATTTACAAAACATGTTTATTGTTGTTTGCGGTAATGTAAAAACCGATACGGTTGTTGCCCTCTGTGAAAGACAATTAATAAACAGCGAAGGATTCCAAGTGGAAACCAAACCCTATAACGAACCCCATGAAATCGTTCGCTCCTACAATGAACAAAAAATGGCAGTGGCCATTCCTCAATTTATCTGGGGGTTGAAACTGGATTGTGAAGGATACCTTCCCACCAAGGAACGCATTGAAATTTCTATGCTTCTTTCTCTGTTGGCAGGTCCCCAGTCGGCACTATACAACGAAATGCTCAATGAGGGGCTCATCAACAAGGAATTCGGTGCCAGTCTTTTTGATGGAAGAAACTTTGCATCCATTCTGTTCAGCGGTGAATCTACCACGCCGAATCTTGTGGTCGACAAGTTAAAAGACGCCATCATAAGAACAAAAAACACGGGAATTGACCCTGTAGAATTTGAATTGGTTCGTAAACAGTATTACGGTCGTTATATCATGGCATTTAATCATGTGGAAGGCATTGGTGATGCTCTTACCGACTGCGCCTGTGACCAGTCCGGACTGTTTGACGAAGTATCCATTTTTGAGGCCATGCGTGTTGATGATTTAAATCAAAGACTAAAAACCGCCTTTGATTTGGACCGTTCAACCCTTTCGGTGGTCTCACCTATCCAAAGTTAGGAGGCGTTTTCTATGTATTCGGTTGAAATGTTTGGCTCAACCTTTCATATCGACCCTATAGCATTAACCATCGGTTCCTTTGAGGTCTACTGGTATGGCATTATTATTGCTACAGGATTTCTAGCAGCATTGATCTATGGGTTCCGCCGTGCAGAAAGTATGGGGCTGAAAACCGACTCTATGATTGATATTATCATGATCGGCACGGTTGGTGCCATTGTGGGCGCTCGTGCCTATTACGTTTTGACTACCCTTGATCGGTACGATTCCTTTATGGAAATGATTGATTTGAGAAACGGCGGTCTCGCCATTTACGGTGGCATCATCGGTGCCTTTGTTTGTGGCGGATTGGCTTGTAAATGGCGGAAAGTAAGCGTTTTGGATATGTTCGACTTAGCCGCTCTTGCCTTCCCTATAGGTCAAGCAGTGGGACGCTGGGGAAACTTTATGAACCAGGAAGCCTTCGGTTCTAACACCACCCTTCCCTGGGGAATGTACAGCAATGAAACCTTCAGTTATCTTTCCTCCGTACAATCCACGCTTGAAAATCAAGGAGTAACAGTTGATCCCACCCTTCCTGTTCACCCTTGTTTTTTATATGAATCACTTTGGTGTATTTTAGGATTTATCCTACTGCATTTCTCGGCAAAAAAACGCCGCTTCAAAGGGGAAACGATTCTGCAATACATTATTTGGTACGGCCTGGGTCGTTTCTTTATCGAATGGGTTCGAACTGACAGTTTAATGATCGGTCCCTTTAAAATTTCTCAACTCATTGCGGCAGGTTGTGTTATCATCGGTGTGATTGCACTACTTGTAATTCGCAAAAAAATGAAAAATCAGGAAAAAACCGAAATTGTATAGGAGTGTTACATATCATGGCAAAAATTATTGATGGAAAAGCGGTTTCTGCCGCCATTAAAGAACGAGTTGCAACCGAAACCAAAGAACTGATAAAACAAGGTATTCAACCTTGTTTGGCGGTTATCTTGGTGGGTGAAGATCCTGCCTCTCAGGTATATGTGAATAACAAAGAAAAGGGGTGCGAAGCCTGCGGATTCCGCTCTTTGAAATACACTCTTCCTGCCCAAACCACCCAGGATGAATTATTGAAACTGGTTGACCAATTAAATAACGATCAATCAGTAAACGGCATTTTGGTACAACTTCCTTTACCTAAACACATTAAAGAAGATGCTGTAATTGCCGCTATCAATCCTGCAAAAGACGTGGATGCCTTCCATGCAGAAAACGTTGGGAAAATCATGCAAGGGGATTACAAACTTCTCCCCTGTACTCCTGCAGGCGTAATGGAACTGATTGCATCCACAGAAATTGAAGTAGCCGGAAAAGATTGTGTTGTGATCGGCAGAAGTAATATCGTTGGTAAACCCATGGCAATGTTACTGCTTCACAAAAACGGTACCGTAACCATTTGCCATTCCAAAACCAAAGACCTAAAAGCCAAGTGCAAGGCAGCCGATATTTTGGTTGCTGCCGTTGGGATCCCCAATTTTGTAACGGCTGATATGGTAAAAGAAGGCGCCGTTGTCATTGACGTTGGTATCAACCGACTGGAAAACGGAAAACTTTGCGGTGACGTGAATTTCAGCGAAGTGGAACCTATCGCCGGCGCAATCACCCCTGTTCCCGGCGGTGTTGGCCCCATGACTATTGCCATGCTCATGAATAATACTTTAATTGCGGCCAAAGAACAAAATAAAATCGGATAATCGACAAAAAAATCTGTTGACAAAATTTCACAAGTGTGGTATTATATCTGCGTTGTGAATTGCGGGTGTAGTTCAATGGTAGAACACCAGCCTTCCAAGCTGGATACGTGGGTTCGATTCCCATCACCCGCTCCAAAGACATCCTTCGGGGTGTCTTTTTTTGTTGTCTGAATTTATGGGTACACCATTCCTGACAACCCTCATACAATGGTAGTAAAAACGAATTGAATGAGGATTATACTATGAAAAAACACATTCTTCTCATTGGCGGAGATCATCGAACCCCTTACGTTGCAAAACGATTGCAAAAACACTTTGCCATTTCACTGTACGGCATGGAAACTTATCCATCATTACCCATCGATTTGAATATAACCAATCAACTTGTGACCGCGGATATGATATTGCTACCCATCCCCATGACCCAAGATGGCAAAATGGTTTACGCACCGTACGCTACCAATGGAATTCCGTTGCAAACGATTTTTAGCAAATATGAGAATAAAACTCTTTTGGCAGGTAATATTCCCACACCTGTTATTGAGCAACTGAAACAACATAATATTTCGTATTTCGACTATGGAAAAGCAGCTGAATTTCCTTTGAAAAATGCTTTACCAACAGCAGAAGGAACCATAGAAATTATTATGAAAAATACACCCTACGTTATGGAAGGTAAATCAGTTTGTGTAGTGGGATACGGTCGCATTGGTAAAGTGTTGTCAAAAAAACTTAAGGCACTGGGATGCCATGTTACAGCTACAGCCCGCAGGACCGAGCAATTAGAAGAAATCAAGGTTAACGGATATCAACCCTTGTATACACAAGATATATTTTCTATGCCCGGGTTTGATATTATCATCAATACAGTACCTTCTTTGGTGATTGATCAAGCTGTTATAAACAATCAGAAAAACGACGTACTGATCATTGATTTAGCTTCTAAACCCGGCGGAGTGGACTTTGACTATGCAAAAAGAAAAGGAATCAAAACCATTCACGCTCTTTCCCTGCCTGCAAAACACGCTCCAGAAACAGCAGGAACCATTATTGCAGACACAATATTTGAATTTTTAGATGAAACGGAATGATATGTATGAACAAAACCAGTGTAGGATTTGCTTTGTGCGGTTCATTTTGTACCTTTTCCAAAGTAATTCCGATTATGAAGGAATTAGTAAACGAAGGATATAACATAGTTCCAATTATGTCTCATACGGCATACAGTACCAATACACGGTTTGGCGATGCAAAAGATTTTGTTGAACAAATTCAGGACATTTGCCAAAAGAATATAATTCACACTATTTTTGATGCGGAACCTATTGGACCCAAAAAACTATTGGATGCGCTGATTATTGAACCCTGCACGGGAAATACCCTGGGGAAATTAGCCAACGGTATCTATGATTCTTCGGTAACGTTAGCCGCAAAAGCGCATTTAAGAAATAACCGTCCGCTAATTATTGGAGTTTCCACCAATGACGCCCTGTGTGGTTCGGCCCCCTCCATAGGAAAACTCATGGCTACCAAAAATTACTATTTTGTACCATTACAGCAGGACGACCCTTATCATAAACCTACGTCCATTGTATGTGATTTTACAAAAACGTCAGCCACGTTAAAAGCCGCTTTGGAAGGAATTCAATATCAACCTATGTTACAAGGTTGATAAATTTTTAAAGCCCTGTCTTACCCTGTAGGACAGGGTTGATTTTTTTGGAGGAATTTGATATACTGAATATATAAATATTATTGGATGTGATCACCATGAAAAAAGTGTTTTCTCTCATTTTAATTTGTGCTCTGCTTTCTTGCGTTTTATGCAGTTGCGGTGAACAGATTTTAGAACTCAGTACTGCTGACGTTACTCAAATCGCCGCAACCTCAGCAACAGGCGGCAGTTTAACTTTGGAAAAATCCGAAGACGTAACCTCCGTTTTATTGGCTTTACAAAATGCCGACTGTAAAACCAGCAGTACCGCCCAAGAAGAACTCCCCCAGGAACAATACCGTTTTACTGCCTACAATCAAGATAACACCGCCATCAATACATTTACCATCTTTTCTGACGAATATTTGCAGGTAGATACCGTATTATATAAGGGGAATCTTGCAGATTTATTAAACATTTTTGATGGTTATTTTAAAGTAAACGCTCTTTCTGACCTGTCTTCCGCTTTCACTGGAAAATCGGAAGAAGTCATCGAAATTGCTTTTTTCAATATCACTGAAAAAACCTTTAAAGTGGTGACTTTGCAAAAGGATATTCAATCGATTCTCTCTCCCTTGCAAGCATTGAAAATTTCAGAAAAGAATGTTTCCGGAGATCCCACTGAAGAATACGCTCTGTACATCCGTCTGAAAAACAGCGATGAGTACTTACCTGCTGTGGAAATCAGCCGACACGAAAGCGGCACTCTTTGTGCTTCTAATGGCAAATCCACACAAGTTTCCAACTATAACTGGAGTGTTCTTTACGAAAAATTAGAATACAATACCATGCCAATCAAATAAAGAAATAAAGAGGGATACCTATGGATTACAAAATTCTCAAGTATGACCCCTATTTAAATCCTTTTGCCGCGGATATCAAACTGCGGATGGACAATTTAGAACGAAAAACAAAGGAATTGCTGACCAATGGTGAAACGTTAAAAGAATTTGCCAACGGTCATCATTACTTCGGTTTTCACAAAACCAATGATGGATGGATTTACCGGGAATGGGCACCGGCCGCCGACCGTGTTTACATTATGGGCGACATGAATGATTGGAATCCCACTACCCTACCTTTAACCCCTTTAAACAACGGTATTTTTGAAATTCATTTACAAGGTGAAAACACATTATATCACGGTTGTAAAGTGAAAACCGTTGTGGAAAAGAACGGTTCCTTGCTGGAGCGAATTCCCTTATATATTACTCGTGTGGTTCAAGATCCTGTCACATACGTTTGGACCGGTGAAATTGTAGACACTCCTGAATTTTCTTGGAAAAACGATGCTTTTAAACCGGCGAAAAAGTTATATATTTACGAGTGTCATATCGGCATGTCAGGTGAAGAAGGCGGTGTTAACACCTACGTCAACTTCACAAAGCACGTTTTGCCTCGTATTAAAAAACTGGGATATAATACGATCCAGATCATGGCAATTATGGAACATCCCTACTACGGCTCTTTTGGTTATCAGGTATCATCCTTCTTTGCTGCCTCTTCCAAGTATGGCACCAATGATGAACTGAAACAACTGATTGATACTGCCCATGGCATGGGAATTGCGGTTTTATTGGATGTGGTTCACTCCCACGCTGTTAAAAACACAGCAGAAGGCATCAACCAATTCGATGGTTCCGATTATCAATTTTTCCACGAAGGAAGTCGTGGAAATCACCCCGCCTGGGACACCAAACTATTTAATTATAATAAAAACGAGGTTATTCATTTCTTACTTTCCAACCTGAAATTCTGGCTAGAAGAATACCATTTTGACGGTTTCCGATTCGACGGTGTAACCTCAATGATTTACCATGATCACGGACTTGGAACTGCCTTTACCGAGTATTCCAAGTATTTTTCCTTAAATACCGATACTGAAGCCATCACCTATTTACAACTGGCGAATCAGTTGATTCGTGAGGTCAAGCCGAATGCCATTACCATTGCAGAAGATATGTCTGCCATGCCGGGAATGTGCCTTCCTATTGAGGATGGTGGAATTGGGTTTGATTACCGTCTTTCTATGGGAATTCCTGATATGTGGATCAAACACTTAAAAGAGATTCCCGATGAACACTGGAATATGGGGCATATTTGGTATGAACTGTCTAACCGTCGCCCCGGTGAAAAGTATATCGGATACGTTGAATCCCACGACCAAGCCTTGGTGGGAGATAAAACCGTGATGTTCCGCTTGTGTGACAAGGAAATGTACACTCACATGTCCATTAACACACCCAGTGGCATTATCGACCGTGGGATCGCCCTGCACAAGCTTTTGCGATTCGTCACCATGACCATTGGTGGCGAAGGATATTTAAACTTTATGGGCAACGAAT
>JAZNWL010000022.1:0-18983 GCA_045593325.1 Acutalibacteraceae bacterium | reverse complement strand
AAAATTTTGAGTACAAGATAAGGCAAAACCCACCGATAATGCTAACGCATATCGGTGGGTTTTAACGCAATATTGTGCCAAAAGTTCACATTTTAAAGCATACTATCCTTGCGGAACCGTGGCATAACGGTCAAGCATTTTCCTTTTTACAAAGATTCCAGTACCTTGTGGAGATAGTTTAACGTTTTCTTTTTATCTGCCGACCACAGGGGGGCAATCAAATCTTTTTTGGCGCCGTCCCCGGTGATGCGGTGCACCACCACGTCTTTGGGCAGAACCGCGATGCAGTTTTTTAGAGTTTGGGCATATTCTTCCAAGGTAAGGGGAATTACCTTACCCCTTTCATATTCCTTTTTCAGTTTGGTGTTTTTCAAAATATGTAACAGGTGAAATTTTATGCCATTGGTACCGCTTGCTACGGCGAATTTGGTGGTGGCAAGGGGGTCGTCCATGGGAAGGCCGATAATAATGTGGGTAATCACCGTCAAGCCTGCTTGTTTCAGGCGAAGAACCGCGTCCTGATATACCCCGGTTTCATATCCCCGATTGATGTATTCCGCCACTTGGTCATTTGCCGTTTGTAACCCCAATTCCACAGTGACCGGCTTGATCCGGTTTATTTCCTGCAGGAGTTTGATGGTGCGGTTGGGCAGGCAGTCGGGGCGGGTGGCGACGTTTAATCCTACGATATCATCGGGCTTGATGGCTTCGTAAAACAAGGTTTTTAACCGTTCATAGGGGGCGTAGGTACCCGTGAAGGACTGGAAATAAGCAATGTATTTCCCACTTCTGTTTTTGGATTCCACCCGTTTTTTGGCTTGCTCCAACTGTTCCTTTATATCGGTTCCCCTTTGGGCAAACTCTCCGCTTCCCATTGCCGAACAAAAAATACAGCCCCCTGTGGAAAGGGTGCCGTCTCGGTTGGGGCAGGTAAACCCTCCGTTTAACGAGAGTTTGTACACCTTACACCCAAAGGTTTCTTTATAATACTCATTGGCGGTTTTGTACATGGTATCGCCTCAATCGGGAATGGAATATGGAAAGAAAAACTCGGCAAAGGGTTTGCCCTCCGCCGAGTTTTGGTGAGTTATCGGTTGTTGATGATTTTGGTAAGTTCGATGGGGTCAACGATTTTACCGTCTTTATAAACACGCATATTGCCGGAGGCGATTTCGTCAATAAGAACAACTTCGCCGTTGTTGTAACCGAATTCGAATTTAATATCCCAAAGGTCAAGACCCAAGGTTTTCAAATCGTCGGCAACGATTTTGGTGATTTTCAGGGTTTGGTCTTTCAGGCTTTCAAACATTTCAGCGGTCATAACCTTAAGGGCTACCAAGCCTTCGCCGGTTACCAGGGGATCGCCCTTTTCATCGTTTTTAAAGGTGCATTCCACATAGCCGCCTTCCAAAACGGTACCGTCTTTAATATATTCGCCGTAACGACGAATGAAACTTCCGGTTGCCACCAGACGGCAGATAACTTCAAGACCGCCGCCGCCAAGTTCTTTACCGAAGCATTCTGCAGGAAGGACTTCCATGGTTGCGGCATCAATGTCGGCACTCACGTAGTGGGTTTTGATTCCGGCTTTTTTCAGAAGTTCGAAATAGTATACAGAGGTTTGGAGGTTTGCTTTGCCAATCCCTTCAATGGTAAGGCCAACTGCGTTTTCGCCGGGATCAAAAACGCCGTCTTTCCCAGTGCAATCATCCTTGAACTTCAGCAGTACGTTGCCATTGTCAAGACTGTATACGTCCTTAGTTTTTCCTTCGTAAATCTTTTTCATTGTGATCTCCAATCTGTCGCAACGGGTACGACGATAAAAATTCAAACTCATTATATCACAGCTTTTTTGAAATTGCAAATAAATAATGCAAAAAATCTGTCTTGACCAGGGGATCAAGACAGATTTTTTTGAGATTTTATTTATTTCTTAGGTTTCTTGATCTTATTGAGTTTGGCATTCAGGTCAAGAAGTTGTTCTTTGGTGAAGTTCATATCCATCATGCCGCCCATCAAAGTGAACAGGCGAAGCACGGTGAAGCCACCCATCATGGACATCATTTCGGGTCCGATCTCGAAGCCCATGGCTTCCATTTTACCGTCTTTCCCTTTACCACCCATGAGTTTACCTGCCAGGCTCATGAATAACAGTTTGCCTTTCATGGTTGCCAGAACGTCGCTCATCTTGTCGTTCAGGGAAAGATATCCTTCGGGCGCGTCAATGTCAAACCAGTTGATGATGGCACCTTTTTCCTTCAGACGGTATTCTTCGTTGAAGGTGTTCACCTTGCGAATAGTGGAAGTATCTTTCAAATCCCCGGCAACGGCTACCAGTTGGGTTTCACCGGCATTGGGAACGTCGAAATAGAAGAAATGGTCGGCAGCGGCTTTTTTACCAAGGGATACGCCGTTGGCAAACAGTTCCACTTCGGGTTGGTTGGAGTAAACGGTTACTTTGGTCACGTCTTCCACACGGTCTACGTACCGTTTGCCGCAAAGATGCACAAAGGGATCGTCAGACAACCAGGCTTTGTAAGCATAGAAAGAGTCTTTTTTGTACTTACGGTCCATGGTGACCAGACCTTTATGGTTCTGGCCGTTTTCGCCCCCTTCGCTACGGGCGTCGGCACCGAAGTCGAACATATTCCACACGTGGGTTGCCCACATATATTTACGGCTGAAGAATTGTTTAATGAGTTCTTCGTGGTAGTAGGCTTGATATTCCTCGGTGTAGTCCCCTTGCATGGGGTTGGAGGTATGCCAGTTCAAAGCTTCGCAACCATATTCGGAACAACCAATGGGAATGGTGGGATGGGTTTTGTGGAAATTATCGAACCAGGGACCGTTCATGTCGGTTTCGCCGCCGTACCAGCCAAAGTAGTGGTTGTAGGAAACCACGTCGGGAATTTGCAGGTAGGGGTCATCAATTTTACACATGGAAACGGCTGCCACGGTGGTTAAACGGGTCTTGTCCATTTCATGGCACAGATCGTTGAGGATGCGGTGATTTTCCAGCAAGTCTTCATCGCTGCCACCGATGCCGATCTCATTGGAAAGCCCCCAAACTACGATACAGGGGTGGTTGTAGTTTTGGGTAACCAGTTCTTTCATTTGAGAAATGGTATTTTCACGGCCGGTGGGCATGTGTTTGGAAATGTAGGGGATCTCTGCCCAGATGACCAGACCTTTTTCGTCGCACAGGTCATAGAAATATTGGTCGTGTTGATAGTGCGCCAAACGAATGGTGGTGGCGCCTACTTCACAAATCAGGTCAATATCTTGGGCATGATGTTCAGGCAACAAGGCATTCCCAATACCCCAGCGGTCCTGGTGACGGGAAACACCCCGCAAGGGATATTCTTCGCCGTTGAGAATGAAGCCTTTTTCGGGGTCGATTTGGAAGGTACGGCAGCCGAAACGGGTGCTGATATTGTCAATCACGTTGCCATCTTCCACAAGGTTTGCTTTGGCAGTGTAAAGGTAAGGGTCTTTCCGTCCGTTCCAAAGGTGAACGCCGGGAATGTCAAAGGTTACTTTAGTGTCGTGAGACTGGGCTTGGGCCACGGTGTTGCCTTCAGCATCGCAAAGAATATATTGGATTTCTTGGTTTTCGGTAACGTTGGTGGTATACACTTCAACTTCCACCTTAGCATCGGCACCGCAAATTTCGGGGGTAACACGAATCCCGGGGCCGCCGTAATAGTCCAGGTCAAAGTGAGCGTTGTTGACGCAAATCAGGTTTACGTCACGGTAAAGACCGCCGTAGAAGGTGAAGTCTGCCATTTGGGGATATACCCGGTCATTGGGGGAGTTGTCAGCCACGATCACCAAAAGGTTGGCGGCAGCCAATTTATCGGTAAGGTCAACCCGCCAGGTGGAATAACCGCCGTGGTGTTCTGCCAGTTTTTCTCCGTTGAGATACAATTCGGCAGAGGAGTTGGCACCTCTGATTTCAATATAATAACGGTCACTTTCAGGAAGGTCCATTTTGTTGAAGGCTTTGGCATAATAGCCTTTGCCGCGATAGTAATCGTTTCCGCCGTCCTGACCGTCCAGGGCGTTCCAGGTGTGGGGCAGGTTTACGAAATTCCAGGTTTTGTCAATGGCGGTGGGAATTTCCGTGGCTTGCTTGGAAAACGCCCACATGGCATTGAAATTGATAATTTGTCTCATGATATACCTCCAAATTTTACGATGATTTTATTATATCATAAAATCCACCGCAAATGTGAATAAAAATTAAATTGTAACGGTTAGAATGCCCGATTGTCACTTTGTGACAATCGGGCACGGGAATGCAAACTTAATTGTCAGCAGTTTCTGCAACACAAACGGGTTCTTCTTGTGCCTTTTCGGTAAGACCCAGTTCTTCATTCATTTTTGCCAAGGTCTTTTTATCCAGGTTGTAAACGAGACCCAAACCGATGAATTGAAGAACAGCCGAGAACAAGTAAGTACCTGCTACCAGATAACGCATATTCACAGCAACTTGCCAGAGCTGATTGCCTTCGTTTTCGCCAACGTAACCCAGGGCTACCATAACAATGAGAATCAAAGAGGGCCCTAAGCCTTGTGCCAGTTTTCTGAAGAAAGAGTGCAAGGAGTAAACGGTACCTTCTTCTCTGGCGCCGGTTTTCCATTGGTTGTAGTCAATGGCATCCCCCATCATAGCCCAGGAAACGGTGGAATAAATGCCAAGACCCAAGGAGAAGATAAGTTGGAATACAATGTAGATGATCAGGTCAAGATTGGTGTTTTTGGGAAGAACAATAAACAGACCCAACCCTGCCACCATGGAGCAGATGGAGCCGAAGGTTGCCAATTCTTTTTTACCGAATTTTGCAACGGCTTTCCGGGCCAGGGGAGTAAACACAACAATGGGAATCATGGCAAACAGTTGAACGATACCCGAAATTTTAACGTTGTTGTAATAGGATTGGAAGATAACGGTAACGGCGGTAGCGGCACCTTGCATCCCAATGAACATGCCCATGGCGGCGATGGTTGCCCCAACAGCAGGACGGTTTTTCATGAAGTTGCCAAAAGCCTTAAATACGTTGAATTTGGGGGCGTCTTCTTTCAAAGCTACGTTGGTATCCACGCGGATCTCGGTGTTGCGAATCATGAATTGGAAGCAAACAAATCCCAGGAAGCCCATGATCAAAGCGGCAATAAATACCCGGTTGCCGATGAGGTTGTTGTTTTCATCGTAAATGATGAAGGGCAGAATCACCATGGGAAGCATATTGCCGAAAATGGAACCAACCGAGCGCCATGCCGAAAGAGAAGCACGGTCTTTTACGTCGTTGGAAATCAGGGAAAGCAAAGAACCGTAAGGAACGTTGGCTACGGTGTAAAAAGCATCCCAAACAACATAACCGGCAATGAAGATGATGGCTTTTGCCCAGGTGGGAGCACCGGGGAAGGGCAAGAAGCAGCAAGCACCGCCAACAATCAAACCGATGGAACCTGCCCAGATATAGGCAAGGAATTTGTTGCGTTTGTATTTGTGTTTGTCGGCGTCGATGATAGAGCCGATCAGGGGATCGTTAATGGCATCCCAAACCTGAACGATGATCAGCAATAGGGCATACCAAAGGTCCATACCCATAAATTGGGTCCAGAAAATGGACATAGTGCTTTTCAATGCGAAACTCATGTTGCAACCTAAGTCGCCGGCGGCGTAGGCTACACTGTCGCGGATACCGAATTTGCGATGACCGGAAGAGTCTTTTTGAACCTGTTTTTTCATAAAAACATTCCTTTCATTCTCAACCGCAGTGTGCGGTTGATTGTTTTACCGTTTCTCCAACGATTACTACTATTATAATACAATCCCCCAAATACCGTTAGCACTATTTTTATGCTCATTTGTATAAAATTTATATTTTGGAAATAAAAATGTTGAATATTGCTGAATTTTGTAATATAGTTTAAAAAAGATTAGATGAAATGTATTTTATTGGCAAAAGAGGAAGAACCTATGATGTATGACAGTGAATTACAGTTCTTGCAAAAGGTTTTGAATAAATTCCGTGTGCAAAGCCAGGTTATAAACCCGGCTGACAGTGGAACCCGCCAATTCCATTTAGGGCCGGGCAATCGGTTTTTGGCAGGGGAGGGGGACACTGCTTTTTTTGACCTGCTTTCTTCCGCCCAACCCAACACCTTGTATCGGGCGAGGAACGTTTTTTGGTGTCGGTACATTTTTTTGCAACTTCCCTTTGGCGGCGAAAAGAATATTTTGCTCATCGGACCGTATCTGGACGTAGATATCTCCCACGGGCAACTGATGGAACAAGTTGAGAAACTCAATATTTCTCCCAAATTCGTCAAAGATTTGGAACTGTATTATTCTTCCCTTCCTGTAATGAAAGAAGAAAACCATATCTTTGCCATGGTTACGGTTTTTGCAGAAGGGTTGTGGGAAGGAAGCCATAATTTTGAAACGGTGGACGTGAATATTGAAAACACTTCCCTTTTCCTCACCGATTATTTGTTGCCCGAATCCCATTTCGGGGACAGTTTATTCAGCATGCAGTCCATCGAGCGGCGATATGAACATGAAAACAACCTGATTCATGCGGTTTCCCGGGGGGATATTCACAGGGCGGAATTGTTGCTTTCGGATTTTTCGTCCCTTTCTTTTCAAAAACGGGTGCCCGATGAGTTGCGGAACATGAAGAATTACGGCATTATTATGAACACCCTGTTGAGAAAAGCTGTGGAACAAGGCGGGGTTCATCCCATTCACATTGACAGCGTTTCTTCGGATTTTGCCAAACGAATTGAAGGACTTCTTTCGGTGGCTCAAACCACCGAATTTATGCGGGAAATGTTGAAAACCTACTGCCGATTGGCCAGAGAAAATGCCATTAAAAACTATTCCGCTTTGGTGCAGAAAGCCATTGTTTATATCGACCATGACCTGGCAGGAGATTTGAGTTTACGGGCCATGGCGGCAATGAATAACGTCAGCCCGGGTTATTTTTCCCAACTTTTTAAAAAAGAAATGGGGCAGACCCTGACGGAGTACGTCAACGGCAAACGTATTGGCTTTGCCAAACATCTGCTGAAAACCAGCAACCTGCAAATTCAAACCATTGCCCAGCATTGCGGGATTCTGGATTTTCATTATTTTTGCCGACTGTTTAAACGGTTTACGGGCAAAACCCCAACCGCATATAAAAATGACCTGCCCAAGTAATATGGGCAGGTCATTTTGTTACAGTTTGTCGGCACCGGCTTTTCCGAAATACATTAACTCCCAAACGGCAGAGGGTTCGCTTACCCGTTCTATCACTTGACCGTTTTGAAGTTTTTCCACCGTGACCACCCCTTCAAACCGAAGGTAGGAACCGGAAAATCCAATGAGTTTTGCCCCCAGTTTGGGTATACCGGACAGCAGATCGATAAAATTCTGGCGGGCAATATCTTTTTTGCGGTCATAAATGATCCGATATTCTTCTCCGTCTTCGGTGGTGTATTCGTAAATCACCTTGCCGTATACAGGCTTGCCGGTTACCTGGTCTATGTACTCGTCGGTGGGTAAAAATTTCAGGGTGTGATTGCTGTTGTCCCCTAAAATTTTGTCCCCCTTGACAAGCATGAATACGTCAAACTCTTTGTAACCGTATTTCTTTTCCCCGGTGATCCAGGACGAGATCACTTTGTAATCTCCAACTTTTGCTCTGCCCCAATACCAATGGTGCATGAGTTTCAGCATGATGATGTTGCCCCAGTTGTGGTCGTGATATCCACTGCCTTCCCAATGCACCTTGTTGCCGTTATAGGTAACGTCGGCAACGGCTTTTCCTTCGGGAATGGCAGGAAGCCAGGCAAAGTAGTGCTCCTCTTTGTCCCCAAAGAAAATGCTGCCCGTCTGGGAGCGCCAGGCAGGAACAGTACCGTCTAAAGAAAGGGTTGCCTGAATGGTTTTTCCTTTGAAAACAATGTCGTAATGTTTTAAATCCCCGGTAATACGGCAGTCGCCAATCTTCACGTCGCAATGGTCAGTGGCGTAAAAACTGTCTTCCAAAGAAGCGAATACTTCTTCGGTATATTTGGTGCCGTCGGGCAGGGTAAGTTCAATGGTGGCTTGAGGAGTAATAGGGCGGTTGACGTTAATGGGCAATTTGGAATAAAAAATAATCACCATCACCGTTCCGTCGGGAAAATGAGCATCGGTGTACCACCATTCATAGGTGCCGATGCTCCCGTCGGTACGGGCGCCGTCTTCCCAGGGCTTAACAACCCCTTTTGTGAGTCCCATTTTCTCGTAATGAACCATATCGTCAGGATGAATTGATGTCACAATCTTTTTCATAACAACACCTCCGTTAGTATTATATCATACTTTCGGGAAAAACAAATGCTTTTTTGGAAAATAAAAAACTCCCCTGTTACGGGGAGATGAAGCATTTGCGATTATAACATATTCATTGCCCAATAAAAAATGCCGTAAATAACAGAGGCTACCACACCGTAGACGATGACGGGCCCTGCGATGACAAACATTTTGGCGCCAACGCCCAAAACAAAGCCTTCTGTTTTAAATTCAATGGCGGGAGAAGCCACGGCATTGGCAAAACCGGTGATGGGTACCAGAGTCCCTGCCCCTGCAAATTTGGCAATGCGGTCGAACACGCCCAGGGCGGTGAGGAACACCGCCAGGAAAATCAAGGTCATGGAAACCAAAGGTTTCGCAATTTCTTCGGTAAGACCTGTGGCTTTATAGATATTTCCTAAAATTTGCCCCAGGGTGCAGATGCTGCCACCCACAAAAAAAGCAAGGGTGCAGTCTTTGAGCAACGGGGAGCGGGGAGAAGTTTGTTTTACCATTTGTTTATATTCTTTGGGTGAGGGTTGCATCCATATCATTCCTTTTTCGTTTTTGTTAGTATAAGGAAAAAAGGGGAGAATATGCAAAAAGAAGAAAAAGGCCGTTATCGGCAAAAACCAAATGAAAATGCCGTTTTAAGTTATTGAGTTTTTGCCGATAGCGTGGGATAGACAATGAAAACGGCAAGGGAGCAGTTTCTTTGCCGTTCTCTACTTTTGGTTGAATGATTAGAAATTTATCTAATCACTATTGACAGTGTTACCAATGGTTGCTTATAATATGAATAACGAAACTGCAAAAAGGAGAATGCGATATGAAACCGTTGGAAATTGACAGTGCTCTTTCCCGGATTATGTTAAAGAAAATTGCAGAAAGCAAGAAAAAATTAACTGCCTTACCCAAAGAAGCGAAAACCGAACGGAAAGCGGTTCAAATTGAACTGGGTATGTATCAAATGTTTTTAAATTTTGGTCAGTTGTATGATGTGAAACAAGGTGAAACGGTGGAAGAACAACGAACCCACGTGTTAACCATTCGGGAAAAAATGATGCATCGGTTAGGGCATCTTTCTTTGTTCCCTAAAATTCATGAGATTTATGATTTGGCAGATGAAGAGGAAAAGAAAAGAATTATTGCTGCTTGCCACGGGGAAATGAATATGCGTGCGCAAATGTATTCCAGATACGTAAAAGAATGGGAAGCCGCAAAACAGTGCGGTGATGCCCGGGGGAGTTTTGAAACCGGATTGAAGGTGGCGGTGGTAAAAGAGGGCTTTCGTATTTGGGAACAATGGCGAAAAGAGAACAATGTGTATCCCGGTTTGTTTCAGGAGGAATGATGGGGATGAAATCTTTAGAAATTTTAAAATTATTAAGCAATCAGACCCGAATTGATATTTTACGGTTGTTATTGGAAGAGGATTCCTATGTGGAAAAAATCGCTTGTGAATTGGATTTAACACCAGCCACCATTTGCTATCATTTGAAAAAAATGGAAGGGGCAGGGCTGGTGCATTGCAGTCGCTCTCAATTTTACATTATCTATTCCCTGAACCGCGAGATTTTTGACCGTCCCTTAAAAGATTTTCTTGGAGAAAGCCAAGGTTCAAGGGCTGTGGGTACGGATGAAAAATACAAACAACAGGTGATATCCAACTTTTTTCGTTTTGGGCGATTGGTTACCATTCCTGCTCAAAAGAAAAAGCGAGAAATTGTAATGGAAGAAATGGTAAAAGTATTTGAAATCGGGAAAGAATATTCCGAACAGCAAGTGAACGAAATGCTTCACACCTTTCACGAGGACCACTGTACCATTCGCAGAGAAATGGTGGTGCAGGGGCTTTTGAATCGGAATCGGGATAGGTATTGGGTGAACCAATGAACCGCATTACCATTGCCAATCGAATCAAGGAGTACCGACAGAATCATAACCTAACCCAAAAAGAATTTGCCAAGTTGATTGGCATTTCCCCTCAGGCGATTTCCAAATGGGAACGGGAACAAGGGTATCCGGATATTTCTCTTTTGCCTATTCTTGCGGAGTTGCTGAATTGTTCGGTTAATGATTTTTTTGAGTGTTTATAAATTGAATTGAAAAAAGGAATTCTGACGAGAGGGAAATTCTTTTTGCCTCCCTCAATGAGGGAGGTGGTTTTTGGGCAACGCCCAAAAATCGGAAGGAGTATTGCTTTTTCTCCTTCAGTCTCGCTATCGCTCGACAGCTCCCTCGAAGAAGGAGCCAAAAGGAAAAGCGGAAGGGATTGTCCCTTCCGCTCGGTTTGTCGAAAAATATTTTTTGACAGTCTGAAAAAAAGACGGAAGGTGAACCTTCCGTCTTTTGTAATTTAGAAAACTTATGCCAATTCAGCGAAGTATTTAATGGTACGAACCATTTGGCTGGTGTAGGAGTTTTCGTTGTCATACCAAGAAACAACTTGTACTTGGTAGGTATCGTCGTCGATTTTGCTAACCATGGTTTGGGTAGCATCGAACAAAGAACCGTAAGTCATACCGATGATATCGGAAGATACCAATTCTTCTTCAGTGTAACCGAAGGAAGCGGAAGCAGCAGCTTTCATAGCAGCGTTGATGCCTTCTTTGGTAACGTCTTTACCCTTAACAACAGCAACCAACAAAGTGGTGGAGCCGGTGGGAACGGGGATACGTTGGGCAGAACCGATGAGTTTGCCGTTGAGTTCGGGGATAACCAAGCCGATCGCTTTAGCAGCACCGGTGGAGTTGGGAACAATGTTCACAGCGCCGGCACGGGCACGACGAAGGTCGCCTTTACGTTGGGGACCGTCCAAAATCATTTGGTCGCCGGTGTAAGCATGAACGGTGGTCATGATACCGCTTTGGATAGCAGCATAGTCGTTCAAAGCTTTAGCCATGGGAGCCAAGCAGTTGGTGGTGCAGGAAGCAGCAGAAATAACTTTGTCTTCTGCGGTCAAGGTGTTTTCGTTAACGCTGAAAACGATGGTGGGCAGGTCGTTACCTGCGGGAGCAGAGATAACAACTTTTTTAGCGCCTGCGTTGATGTGAGCAGAAGCTTTGTCTTTGGAAGTGTAGAAACCGGTGCATTCCAATACAACGTCTACATCCAATTTGCCCCAGGGGCAATCATTAGCGTCTTTTTCAGCATAGATTTTGATTTCTTTACCGTCTACGATGATGGAATCATCGGTAGCTTCTACGGTGTGTTTGGGGTCACTCACGGAACCTAAGAAAGAACCTTGAGCGGTGTCATATTTCAACAAGTGAGCCAACATTTTGGGGCTGGTCAAATCGTTGATTGCAACAACTTCATAACCTTCTGCTTCGAACATTTGACGGAAAGCCAAACGACCGATACGGCCGAAACCGTTAATAGCAACTTTTACCATTGGGAATTCCTCCTAAAATTTATAATTCTTTCCTATTTTAATCCCTATTGGGAAAAAATGCAAGTGGTTTGTGAAAATTTTCACGATTTTACCGATATTACAATTTATTTTACACCAAATCCATCAAGTTTAACCAACTTTTTGAATTTTATATGAGTTTTTCTAAGGTCTCAACCACCTTTTCCCCCACCAATTTAATGCCTTGCGGGGTCAGGTGGATCAGGTCATCACAAATGCAAAGGTCTTCATGGCCTTTGGTTACGCTGTGCAGGTTGTTCACGGGAATGGAAAGCCGTTCCATCAGGCGCACTGCCGCGGCATTGTAGGTGGAAACTTCTTCATTGTTCCACTCGGGGTTTTGGGGAGAAGCGGTGGTACAGGTGGCAAAGATGACCTGCGCTCCTGTGGCTTTCAGGATATTGGCAACCTTTTCCAGATCCCGCACGTATTCGGTTAAATCGGTTAAAGGTTCCCGCCCGTTGTAGTGGTGAAGATCCCACAAGCCGTTGTTCCAGTGAACAATATCAGGGGTGCCGTAGGTTTTCAACCAGCCGGGCAATTCATGAAGGGTGTATTTGGCAAATCGGCAGTTATCTTCCGGCCAGACGATTTCGGCTTTGTCCCCCAATTTGCGGTATACGTAGGGGGCATAGTTCAGGCGAATCGAGTCCCCCAGCAACAGAATTTTTTTCATGATTTATACATCTGCTTTCTCTTGAAAATAAGGCAGTTGATATAAGACTACCAAGGCGTAGATCCCTGCACCGAAGCCCATGAAAGAAATGGGAAATTGGTTTTGGCCCATGATCCAATGGGGAACTGACACACAAATGCCGAACAAGGCGGTGGCGGCGGCAGTGCCGTAGCCGAATGCCAACCCTTTGGGGGAATCCACCCCGCTGAGCAAACGGCATTGAGACATCACCAATGCCAGGAAAGAGCAAATGAATAAAATAAAGATGATGTTTTCGCTGATTTGGGCAATACCGTTAAAGTTGGCGTATTGGAGAATCAAATACCCCAACTGGCTGACCACCGGCAACACGGCGGCACCAAAGGAAACGGTTTTTCCTTGCAACAGGCTGATACCGATGATTCCGTAACTCAAAGCGGTGGCAAAACAGGCGATAAAGCCAAAAAGCCCCATGACGTCGGTTTGAGCAGAGGAATAGTCTGACACCCCTTGAAGCACACAAGCCAGGGTCAACAGCACACAAGCCGAACCCAGCAGGGGATTCTTTTTGGGAAATTCCACAGGGGCTTTGGGTTTCAACAGGTACCGCCCCAACAAGATAAGAACAACCACAATGCCCAAAAAGACGTATCCCAGGATATTGCACAGGGTTTCATATTGGGGAAAATAAAATCCGCTTTGGTCAATGGCGGCAGACAGTTGCCAGGTGCGAAGCCCTGCGGCAACCGCTACCAGAACAAATACGATATAGGAATAAATACGTTTGAACATCATCAAAACTCCTTTGGATGTACCGTTCTATCCTAACGGTCGTTAAGATCGGTATAGGGGGTGCGGGGTTGCACAGCCCGGTAAGCGGGGCGAATGATCTTCCCGCCGGACATGAGTTCTTCCACCCGATGAGCGCACCAACCCGCAATACGGGAAACGGCGAAAATGGGGGTAAATAAATCATCGGGGATTCCCAATGCCCGGTAAACCAACCCGGAATAGCAGTCCACATTGGCGCAAATGGGTTTGTCGATTTTTTTGACTTCTTTAAATACAATGGGAGCCAGCCGTTCCACCTGTTCCATAATGGTGAAATCCCGACCCAGACCTTTACGGTGAGTAAGATCCCGAGCGTGTTCCCGTAAGATCACGGCGCGGGGGTCGGACAGGGTATAAATAGCATGACCCATACCGTAAATTTTCCCCGAACCGTCCCCTTCTTCTTTCAGCATAATTTTCTTCAAGAAGGCTTTGACTTCGTCGTCGTCGTTGGGGTCTTTAATGCCCGCTTTTAATTGGTCCAGCATTTCCACACATTTGGCGTTGGCGCCCCCGTGCAAAGGCCCTTTCAAAGAGCCGATGGCGGCGGCAATGGCAGAGTAGGTGTCGGTTCCCGAACTGGACAGTACACGGCAGGTAAAGGTGGAGTTGTTCCCACCGCCGTGGTCAGCATGTAAGATCATGCAAAGGTCTAAAAGTTTTGCTTCTTCGTCGGTAAACTCCCGGTCTGCCCGAATGGATGACAAAATGGATTCCGCTGTGGAATAAGCCGGGTTAATGGGATGGAAAAACATACTTTGATGATCGTACTGACGGCGCTTTACCTGATAGGCATAGGACATAATGGTGGGCAACTGGGCAATCAGTTCGATGGATTGACGAAGAATGTTGGGGATAGAGGTGTTGTCGGGGTCGTAGTCGTAAGAATACAACGCCAAAACAGACCGCGCCATTTTATTCATGATATGGCGGGAGGGGGATTTTAAGATCATATCTTCTGCAAAAAATTCGGGCAGTTCCCGGCATTCTCCCAGAATTTCCTGGAAGCCTTTTAATTTTTCTGCATTGGGCAGTTCCCCGAACAGCAAAAGCCATGCCACTTCTTCAAAGCCGAAGCGACCGCCTTCATCTCTGCCCTTGATGATATCCTGAATATTGATGCCCCGATAGGTCAGGCGACCTTCGTCGGGAACCCGTTCCCCGTCACTGTGCACGTAACCGTGAACGTTGCAAATATGGGTCAGCCCTGCCATAACCCCCGAACCGTCGGCGTTACGCAGGCCCCGTTTTACATCGTACTTTTTAAAATCAGCGGCTTCAATATAGTTATTTTTTTTGTATTCCTCGCATAAATTGGACAAGGATTGCATGGAAATTTTCGATTGGTAGGTTTGCATATACGGTTTCCTTTCTGCGATGAAAGGGGACAATACCCCTTATAAACTAATATGTTATTCTACAATATGTAAGGGGTAAAGTCAACATTTTCCAAGAAAAATCAATGGTTTTTTAAAAGAAAAGGAAGGGATATTATGGCAAAAGGACATATTATTTTCGGCCTTGTGGTGTTGGTGGCTATGATTTTATTGCCTGCAACCGCCTTTTTGGGACAAAGGGAGCAAGTAGTTTCTCAATCAACCCAGCAGGTGCAGGAATCCTCAGAGGAAGTGGTGCAGGTGTTTCGCACCCACACGGAACAGGTGGAAGAGTATTCCCTGGAGGAGTATTTATTCGGGGTGGTGGCGGCGGAAATGCCTATGAGTTATGAAGATGAGGCCTTGAAAGCCCAATGCGTTGCGGCACACACTTTGTACGTTCATCGGGGAACGCAAGGGAAAAATCAACCCATTTCTGACGACAGCGCCACCGACCAGGCATTTATTACAAAAGAAGTAGCCCGTGCCAAATGGGGAGAACAGGCAGATGACTATGAAAAACGGCTGGAAGAACTGGTTTCCCAAGTGGCAGGGGAGTTGGTGACCTATCAGGGGGAACCTGCCCTTACGGTGTATCATGCGTTGTCTGCCGGGCGAACCGAGTCGGCAAAAACCGTTTGGGGCAGTGAGGTGCCCTATCTCACTGCTGTGGAAAGTGTGGGAGACGTGCTGGGAGGCGGTTATATTTCCCGGAAAACGGTTTCCAAAACCGAGTTTTTACAAGGGCTTTCCCTGTCGGGAGAGGTTCAGTGGGAACAGGCGCTGGGAGAAATTACCCGTTCCGACAGCGGAACCGTAATCAAGGCGGTGTTGTTCGGCAAGGAATTTACAGGGAGTGAACTTCGTTCTGCTTTTTCCCTGCGGTCTGCCAATTTTGACGTGGAAATAGAGGGGGACCAGGTGACCTTTGTGGTGCGGGGCTACGGTCATTTGGTGGGAATGAGCCAGTTTGGCGCCAATACCATGGCACAGCAGGGAAGTGATTACAAGGAGATTTTAAAGTGGTATTACAAAGGGTGTAACGTTCAGACTTACGATAATGGCGCATGAACGCATAAAGCAACAATTTTGCGGAGCGGGCAAATCATTGACTTTTTGGGAAAACTACAGTATACTAAAAATATAAGGAGATGATACTGTGAGTTTTTGGGATGATACCGTGTCCACCGCCAAGGACGTTTTGGAAATTGCCGCCAAAAAAACCGAGAAAACCGTGGAAGTGCAAAAAATGCGGTTTGCGGTGCAAAAACAAAAAAACAAAGTGGCAAAGGCTTACGAGACCCTGGGCCGTTGTTATTATGACAGTTGTAAAGAGGAAGACGGTTCCAAAGAACTGCTTTCTACCCTTTGCTGTGAATTGGACCAGGAACTGGCAACTTTGAAAAAAATAAAGTTGGAATTGTCCAAACGGCAAAATCAGGACTAAAAAATGCCTTGCAACATGGGGTTGCAAGGCATTTTTTATGCATTAGGAATTTCTTTAAACAAATTAAAACGGAAAAGAAGTTCTTCATCTTCTTTTTGAGTGCAACGAATGGTGGCTTCGGAAATCACAGCCCCTTTCAGGATGTTGGCAATGCCCATCATCTGGCAGAGTTTGGAGCGAAGATTCAGAACGTCCCCTTCGGAAGTTTCCAAGTAAACTTCTCCTTTGCAGGAGTCGAGAGTTTTAATAAAATCCGCAATGTCAATATCGTGTAAAGTTAATTCGTCATTCATAAGTGAACTCCTCCTTCAATAGATTCCTTGAACATGATACAATAAACCTGCTGATTTTTCAAGGGATAATTCTCTTAAATGATTGTAAAATTTATCACTTTATGATATAGTTTTTCCAAAGGGATGTGACAAGTATGGCTGAAAAATCCAATTTCAAGAAATTCTGGGAGAATTATTGGTATCATTATAAATGGCATACCATCATTGCTTTGTTTTTGGTGATTACGGTTGGGGTGTCGGTGACCCAATGCGCCACCAAGCCCAACTACGACCAATCGGCGGTGTTGTATTGCGACCGCACGGTGATGGAGAATACCTCTTTGGCATTGGAACTGGAACTGACCAAACGTAGTTCCGATTTAAACGGGGACGGGGAACCTTTGTTTGGGGTGTATAACGTGTCCTATGATTCCGACGGCACCAATCCCCAAAATGCCGCCTATGCCAATTCCCAAAAACTCATGGTGATGATCTCCAGCGCCGATTACGTTTTATACGTGGTGGATGAATACGGTTATAAACGGTTGATGACCGAAGATAATATGCAGCTTTTTGAAACCTACGACTTTTTGCCTGACAAAGACGGCACCGCCTGGAACTGGAAGGGGAGCCCTTTGCAGGAAACCATGAAGGACAGTAAGTTGCCGGAAAATTTATATTTTTGTATCCGCAAGGTGGCGGGCACCGCTGCCCACGGGGATGAAGATGCCCTGAAACGGGCAGAACACGCCGCAGAACTGTTAAAAGTTCTGGTGGAAGAATCGGGAAAGTAGAGGGATAATTATGATGAGAAAAGGCTTGGTAATTCTTTTAAGTATTTTATTGGCGGTAACAAGCATGATACTGCCTGTTATGGCGGAGGACACCGTGCTGGGCATGGTGGGAAGAACTTTCACCGCTTCCAATGAAACGGTTTTGCCCTATCGGATCTATGCTCCCACCACTGATGCTCCCGAAAACGGCTTTGCGGTATATATGCATTTTCATGGGGTGGGTGAATGTGGCTCGGATAACGTTGCCCAAACCTCCACTGGCATGGAACTTGTAAGGAAAATCATATCTCAAAAAGGGACGGATGCCATTGTTCTGGTTCCCCAATGTGAAGTGGGGTACCAGTGGGTGAACGTTCCCTTTGCCCAAGGAACTTACAATGCCGATGAAGTGGCTCTCAGCACTTATCTTGCCGCGGCAATGGAATTGCTGGAATCGGTGAAATCCCAATATAAAGTGGACGAAAACCGCCTTTATCTGGGAGGACTCTCCATGGGCGGGTATGCCGTTTGGGATTTGTTGGCGCGGTATCCCGATACCTTTGCGGCTGCCATTCCCGTGTGCGGCGGGGGTGACCCTACCAAGGCGGCAAATATGGCGGACGTTGCCATTCGCACCTATCACAGTGCCGATGACCCCATTGTGCCGGTTAGCGGAACTCGTGCTATGGTGGAAGCCTTGGAAAAGGTAGGGGGCAACATTACTTATAGAGAGTTTACCAATTTGAGCCACAGTTGTTGGTCCCGTGCTTTTAATATGCCCGACCAGGTTACCTGGTTGTTCAGCCAGTCCCGCAAGGCGGAAGAACAAGAGCCTCAACAACCTCAGGAACCCCAAGAACCTCAGCAACCCCAATGGGAGCAAGGGGATGTGAATGAAGATAACAGCATTGATGCCAAGGATGCTTTGCAAGTGTTGAATTTCGCCGTGAACAAAACCCAGTTGACCGCTGCTCAACAAGAGCGGGCAGACGTGAATCTGGATGAGGCGATCAATGCCAAAGATGCTCTGGAAATTTTGAAATATGCCGTAGGAAAAATCAACGGGTTCCCTCAAAGGGAGCCCGTTCTTTCTCCGCCGGAAACGGTGGTAACCCCCACCGCCCCCCCTGTTGACCAACCCGAAAATCCCCCCGCGGAGGAAACTCCTACAGACACCTCCACAGGGGAAATTTTATAAAAAGGAAAGCGGAACCCTGAACTTATATAACCGCTTAACCATTAACAATAAACCCAGAAAAACGGAACCTATTAACAAAGAACATACCAAAGAAAAAGCAGGATTTGCGAGAAAAACCGAGTTGCCATCATAGCAACACGGTTTTTTGTAAAAATTTTCACTTTTGGTGAGATATTTTGCCTCTTTGTGTGTTTAATAGATAGAAGAACAATTGATTTGTTGATTTTGATAAAGAAAGGCAGGAATTATTGTTCAATACACCGATTGACAAATATATTTCTGTGACATGTAATATAAGTACACCCAAGGGTGATGAATTTTAACAAGGAGATGATTTCTATGGCAACCGCGAAAACTAAAATTCGCAAAACCTTTCTTGTTCTCTTGTGTATGATTTTGGTGTACACCCCCGCAGGGCATTCTTTCCTTGGCCCCGGCATTTCATTGGCGGCAACAACCATAGGAACGGTTACCGCAACCGATATAGTTTCGCCCATTGGCGGGCAAGCAGAACCGATGGTGGATGCTACTGCTTATAAGGTGAGCAATGTACTGGTAAGAATAACAATAAGGCACAATGATGTTAATTCTGCAACATTTGAAGTGCAGGGAACAACATCAGCTCAATTACATAAATATACTTGTGGGGATATTTCAGAACAGCAATTATATGATGGCTTTGGGGAA
>JAZNWL010000021.1:0-14899 GCA_045593325.1 Acutalibacteraceae bacterium | reverse complement strand
TGCCGACAGCAATCGTGATATTAAAACCTACGGTTTTAGTGATATTTTATTCGCCATAAACTGCCGAAGGCAATATCACTTGAACTTTAGTTCAAATATCACTGCAAAGCAATATCACTCGCCGCAAGGCGAATAAAACTGGCCAAGTGTCCTTTAGAACACTTGGGCTATGATAGAGGCATTTTGTTTATTGAATGTCCAATTCTATGGGTTCATCTATGGTTTCGGATACGTATTTCCCATCTTTTTTTCGCTGTTTTACACATTCGGTGAGTAGATATTCAATCTGCCCGTTCACCGAACGAAAATCGTCCTCTGCCCAGGCGGCAACGGCGTTGTATAGTTTTGCCGAAAGCCGCAAGGGGATTTGTTTTTTTCCGTCTGCCATAAGCTTACCTTAATACAGACTGCCGGAATTGACAATGGGTTGGGCATCGTGGTTGCCGCACAGCACCACCAACAAATTGGAAACCATAGCGGCTTTCCGTTCCTCGTCCAGGTCAACGGTGTTGTTTTGTGCCAGTCGTTCCAGGGCAAGTTCCACCATGCCCACAGCGCCGTCCACAATCATTTTACGGGCATCAATAATGGCAGAGGCTTGTTGCCGTTGCAACATCACCGCGGCAATTTCGGGAGCATACGCAAGATAGGTGATACGGGCTTCCAGAATTTCCAACCCCGCTTCTTCCACCTTCTTTTGAATTTCGTCCCGAATCCGCTGAGCCACCACTTCGCTGGAACCCCGCAAACTGCCTTCGTCAGCAATGCCGTCCCCTGTGGTGTCGATTCCCGGGGAAACGTCGTAAGGGTAGATTCGCACAATATTCCGCAATGCGCTGTCACATTGCAGGGAAAGGTATTCCTTGTAATTGTCCACGTGGAATACCGCCTTGGCGGTGTCCACCACCCGCCACATAACCGCAATGCCAATTTCCACAGGGTTGCCCAGGCAATCGTTGATTTTCTGGCGGTTGTTGTTCAAGGTCATGATTTTTAAAGAAATCTTTTTGTTTATCGCCGAAACGTTGGCTTGGCTGCCGTTGGCGGTAAAGGCAGGTTTGGCAGGGGCTTTCACCACGTCACCGCTTTGGTTCAGTTTGGTTTCAGCGGCAGGGTTCACAGCAGTACAGAAGGGGTTTACAAAGTAAAAACCTTCTCCTTTTAAGGTACCTTTATAGTTTCCAAACAAGGTCAGTACCAAGGCTTCCTGGGGTTTTAAAATTTTAAGTCCAATCAGGGGAATCCACCCAATCAGTATCCCCAGCCCGCCAAGAATCATAGCGCAAACAGCCAGGGGAGAGGGTTCGGTTTCAATTTGAATTGCCCCCCACACAAAAATGCCAATAAAGGCAACATAGCACAGAATGGTCAGCATTAGTGCAGGCATGCCGTTTTTTCGGTTTTTCAGAATCTTTTCGCTCATTTTCATCCAGCTCCTTTTGGTTGATATCAAAATGATATCACAAAGATATTCTCTTGTCAAGAGGAAAATAAAAAACTTTACCTTACCCTTGTGGCATGGTATAATAAAAAAGGTACAGAAAGGATGAATAACAATGAAATTGATGATTGCTTCGGATATCCACGGTTCTGCCACCTATTGCAAGGAACTGCTGGAAGCTTACCATAACGAACAACCTGATAAATTGGTGCTGTTGGGGGATATTTTATATCACGGTCCCCGTAACGACCTGCCTGTCGGCTACGCTCCCAAGGAAGTGATTGCCCTGCTGAATCCCATGGCGGAACACCTGCTGTGTGTGCGGGGGAATTGTGATACCGAGGTAGACCAAATGGTACTGGATTTTCCCGTGCTTGCCGACTACGGCGTGTTGTTTGACGGGGAACGCACCATTTACATCACCCACGGTCACGTGGTTTCTCCCGAAAACCCTGTAAAAGGCTGTAAGGGTTGTTTGCTCCTTGGGGGGCATACCCACGTGCCCACCGTGTTGGAAAAAGACGATTTTGTGTATGCCAACCCCGGTTCGGTATCCATCCCCAAAGAAAACAGCCCCCACAGTTATATGATGCTGGAAGACGGGGTGCTGATTTGGAAGACCCTGCAAGGGGAAGAATATAAACGCTATTCCTTATAAAAAGAACAGTGCCTGAGGAGGTGAGGGCAATGGAGCATCAAAAATTACAGGAACTGTTACAAAAAGCCTTGGCATTGCCCTTGTCCCCGGGGGTCTATTTGATGTATAACAAGGCGGGCAACGTGATTTACGTGGGCAAAGCCAAAGCCTTGAAAAATCGGGTGTGCCAATATTTTCGGGAAGGCTCTGACCATACCCCCAAGGTTGCCAAAATGGTGTCCATGGTGGACCGTTTTGAGTATATTGTGTGCAACAGCGAGTATGAAGCCTTGGTGTTGGAAGCCTCCTTAATCAAACAGTATCAACCCAAATATAACATTTTGCTGAAAGACGATAAGGGTTACCATTACATTCGGGTCACCCCTCCCCCCTATCGGAAACTGTCTGCCGTGAAACAAAAAACCGACGACGGCAGTACTTACCTTGGTCCCTATTATTCGGGATACGTGGTGTCCCAGTCGGTGGATGAAGCCTGTAAAGTGTTTGGGCTTCCCACCTGTCATAAACAATTCCCCCGGGATTTCAAAAAGGGAAGACCCTGCCTGAACCGCTCTTTGGGGCTGTGCAACGGCCTTTGCACAGGAAAAATTTCCTTAAAAGACCATGAAGAAGCGGTGGATGCCGCCATTTCCTTTTTGCAGGGTGGGGTGCAAACCACCCTGGAACAACTGGAACAGCAAATGTCCCTTGCCGCCCAACAGCTGCAGTTTGAGCGGGCGGCAAAACTGCGGGACCGCATCCGTGCCTTAAAAAATATTTCCCAAAAACAAGCTATGGTGGCAACCGGGGTCAAAGACGGGGATTTCATTGCCACCGTTGCCACTCCTGAAAAAAGTTGTTTTGAGGTGTTTCACGTCCAAGGGGGAAGCCTTGCCGATCGGGAACACTTTTTTGTGGAAGAGGAAGAGGCAGAGGGAAGCGACCTGCGGGGAGATTTCTTGTTGCAGTACTATCAGTCCCGTCCTGTTCCTGCCCGGGTGGCGGTGGACAAACTCCCTGAAAACCATGAAGAACTCACCCGTTATCTCACCGAAAAACGGGGAAAAAAGGCGGAACTGTTTTCACCCCAAAGGGGAGAATCTGCCGCCTTTATGAACCTTTGCCTTGCCAATGCCCAGGAGCGTCTGCTGAACACCTCCGGCAGGGTGTCCCGGGAACAATCGGTGCTGAAAGAATTGGCAGGCCTGCTGGGGTTGTCAAGCACCCCAAACCGCATTGAGTCCTATGATATTTCCCACACCGCAGGAAGGGAAAAAGTAGCAGGGATGGTGGTGTTTTGTAATGGCAAACCCGCCAAAGGGGAATACCGTCGTTTTATGGTGCAAAACCGCTACGGCAATGACGATACCGCCGCCATGGCAGAGGTGTTGGAACGGCGGTTTACCGAATATGAAAAGCAAAAAGAAACAGGAAAAGGCTTCGGGCAACTGCCGGAGCTGATCTTGCTGGACGGGGGCAAAGGGCAACTGTCGGCAGTGCTGGAAATCATGAACAAAACAGGCGTTTCGGTGCCGGTGTTCGGCATGGTGAAGGACAGTCACCACCATACCCGTGCCATTGTGGGAATCGAAGGGGAAATTGCCCTGAAAGCCAACCGCAACGTGTTCACCTTTGTGTCCACCCTGCAAGAGGAAGTGCACCGTTTCGCCATTGCCTATCACCGCAAGAAAACCGCCAAAGCCATGGTGCAGTCCCAACTGCAAACCATTCCCGGCATGGGAGAAAAACGGGTGGCGGCATTGCTGAAAGCCTTTGGAGGCATGGAAGCCATAGGAAATGCCACCCCGGAAGAAATTGCCAAGGTAAAAGGCATGACCCGTTCCTCTGCCCGTTCAGTTTATGAATATTTCCATGGTGAGCCGGGTGAAAATTGAAAATTTTGGTTGACAATGGGGAAAAATAATGTAATAATACTAATGTATATAACAAAGGAGTGTCGCCTGTGCGCGTAATAACGGGAACTGCCCGAGGCAGAGTGTTAAAAACTTTGAACGGGGACGCCACCCGACCCACCACCGGCAAAGTAAAAGAAGCCATCTTCAGTTCCATTCAGTTTGAGTTGGAAGGAAGACGGGTGCTGGATCTGTTTGCAGGAAGCGGTGGTATGGGAATCGAAGCTTTGTCCCGAGGGGCAGAGCACGCCGTTTTTATTGACAGCAACAGCGATGCCGCAGCGGTGGTTCGGGAAAATCTGCAAACCACAGGCTTTACCGCCAACAGCGTGGTTCTTTGCCGCAAAGGGGAAGATTTTCTTCTTACCTGTAAAGAGCAATTCGACGTGGTGTTTTTAGACCCCCCTTACGGTCTGAACTGTATTCCCCAACTGTTTCCCATGGTATTGCCTCATTTGTCCGACCATGCCGTGGTGGTTTGTGAACACGCCGCCGCATCTCCCTTGCCGGAAACCTTTGGGGAATTCAAGGCAGGAAAAATGAAAAAATACGGCACCATAGCCGTAACAATCTACAGAAAAAGGTGATGGAAATTGCGTAATATCACCGCCGTCTGCCCCGGTAGTTTTGACCCGGTTACCTGCGGACATTTAGATATCATCCGCCGTGCCGCCTCCATGTTTGATAACGTCATTGTGGTGGTTATGGTCAACAACACCAAATCTCCTCTTTTCACTCCCCAGGAACGGGTGGACATGATTCGCCGTTCCCTGACCGAACTGCCCAACGTCCGGGTGGACTGGTACGACGGTTTGCTGGCGGATTATATGCGAAAAGTGGGGGGCACCGCCATTGTCAAAGGGCTTCGTGCTGTTTCGGACTTTGAATATGAGTTCCAGATGGCATTAACCAATAAAAAACTTTGTCCTGAAGCGGAAACGGTGTTTTTAACCACCGACGCTTCCAATATGTATCTCAGTTCCAGCGTGGTCAAAACCGTTGGCAGCGTGGGTGGCGACATTTCGGATTTTGTCCCCTCACAGGTATACGAAGATATTGTAAAACGTTTAAATAGAAAGGAATAGTAACCATGAACATTGAAGAATATTTGGACCAATTAGACGATATGTTAGAACAAGGCTGGAGTTTCCCCGGCGGCCGTCGTGTTATCGACGTGGAAAAGATCCGCAATCTGGTGGACGATATCCGTTTGCAAATTCCCGCCGAAGTGAAACAAGCCAAAGGCATCGTTTCCGACCGTGCTGACATTATCACCACTGCCAAACGGGAAGCCGAAGGCATCATCAAATCTGCCGAAGAACGCGCCCGCGCCATGGTAGCCCAGGAAGAAATCACCAAACTCGCTCAAGCCAAGGCTCACGAAATCATCGCCGCCGCCCAAGCCAAAAGCCGTGATATGCGCAAAGCCGCCCAGGATTTTGTGGACGATTTAATGCGCCGCGCCGATGAAGAATTGACCCAGAACCTTTCCGACCTGCGGAAAACCCGGGCTTCTCTCAAACAAACCATTCCTACTGTACAGGCTAAAACCGAAGAATAAAAACTTGCGATAACGGCACTCTTTTACAGAGTGCCTTTTTTGTGCTATTTTCTGTGTGAAAAAAATTCTTGATAATTTTTTAGGGATTTTGTGAGATATTTTGCCCCTTTGTGTGTTTAAGTAGTACAGTGGAAACTGTTTTTGCAAAAAAAGCTGAAAAGGAGTGTTGACTGTGAAAAAAATGACTTGGGTTTTGTGCGTGGCCTTGGCTATGGCATGTATCCTTTCATCCATTCCCTTTGCCTTGGCGGAACCAAAAAGTCTCGGTTCAGTGACCGCTACCGATGTTTTCACAACCCCCACCGACGTTTCTCCCGTCGATATCCTTTATGGGGATGTGTATGAGGATGAACAAATTAACGCCAAGGATGCCTTGTGGGTGTTAAAATATTGCGTGGGGAAAACAGAGTTGACCGCAAAGCAACTGGAAGTTGCTGATGTCAGTTATCAAGTGTATCGAACCGAAAAGCATTTGGGAATTGATGCTAAAGATGCCTTGGTTATTTTACAATATTCCGCCGGTACAGGTCCTTTCCGTATAACTTTTCCTGTGGAATTTACCTCTTATGACGTAACCACTCGGGAGGAATATTCCTGGGAAGTTTCTTCCGTGGAAAACTACCCCTCTGCTTTGTGCCGCACCTATGATGAGTTTACCGCCTATTTGCAAACCAACCATTTGCCTCAGGAATGGGCATCTGCATATTCTCCGGCGTTTTTTGAAACCAACAGCCTGTTTTTGTTTGAAGGGATCGAACCTTGTAGGGGGGATTTTTGGACCGTTGAAGAAATGAGACACACCGGGAAAGAATTATGGGTTACGGTGAAGTGGCATTCTTGGGCTAATATAGATGTGGCAGGTTGCCATTTATACCGCGTAACACTGAATGATCCTTTGCAGTTGAAGGGTATTGAGCGGGGTGTGTTGTACCGGGATGATTACAGCAATGAAATAAAACGGGAATCCATAGAAGTGTATTCCTGACGTGGAAATGAATAAAAACCGACCAAAGAATTTTCTTTGGTCGGTTCAGTTTGTCGAAAATGAAATTTTCGACAAACTGGTAGACTTTCGAGAAAGGGGCAGGATGGCATTTTCTTTGACCCGAAGGAGTACAACGGTACTTCGAGAGGTCAAAAAAATGACAAATAGGCACAAAATTGGGGAGAATTCGATATTCTCCCCAATTTTTCTTATCATCAGCACTTTCAATGATTTTGATTTGTTTTTTGCTTTTGGAATTGAGCCTGTGTTCCTGTGCCTTTATCGACAGTCTGAATCGACCAAAGGATTTTCTTTGGTCGGTTTTTCTCTGTCTTATGGGATTTAATGGGTTGCTCCGGCGATTTTGGATACCATTTGGTTCATTTCATCCATGTGGTTTAACATATCTTCCGCCAGATGCAGTTGGCACCTTGCACGCACCAGGTTATGTCCCCGATATAGGGTTTTGAAATATTGGTCCCCGGTAATGTAGTCATCCAAAAACCGCACTGCCAATTCCACCGTCATGGTAAATGCCCCCAACGCCAAGGTTTCAATCTCGGTTTTGGTCATGGTGTGGGCAATTTGAGGAATAAACCCTTTGGCAAATGCTCCAAAACGGTTCATGTCCAAGGATACTTTGGAAAGGTCTTTTTCGTCCTCGGCGGCGGTGTTGGCGGCAAACCGAATGGCGTCCCCGAAATCGTGGGCAACAAGGCCGGGCATCACCGTATCCAGGTCAATGACCGTTTTGGCTTCTCCTGTGTCTTTATCAAACAAAACGTTGTTGATCTTGGTGTCGTTATGGGTTACCCGCAAAGGCAATTCCTGGGAATCCACCAATTCGTTCAAACGAATGGCAAGGGGTTTGAATTTTTTGATTTGTTCAATTTGTTCGGTCACTTCTTCCACCCGTCCGCAGGGGTCTTCTTTCACGTGGCGCAAGAAAACGGCAATACGACTGCGGGTGTTGTGGAATTTGGGAATGGTTTCGAATAATTCAGTGGCATCAAAGTCCGAAAGCATGGTTTGAAATTGCCCAAAGGCTTTCCCTGCACTTTGCAGTTTGTCTAAATCTTCGCAGGAATTGTGGGTCACCGTCCCCGGGACGTATTCTGAAACTCGCCAAAACCCTTGGTCTTCCATGTAGTAGTTCTTGCCTTTTTCGGTGGTGGCAAAATGCATCACGCAATCGCGGCTTTTGCCTTGTTCTTCCAACTTTTCCCCGATGTGGGCGGTGATTTTGGCAATGTTTTTCATGATTTGCTTGGGGTTTTTAAAGACGTAAATATTCAGTTTCTGAAACACGTACCGACGGTTTTCTCTGCCGTTTTCCACCGTTACGTCATAGGTGGTGTTGATGTTGCCGTTGCTGATGACGGCATAATGAGAAACGGTGCCTTCCAGCCCGAAAATTCGGGCAAGTTCATTGAATTTTTCTTTCATAATATAAGCTCCTATACCAACCCTAACAGGGTGTAACAAACCGCCGAAGAAAGGGCAAAAACAAGGGTCAAAGCGGTAACCACCGTAGGTAAAATTTTATTCTTGGTGTCCTTCAGCCATACTCCTAAAAATCCGCAACCTGCCATCAGGGTGGGAACGGCATAGCGGAAATTCTGGGTGCAGGTTTGGGGATAGCCAAAACAAAAATGAACGTAACTGAGCAAGAGAACCACCCATACCAATGCCAACATCCAGATCACGGGACTGCGATGATGGCGTTTTTGGAGCAAAAGGGCACCACCTGCCCAAAGGGAACAGGCAACCAGCCCGCAGTTGACGTAGAATAACAGTTTGGAGAATAAGATCCCCAGGGTGTGGATCCCGGTTTGGGAAGCGGAATCAAACAAGGTGTATTCCCCAAATACCGAAGATTTCAAAAGCGCCAGCAACAGGTTATATTCGTTGTAATCTGCCTGGATCCCCTGGTTTTTCCAAACCACAAAAATCTCTTGCAAACTTTCTTTGGGAATTTCCCATAACCGTTGGAAGGGGGTGTAATCTCCAACAAATTGCCCGCTGTTTTGGGAAAGGGCAGGAACGTAGGTCAGGGGTACTCCGAACACAATCAAGTTCTTTACCTGCCACCATAATGCCAGGGGAACGCAAACCACGCCAAAGGCAACAAATTGGAAAAACAGTTTTTTCCCCGAACCGTCCTGTTGTTTAATGGCTTCCCACCATTTCCATAAAAACACCAACCCAATGGCAGGGGCAACCATTCCCCCGGAAAGTTTGGTCATCATGGAAAGCCCAACCCCCAAAGCAATGGGGAGAATGTGTTTTAGCGTAGGGCTCTTTGCCCAGCGAAGGGTGGCATACAAAGCGTACAGGGCAAGGGTAACCGACAGTAGATCGTTGTTGACACTCCCCGACATGAGAATAAAGGTGGGGTGAAATACCACCAGGGTCAGGGGTACAAACAAAGAAAGTTTTTTGCATCCCAACAGCCGTAACGTGCGGTAACTGATGACCATAATGGCACAGGAATAAAACAAGGTCAGCAGTTGAATGTTTTCACAAGCGGCAGGGTAGTCGATCCCTAAAAGGGTGTTCAGTTTCAGCCAAAGCCCTGCCAGCAGATGATGAAACGGGGGATGGTATAACTGGGACAGCCCCACGTTGGTGGGGTCAACCGAAGGCAGTTTTAAGTAAGTGGCAATATATTCAATATACTGGGCATGCCGTTGGTTGGTGAACAGGGAAAAATCCCCGCCGGAAAAGGACCATACGTCATGTTGACGGGTGCCCACGGTGGTGTATAAAACGTAACAAAGCCGTAATAAAAACCCTGCCGCCAGCAATAATATGACCCCGCGTTTGGCGGTCATTTGTTTGGTGCCCCATAAAAGAAGGGCAATGCCAATGAGTACCCCGCCCCCCACCAAAGCCAGGGAAAGGGGTAGGGAAACGGGAAGCAGGGTGAACAGATACCCGGCAATGCCGGTGAGGATTCCAAGACCGACCACCGTTGCCATGTGTTTCAGGTTGGGGTACACCCCCGCCGTGGCAATTATGGTAAGAAGGGAAAGCACCAAAGGTGCCGAAACCGAAAAGGTGATGTCATCGCTTTGGGTAAACACCCCGGCAAGGAGAAGGCAGAAAAGCCCCACACAGGTGATGGGGCTTTTGTTGATGGCTTTTTGAATGGGGTTCAGGGTTTGTGTCATGCTTCTTCACTCGATTTCTCTTCGTGATATTCTTTGTCGGTGTTCACCTGCCAGATTTCTTTCTTATGGGCAATTTTCCCTGTGATATGGTCAGCACAACGCATGGCAGTTACCATGGAATGGTCCATGTTGTTGTAACGGTGTTGCCCGTTTCTGCCCACACAGTACAAATTGTCAAGACTGTTCAGGTAATCTACCAGGGTATCCATTTGAGCGTAGGTGTCAAAATAGGCGGGATAGGCTTTTTTCACCTTTTCCCGATGAGCATCCAGCACGGTGCCTTGGTCAATGACCCCCATGGAAACCAGTTCCTTTTGGGCAAAGACAATACATTCTTCATCGCTCATGTTCCAGAAATCGTCACCCTCACTGCAGAAGTATTCCAAACCGATCCATACGGTGTTATGAGGGTCCTTCACCAGGTAAGGAGACCAGTTGTTGAAGATCTGAATCCGACCCAATTTCACCCCGGTGTCCTGCACGTAGATCCAGCAGTCGGGCACAATGTTCCCCAGGGTTTTCATGGGGGTCTGGTTTTTCAAATGCAAACGGGGTACCAGCAAACCAACGGTAACAAAATCCCGATAGGGAAGCCCTGTGGCAATTTCAACAAGTCCCTGTTCAGGAGTGTCTCCCGTAAGGTTTTCCATAAGGTCTTTCACCGGCATGGAGGAGATCACAATATCCCCCTGAAAGCAGGTGTCACCGCAGAATACTTTGGTAATGCGGCTGCCTTGTTTTTCCAAACGGGTAACCCCGTGATTTTTCAGAATGGTACCGCCCATGGCTTCAATTTCAGCAGCCACCGTTTCCCACAACTGCCCGGGTCCCAATTTGGGATACCAGAATTGTTCAATCAAAGAGGTTTCCACCTGACCCTTGTCTTTGGTGCCAAAGGCCTTTTTCCACATATCTTTGATCAGCGCCCGAATGGAAAGCCCCTTAACCCGTTGGGCGCCCCAGTCGGCGGAAATTTCACGGGGATGCCGTCCCCACAGTTTTTCGGTGTAGCCTTCAAAGAACATACTGTAAAGAACCTTGCCGAACCGATTGATGTAGAAGTTTTCCAAAGAATCTTCCGGCTTTTTGAATACCGCCGATCTCAGGTAACTGCAACCGGCTTTCACGGTGCACCATAACCCCATGTTTTTAAAGGTCTGGGGTTTCATGGAAATGGGGTAATCAAAGAATTTGTGGTTGTAATAAATACGGGACACCCGATCCCGCACCAACATGACCCGATCTTCTTCATCGGGATTGGGACCACCTTCTACCAAGGGTTTTTCCCGAGAAAGTTCTTTATCGTCAAAAGAGGGTTGACCTTGCAAAGGCATAACGTCTTCCCAGAATTTCATCACCGTAGGGTCTTTAGAGAAGAAACGGTGCCCCCCAATGTCCATGCGGTTGCCCCCGTGAACCACCGTGCGGGAAATCCCACCGATGGCGTCACTTTCTTCCAGAACAATGACCTTGTATTCTTCAGGATTTTCTTTCAATAACTCATAAGCGGCAGTCAATCCCGCAGGGCCCGCCCCGATAATAATAACCTGTTTCATTGCTTGATCCTTTCTATGTTCTTATCGCTGTATAAAAATAGCTTCCGTGCCAAAAAATTCCAGATAAAGGCAACAACGGTGCCCAAAGCGGTGACCAGGGTCACCATGGGAATAATTCCCAGAAGAACCGCGTTCATATTGAACACAAACCGTTCCAGGAATCCCACCACCACCAGTTTAATGCCCAGTCCGATCATGCCAATCACCGTGAAGGATAAAAATTCCTTCATGCGGTTGATGTTCTGATGGCGGAAGATCCATACAATGCTTAATAAATAGTTGGTAACCAGCCCAACAATGAACCCCAGGGCGTTGGCAAGAAGCAACCCGCCGTCAAACCCAAACAGGGAAAGGGACAGGGCTTTCAGCCCCAACCATTCGTAAGAGGCGGTGGCAATTAATATGTCCACCACCGTGGCAATGCCCCCCACAAATACAAAACGGAAGAATTGCACAAATCCGTTTTCGGTGGGCAAAATAAACAGTTCGTCCTTTTTAAAATGGAATAATAAATATAAAAATTCTTTCATGGCTTGTCCTTCCTGATTAAAGGGGAATCTCTCCTACACCGTTTAAAATATAACGGGGGCCGTAGGGGAAATCTTTCAACATGTCCTTGCTGGTAACCCCTGTCAGCACCAGCACCGTTTCGGTGCCCGACTGAATCCCTGCGATAATGTCGGTGTCCATACGGTCCCCAACAATAATAGTTTCTTCCGGCTCGCACCCCAATAATTTCATCCCGGTTTTCATCATCAGGGGATTGGGTTTGCCCAGGAAATAGGCGCTTTTCCCGGTGGACAGTTCAATGGGTGCCGCCAAAGCACGGCAGGCGGGCAGAATCACGCCCCCTTGCCCGGGGCCGGTGGTGTCAGGGTTGGTGCCAATGAGTTTGGCCCCTTCCAGCACCAGTTTTACCGCCTTGCAAATGCTTTGATAATTGTAGTTTTGGGTTTCCCCAACCACCACGTAATCGGGGTTTACGTCGTTCATACTCAGCCCTGCTTCATATAAGGCGTTGTGAAGCCCTGCTTCCCCAATGCAATACACCGACCCGCCGGGACATTGATTCCGAATAAAATCGGCAGTTGCCAATGCACTGGTATAGAAGTGGGTGGGTTCTACGTTCAATCCCATACGAGCCAATTTCTGGGAAAGTTCCAAAGGTGACCGCTCGCTGGAGTTGGTTAAAAACAAAAATTGTTTATTTTCTTTATACAGCCAGTTCACAAATTCTTTTGCCCCCGGCAATAAATCGTTTCCGTGATAAATAACACCGTCCATATCGCATATAAAACCGCGTTTGCTATGAATGGCAGAAAGGGTTTCTTTCACAGTACATCACCTCATATTACATCTTACTATATTTTCCCTGTGTTTTCAAGTATTTCCCAAGGAAAAAGAATTATGAGCAGTGGGTTTTCATTCATATCTTTTTGTTCTTTTGCATACCTTTGTAATAATAACAAGGGAAAAAGGGTGTGACTATGAGAACACTGGACAAACGAACGGTGATTTTAGGGGAATACATTGTGGAACACGGGTCCACCGTGCGGGATGCGGCAAAAAGTTTCGGTATTTCCAAATCTACGGTACATAAAGACGTATCCCAACGGCTGAAAGCCATCAACCCGTTGTTGTACGGGGAAGTAAAGGAAGTGCTGGAGCACAACAAAGCCCAACGGCATATCCGAGGGGGCATGGCAACCAAGGAAAAATATCTGAAAAACCAAAAGATGGCAAAACGGTAGAGAAAACCGTTGCAACCCGGGGGAAGGTAAGGTATACTGAAAGAAAAAACAAAGGTTGAGAACAATGAAAAAAGAGTTATTCGGAACCCTCCCCCGGGGGAAAGAAATATACCGTTACACCTTAATCCATGGGGATGCGGTGGCGGAAATCATGACCTACGGCGCCGCTTTGTTGTCCCTGCGTCCCTTTGGGGACGTGAACGTGGTGGGTGGCTTTGACACTCTGGAGGATTATTTGAAGGACGACTCCAACCAAGGGCTGATCATTGGTCGGGTGGCCAATCGGGTGAAAAATGCCACGTTTGAAATAGAAGGCTGGGAATATCACTTGATTGCCAACGATAACGGCAACTGTTTGCACAGCGGAATCGGTTTCGGGCATCGGGTGTGGGAGGTAAAGGAATATACCGAAAACACCATCACCCTTGCCTATTGCTCGCCCCATGTGGAAGACGGTTTTCCTTCCCAACTGGACGTGAAAGTCACCTATACCTTGGAAGACCACGCCCTGCACATTGGGTATCAAGCCATTCCCCATGGCAAAACACCCATCGCCCTGACCAACCACGCCTATTTTAATTTGGATGGTTTCGGCGGGACGGTGGACAACCACACTCTTCAGATTTTTGCCAACCGCTATACCGCGGTGGATGAAACCTTGATTCCCACGGGACTTCGCCCCTTGGTGGACAATTCTTCTTTTGATTTTCGTGAACCCCGTACCCTGGCAAAGGATGGGTCATTTCAAGAGGTGGACCACAATTTGATCCTTGCTCCCACCACTCATAAAGTGTTTTTGGACAAGTCTTTAGGATTGGCTGCAGAAGTTTCCAATGACAGCCTTACCATGCGGATGTATACTGACCAACCCGGGGTGCAATTTTACACCGGCAATTTCTTAGGCAACGGCCCTGCCTTTGCCGGGGGGTACCCCCAAGTTCAGCATGGCGGATTTTGCTTGGAAGCACAAACCGAGCCCAACTGTATTACCCGCGGGGAAGCCATTTATCAAAAAGGACAAGTTTATACCCAACTTACGGTGTATGAATTTGAACAAAAACAACCATAAATAAATAGTAAAACCCCGTTCAGTGCAACGCTGAGCGGGGTTCGTTGTTTATTTCACATCAGTGGGACTTTCAACCTTTTGGAACAGGCGGGGAGGGGTGGCGTACACTGCCATGGGCCATTGGGGGTCAGGGCCGAAAAGCATCCGTTCCACCGCGCACATTTCGGGGCCGTTGGAAGTTCCCACCTGATATACCCAGTGCATGCCGTTTTTGTATCCGGCATACACCGTGATATGGGAGCCTTTCCCGTCGTGTTTGCGGTCATCCTGGAACACCAGAATGGAGCCGATGGGAATTTCTTCTTTGGGTTTGAACACAATGTAATTATACGAGGTGCGGGACACTTCAAAGGGGATGGTATAGGTGTATCCCTTTTTGTGCCAATCTTTCACCGCCGTGTAAAAGGAGTGGGCGTTATAGGTTCGCTGGGGTTTGGTGAGGAAAGAGGTGTCGATCCCCGCCACGTTGGGCAGATAGTTGAAATATACGTAAGTGGCAAAAGAGGCGCATACCAACCCGCCCTTTTCAAATGCCTGAATGTCCGGCTTGCCCTGGGGGGTGGTTTCCAGTCCGCTGGAACCCCCACCGTAGGTGATGTCCGAAAGATATCCCAATCCCCGTTTGCGCTCGGACAAAATGTAAACCCACATGTTGCCGTCGGCACGGTGTTTTTCCATGTTATAGCCGGTGTAAAGCAAAGCATCCATGAACACGTTGTCTTCAATATTCAAATTGGTGTTATACCCGAAGTGCTTGGGTTTTCCCGTTCCGCTGACTACCTGATGGGTGGGTTTGCTCACAGTGCTCACGGC
>JAZNWL010000020.1:0-15208 GCA_045593325.1 Acutalibacteraceae bacterium | reverse complement strand
GCCCATGGGCGCACCGATGATGCCCCCTGTGACCCCTGGAGAGCCCAAACCGCTTTTTCAACTGAAAAAAGGAGATAACACCTTCGCTCTGGTGGGTGTGCTCCTGAGCATTTTTGCTTCCATCTTCGGTATTTGCGGTGGCTTTGCCCTGGGGTATTTATTGTCGCTTGTTGGCATGGTGGTGTTATTCACCCTTTACCTTTCCCAAAACAAAAAAATCAACAGTTACTCCCTTATTTGCGGTGCTTTGTGTTTGGCAAGCGGTGTCATTTTTATTTGCACCTCCAACTCCAGTGTGCGGCTTTGGGGTTTGCTGATCGGTGGTTTGTTATTCCTTGCAGCCTGTGACGGTTTGGCAAACGGCAAGCCCAAAGGCAACCAACAAACTCTGGGGGTATTTTACTCGGCGGCTTCCACCCTGGCAAACATCGGGGTGGCAACCAGGTCCCTTTTCAAAACCATGAAAGGGTTCAGCAAAGCCCTTTTGGGATTGCTTTGTGCCATTCCCGTGATTCTCATTGTCATTCCCCTGTTGATCTCCTCGGACTATGCCTTCCGGGGTATGATGACCATGATTTTTGACAACACCCTGGCAACCCTGTTAAAAACCGTTCTGGGGATTGGCATTTCCCTGTTTGTCATTACCTACGGTTTTTCCCTGAAAACCGGAAAGACAGCCAAAGCAAAGATCCTTCCATGGAAAGGTATTGAAAATATTTACATCATTTCCTTCCTTTCAGCCATTGGGATGTGCTACGTCCTCTACCTTGTTTCCCAACTGGCATACTTCTTCAGCGCTTTTCAAGGATTTTTGCCTGCGGAATGGACAGGAACCTATTCTCAATATGCCCGAAAAGGCTTTTTTGAAATGTGCATTATTGCGGTGATCAACCTTGCCATTGTGTTTCTGGCATTTCTTTTCGCCAAAAAGCGGGAGGGCAAAGTATGCCACACCATCAAGGGCATTGCCACCTTTATTGCCGCCTTTACCTTACTTATTATTGCCACGGCAATTTCCAAAATGGTGCTGTATATCGGTGCCTACGGTATGACGGTATTACGAATCACCACCAGCGCCTTTATGCTGTTTTTGGCAATCGTGTTTGTTAGCGTGATCTGCCGCATCTACAACACCAAAATCAACATTGTAAAAACCGCTTTGCTGGCGGCAGGATGCATTGTGGTGCTTTTGGGTGTGGTGAACGTAAACGCGGTTTGCGCCAAGTATAATTACGAAAGTTACCAATCGGGAACCCTGGATTCCATTGACATAGAAGCCCTTTACAATTTAGGGGAAGAAGGGATTCCTTACATCGTGGAACTGGCCAAGGGAAAAGACCCCATTGCCACCGAGGCACAAAACTATTTGGCTACCGCCTATTTGTACGATTATTTTGAAGATATGGAAGACGTAGACACCTTTACGGTGGACGATTTGAAAAAGAACCGCAAGAACAAAGGGTTTGAATATTTCAGCATTCCCCGCGCCAAGGCATACAACAGCCTGTATGAATTTGCGGAAACCAACGACTGGTTCCCCCCGGTTTGCCAGGGGTATGCCCAACGCTCCTATTCCTATGATTCCGCCTTTGATATCTTCGACTTTTTCTTCCTCCCTGGATTTTAAACTGACAAACCGGGACTATGATCCAATGATTATAGTCCCGGTTTTGATTTGATAAGCAATTACACACTTTTTCTAAAAAATGGATATATCCTTGGCATTTTGTGGTATACTACTATTATTACGGCAAAAGGAGTGGAGAAAACAGCCATGATTTTCGGAATGGGAATGTTGCTTGCCCTGGTGGGGGTCAGCAATTATTATATTGTGAAACGGTTACGGCAAAGTCTTTCTTACGTGTTTCCCAAAATTCACAGGGGAATTTATTGGGGCTTGTTTGTGTTGCTGACCCTGTTATTGGTGACGGGATTTGCCCGCACTTCCCTACCCATTTCAGCCACCGCCAAAGAAGTTTTAGGGCTTGTGAATGCCTACTGGATGGGGATTTTTGTTTATCTTCTTTTCTTTTTGCTGATTGCCGATTTGATTTTACTGATTTGTCGGCTGGTGAAGTTGACCCCCAAGCCTTTACCCCATAAGATCCGTGCCCTTTCGGGAGCCGTTGCAGTGACGGTTGCCCTTGGCACCTGCTGTTACGGGTGGATTCACGTAAATCAGATTCAGAAGGCTCATTATGATATTTCCTTGACCCAAAAACAAGTAGACGGAGAAATGAACCTGGTTTTACTCAGCGACCTGCATTTGGGAGCGGCAGGCTCCCAAAACCGCCTGGCAAAGGTGATAGAGACGGTGCAAGAGGCAAAGCCCGATCTGATTTGCATTGCAGGAGATATTTTTGACAGCGATTACAACGCCATGAAGAATCCCGAAGAATGTATGAGGCTTTTGCAAAAACTATCCGCCCCCTATGGGGTGTATGCCTGTTTGGGCAACCACGATGCAGGAAAAACCTTTTCTCAAATGATTTCCTTTTTAGAGCAAAGCAACGTCACTCTGCTGGATGACACCTACACGGTGATTGACAACCGCTTGATTTTGGCAGGGCGGTTGGACGGTTCTCCCATTGGGGGATACAACGGCAACACCAGAAAACCCTTAGACCAAGTGTTGACAGGGGCAGATTCCTCCCTTCCTGTTGTTGTGATGGACCACAACCCCGTTCATGGGGACAGTTACCAAGAAGGGTCTGCCCATTTGATTCTTTCGGGGCACACCCATCAGGGGCAGATTTTCCCCGCTAATTTGTTCACCAAAATGATCTACACAAAAGACTATGGGTATTATCAGAAAAACCCCAACAGCCCTCACCACGTTATTACTTCCGGGGCAGGAATCTGGGGCATGCCCATGCGGGTGGGCACCGACACTGAAATTGTTACCATTCGGTTGTATTGATAAGTTGCAAACCCATACAATTTGTGGTATACTGTAAATACAAATTTTCCTTAAAGGGTTGCATAGTATGAAAACTTATACCATTATCGCCGGTGTCAACGGTTGCGGTAAAAGTAGCCTTACCGGCGTTTTACGAACCGAAATTGATCATCTGGGAAAGATTATTGATGTTGATAAGATTACCGTTTCCTGTGGTGGGAACGCCATAGAAGGTGGCAAGAAAGCAATCGCACTGATTGACGATTGCCTGAAAAAAGAAATCTGTTTCACACAGGAAACCACCCTCTCCGGCAGAAAAACCCTAAACACCATAAAACGGGCGATTCAAAAAGACTATTATATTCGCCTGTATTATGTGGGACTGGACACATTGGAAGAAAGTTTACTGCGGATTGAAAATCGGGTGAAAAAGGGCGGTCATAATATTGACAGCGATAAAGTTACCCTTCGTTTTGGCAAACGCTTTGATGACCTGATTGCCGTTTTACCCTATTGCAATGAAGCAACCTTTTATGATAACGATAATGGCTTTGTAACGGTAGCCAAATACAAAAACGGTGAGATCCATCCCATTGGGCAACACCGCCCCCAATGGCTCACTGAACTTATGGAGAAAATGAATTAAATTCAAACAAATAACCAAAGCGGAGTGAACGTTCACTCCGCTTTCATTTATTTTTTGCTGATTTTGGTCAACTCATATTTTTCATCACACATGGCGGCCACTTTGGGGGAATGGCTTACCAGGATGACACATTTTCCCTGGTCTGCCAACTGGCGGAACAGGCCGATGATCTCATCCTGGGTTTCTTCATCCAGGTTGCCGGTGGGCTCGTCTGCCAGAATAATTTCAGGATTATAAGAAAGGCTGCGGGCAACGGCCACCCGTTGTTGTTGTCCCCCTGACAGGTGCAACACCCGCCGTTTGGCTTCGTCCTCGCTAAGACCCACGCTATGGAGCAGGTTCATGGCTTTTTCCTTTTTTCCCTTTCCCTTTACCCCTGCAATGTCCATGGAAAGAAGGACGTTTTCCAGGGCGGTAAACTTGGTTATCAGGTTATAACTCTGGAACACCACTCCGATATATTGGGAACGGAAACGGTATTTGTCGATTTTGGCAATATCTTTACCATCGTATAAAATCGTGCCGCTGTTGGGAGAGGCAAGCCCCGAAAGGAGCGACAGCAGGGTGGTTTTGCCTGCCCCGGATTTTCCGCAGATGCAATACATTCTGCCTTTTTCAAATTCATAGGAAACGTCCTGAAGGACGGGGGTCTTATCGTAAGAAAAACAAATATTGTTCAAGGATAAAATGCTCATGGTGTTCTCCTTTCTAATCCCGATTGGCTAAAATTTTCAAAGGGTCATACCGCATGACAAACAACACTGCCACGCCCCCTGCCACCAGGGTCAAAAGAATCCCAATGCCCATCATTTGCAACAACACCGTACCGTTGACGGCAGAGTCGATTTCGGTAATGTAATCTGCCGCGCCTTGGAACATTTGCCCTAAGGGATTGCCCGGGGCTTCCATTCCGCCGGCATCCGGCGGATTTTGCATACCTTGCATTGCCTGCATAGCGCTCATGCTTCCGGGACGTCCGAAGTTTTGTTCCATCATGGTTTGTTGTTGAGTCTGGCTTTCCACCTGATTTTGCAACAACGCATTGGTTACAGGCACCGAAGTGACCGCCCCGACGCCCGCACCGATGGTAACGGCAACCATAGTCACTACAAAGATTTCGCAAATAAACTGAATCGCCACTTTGCGTTTTTTCATACCCATGGCGGTGAGCACGCCGATTTCATATTTCCGTTCCCGCACGTTGAAGATATTGAGAACCATTAAAATAACCCCGCCGATGATTAAAATCACCAGCAAAAACCAACCTGCCATGGTACTTAAGGTGTTCAAAGGGGTTAAACTGGCTTCAAAGGCGGTCAGGTCGGGAGACGCCACGGTATAAGAGTCAGACAGCCCCAAGGTGCGGACTTCTTCTTCAAACTGCTCATAGGCGGCGGTATCCCCCAGCACGTAAGTGGCGGAAACCTGGGCGGTAATGGCGGTTTCATATTCTCTGCCGCTGTCTTCGTCGGTAACCGTTTCTGACACGTCCGAAGAAGCATCCATCACCTTTTGCAAGGCGGCGGCACTCATATAGATCCTGTTGGCGGGGTCTTGGTTTGCCCCGAACATGGCGCCTGTGAATTCATTGGCAGAGGAAGTTTCGTAAATCCCGCATACCGTAAAGGTATAGGTTTCTTCTTCGTCGTTCACGTTGACAATGGTAATGGTATCCCCCACTGCTAAGTCGTTATAGGATGCCAGTTCCGAAGAAAGGATACAGGTATATTCTTCGGTTTGTTCTTCGAATACACTTCCCTGGGTAATGGTTGCCACCCCGGAAGTAAAGTCGGTCATGGCATCGTCACAACTGTATCCCACCAGGGTGAAATCACTGTCGGTGTTCACCCCTGCCATCATTTGACCTTTTCCTCCCATGGGATTCTTCATCATGTTTCCGCGGTCGCCAAAGGTATTCGTTTGTCCGCTTTGTTGGGTAGAGGAACTGTCGCTTTCACTTTCGGTGGTAACCGGTTCAAAGTCCTCATTGCCGTTACAATAGGCGGTGAGGGTGTAATAAAAATCTTCCACCGAAGAGGCGGTTGCATAGGTTTCATATTCGTCCAACGTCAGACTTTGGGCATCACCCATTTTTTCAAAAAATTCTTCCCGATCGAAACTACCTTGATTACTACTACCGCTTTCGGTTTGTTCAGAGGGTTTCATCTGGTTCATCATTGACTGACGATCAAAGGAAATGGTAGCAGTGATCGACAAGTCCTCTAAGGTTGTGGCTTTGGCATTTTCCGCCGCTTGACGGATGGAAAGACCAATACAAGCCGATGCCGCCAACACAAAGACGATCAGACCAATAAGAAAATTACGGCCTTTGGCGCGGCTGATACATTTCAGGGCGTTTTTAATGATATACATAGAAAAATCCTTTCTATTTCGTTTTCTATGAAAAGAATACCCCATAACCTTAAAACAAACTTAAAATATTCTGTGAATATTCTGTAAACAATGATAAAAAAACGCCCTCTTTATTCCATAATAGAACAAAAAGGGCATTGACATTTAATTTTTGTATTCCATAACTTCTTGAATGGCTTCTGCTTTCGCCAAGGCTTCTTCCTTGGTTTCGCCGTAAATACAATAATAGAATTTACATTTAGGTTCGGTACCGCTGGGACGAACCGCCACAAAACCACCGTCCTCAAAGGTATATAAGAGAACGTTGGAAGAAATGAAACCCTGAGGAGGAGTCAGGAAATCCACCGTTTCTTTCAAGGGGATTCCTGCAATTTCGGTTTTGGGTGTCCCCCGCAAATTTTTCATGATCTGCTGAATTTCCTCTGCCCCCTTGGCGCCTTTCAGGGTGACCGACGTTAAACTGTCGGCAACATAACCGTATTGCTCAAAGATTTCATTCAGCACGTCTATTAAGGTTTTGCCTTGTTTTTTGAAATAGTCGGCGGCTTCGCAGAACATCAGGGATGCTTGCACCGCATCTTTATCCCGCACGAAATCGCCAATCAAACAACCATAACTTTCTTCATAGCCGAAGACAAATTTCTTATCCCCTGCTTGTTCATGGGCATGAATTTTATCCCCGATGAACTTGAAGCCGGTTAAGGTTTTTTCCACAGAAACGCCGAAACCTTGGGCGATTTTGTCCCCCAGGGTAGAGGTAACCACCGTATTGAACATCACCCCATTTTCAGGCAGGGTGCCTTGTTCTTTCATACGGGTTAAGATGTAATACAAAATTACAGCGCCCGATTGGTTGCCTGTCATACGTTTAAAATCCCCGTTGCCGCAGTTGATGACTGCCCCCAGACGGTCACAGTCAGGGTCGGTGGCAATGGCAAGATCCGCATCGGTTTCTTTCATGAGTTTCAAGGCGGCATTATAGGCGGCAGGCACTTCGGGGTTGGGATTTTCAGTGTTAGAAAATTCAGGATCGGGGCTACATTGACATTCCACGGGAATGACCTCAAACCCCGCCTGATTCAGCACGTACCGAACGGGAATATTCCCTGTTCCGTGTTGAGGGGTATACACCACTTTCACATTACGGGTTACCCCTTTATCAAATTGCAAATTCAGTACTGCTTGGTGATAGGGTGTATCAATTTCTTCTCCAACAATTTTGATCAGGTCCCCTGCTTCTTCCAAGGACAAAACCTTCACCGAAAACTCGTTTTTCACTGTGGCAATTTGGTGGATTACCTTCTGTGCAACAGCGGGAATGAGTTGGCACCCTGTTTGGTCGTACAGTTTATAGCCGTTATATTCAGGAGGATTATGGGAAGCGGTAATTACCACACCACCAAATGCTTCCAACCGGCGAACCCCAAAAGAAAGTTCAGGAGTGGTGCGCAAATCTTCAAACAAAAAAGATTGAATGCCCTTTGCCGCCAACACCCCTGCGGTGGTCTCGGCGAGTTCACGGCTCATTCTGCGGTTATCATGGGCAATGACCACACCTTTTTTGCAGGCTTCTTCCCCACAAGAGCGAATGTACATGGCAAAACCCTGGGTGGCACGGGCAATGGTGTAACGGTTAATGCGGTTAATCCCTGCACCGATGACGCCCCGCATTCCCCCTGTGCCAAATTCCAGTTCTTTATAAAAGCGGTCAAAAATCTCCTCTTCGTTCCCGGCAATGCCTTGCAAGTCTTCTACTGTTTGGGAATCGGCATTGGCAAGCCAAAAGGCATAACGTTCTTTAAAATCCATAAAAATTCTTCTTTTTAGTGATATAAGAAACACGAACCTGCACTTATCAAGGCAGGTTCACAAATTCATAGGTAAGATTAGCGGGGGTCTTTGCAAAGGGCGATCAAATCGTCTACGTTGGCGGTAGCAACACATTCAACCGTATCGCTGGCACCGTAGTACATTTTTACTTCACCGTTATCTTCCAGAATCATACCACCGGGGAAGATGGTGTTTTGACGGTAGCCTTCGTCAGCTTCCCAAGGAAGTTCGGGAACCATTAACGGTTCTTTGCTCATACCAACCACTTTGGAAGGATCTTCCAAATCCAGGAGCATAATCCCAGCGGTGTAGCGTTTGGCATATTCCCCTTCCCAACTGTTGTGTAAACGGCCGGGAGCGGTATCAACAGCGTGGAAGGTAGCCAACCAACCTTTATCGGTTTTCACGGGAGGTGCGGCAGGGCCGATTTTGTTGTTAGCCCAAGGAACGTCTTCCACAGCCAAAACCAATTTGGATTCACCCCAGAATTTCATATCAGGAGATTTGGAAAGCCAAATGTCAAAACGGTCTTTCCCGCCGCGGCTATATACGGGGAAGGGACGTTCCAAACGATAATAGTAACCGTCAATTTTTTCGGGGAACAATACCATATTGCGGTTATCAGGGGTGGTAACACTCAAGATTTCCAATTTTTCAAAGTTTTCGTCCACTTTTGCGATAGCACCGCAAACACCGTGACGGGTGTCCATGGCAAGGCAAAGGAAAATTTCACCTTCAATTACGGTGATACGGGGGTCGTACAAACGCCACACTTCATCGTGTTTGGCATCTTGGTCGGCAAATACATAGTTGCAAAGGGGAATTTCACGAACTTCCCAATTATCGATACCGTTATCGCTAATGGCAACCCCAATGGCAGTTCCTTTAAAGCCGATTTTTTGCTTAATCAACTCTTCAGTGGTACCGTAATCGTTACGGTAAATCATAACGTATTTACCGTTAATTTTTTCTACCCCGGCGTTGAATACAAGAGCACAATCGTAAGGGATATCTTCTTTAGTTAAAATGGGTGTAGGGTGTTTTTTTACACATTCTGCACCATGAATAATAGGTTCTAATACTGGCATAGTTAACAACTCCTTTTGTTCTTTTCTTCATTGTATACGGGGTATTTGTCTTTTACCTTTCATTTCTTACTTTTATGTTGCAATTTTTACTGTTTTATGGTAATATTGTAAAAAATATCATGGACAAACCCGTTTTTTTAGACAAGTTTTTAGCGAGGTAAAGGGCATGCAACCGGAAAAATCATTAAAATACCAAAAAAAGAAACTGCCCGGACGTCACGGGATTCGATGCAGCGTGAACCACACCAACGGCAGTTTTCCCCTGCACCACCACAACTACATTGAAATTGAATACCTTGCCGAGGGGCGGGTACAACATTATCTCAACGGGTATCAAACCGAGTTTTCCCCGGGGGACTGTTGGTGTTTGGACAATCAGGATCTTCACACCCTGACGGTTTTGGAACCGGTGACCATTCACAATATTTCCATCGATTTCAAAACGATACCGGAAGCGGTGGCGCAGTTTTTAACCACCCTTTCTTTTCCCATGACAGGGCATCTTCCCCCTGACCTGTTACCCACGGTGAACGGTTTGTTTGAAAAGCTGGCATTTGTTACCACCCAGAACACTGCTTTTTCTAAGGAAAAGGCCATTGGGTATTTACTGATCTTGCTGACCCATATTTTTGAAAACAGCATCCCATTGCACCGCAAACCCGAACACGAGGGGTACGAACACATTGCCAAAGCCACCCGATACATGATGGAAAATTACGCATCACCCCTGACCCTGGGGCAAGTGGCAAAGCAGGTGCACCTTTCCCCCAACTATTTTTCCAAACTCTTTTGTCAGGTCAACGGATACGGATTTTTGGAATATCTGACTTACATTCGGGTTGCCAAGGCAAAGGAACTTCTTGCCAACACCCCTTTGGGGATTACCTATATTGCCTTTGACTGCGGGTTTGGATCTTTTCCAACTTTTTCCCGCACCTTTAAAAAGCAAACGGGGTACACCCCCAGCGAATATCGAAAGAGAAAGCAAAAACAGTTAATGCCAAAACCTCAAGAACAACTATTTTAAAAAGGGTGAGCCGCCTGGCTCACCCTTTTTGTATTATTGCTTGGCTATTTTACGAAGGAAGAAGACAACGACGCCACTTACCAGCATCATGAACAATGCCCACAAAACAAGGGGAGCGTCTTCCCCGGTTTTGGGAGGAAGGTCGTCCAAATTTGGGGTGTTTTCTTGGTTATTATTCCCTTGGTTGTTATTGCCTGCAGGAGGTGTAACGGGAGTTTGCTGGGTATCTTGGTCTTCGGTATACACGTTGGTAAAGGTTACGTCCACAACCGAGGAATCGGTTTCCACCACCACGGCGGAGAAACTGCCATCCTGATTATCTACCAATTTCACCCGGAAGGTTACAGGATCTTTGGCATATTCCATGCCTTCTTTATCCCCTTGCACTTCTGCCAGGTAATAGGTGAGGGTTTGCCCAACCAAATCAGCATCCAGGAATTTTTGGTAAACAATGGTACCTGTTTCATCGGTGGGGCCTAACACCTTGCTACCGATTTTTTCACCCTTTTCATCCAGTTGATACAATTCAAATTGGAAGCCGTCCAACCCAACCTTGGTATCGGTTTTGTTTTCCAGTTCCTTATGAATATTCAAGGTGAACCAGGTGGTTCCCGAAACGTGATACCGATTGTTGAAGGTGGTGGTGATTTGGGTATCGCCATTTGCAGTTTGTTCAATGGAAGTGGCATTGGGAGTAACGGTGGTTACACCGGCAACTTCCAGAGCACCTGTTTCGAAATTGTTGGCGATTTCCACCTGAAACCGTTTGGGGATATAATCGTAAGTCAGCCCGGCGATTTCGGTGAATTCTTCCACAATACGGAACTGATAGGTGCCTGCTTTGCTGAAGGTATAGGCATGAAGGGTGTCGTTGTCAACAAAGTCATGGAGCAATTTGTCGAAGGAAAATTCCTTGTTTTCCATGGTGCCGTTGACCTTTTGGGTTTCGCTGTAAGCAATCCAGGAAACCCCGTTGAAATACTCAAAACGGAAACTAAAGGCATCGGTTTCCAGCCAGTCACGGCCTGTGATGGTTTTTACCCCTTTATGATACACGTTGAATTCTTTCAACTTTTCGGGCGTATAGGTGTTCACCACGTTGGCAATGGCGTTCACGTCATCCGAAGCGGTGCCGGTATATTCTGCCTTGTCCGACTGCCAACCTTTGGGCAGGTTGACTTCGGTTACGGTGTAGGCGGTTCCCTGAGGGATCCCGCTGATGACCGCCGTTTCATCGGAAAGAACCGAAATGGTTTCTGCCAGTTTGCCGTTGGTCACTGCCATCTCTTTGCCGTTCACCGTAACAGTATCAAAGGAGGTAGCCCCTTCAAAGGCAACCGAAAACTCAAAGGGTTTGTCATAGGTCACGTCCCCTGCGGAGGGGTCGATCACCGTTTCTTTGTGCAGGAACAGGTTCCCTTTGGTGGTGGGTCCGTTTTGGAACACCACTTGATTATAGGCATATTGTTTCACGGTGCCCGTTTCATTTTGGCGGGACAAAATCTTCCAGCCTTCCACCGCCCCTTCATCCACCGAATAGGTGGTACCTGTGGGCAGACTGACGATATACACTGTTTCACCGGGGGTCAAGGAAAGGTTCATAACACCATTTTCCACCGCCACGGTTTTCAGGAATTGCCCCCGGGCATCATAAACAGGATAAGAGGAAGCAAGGGTGGTTCCTGTGGGCGGGGTTAAGGTAACGGCAAAGGGGAAGGAAACCCCATTGCCCAACCCTTCCACTTCCATGGTTTTAGAAAGGGCAATACCCTGGTCAGGGGTTAAGGCTAAACGGCCGTTGTTCCCCAGACAGGCATCACAGTGAACGCTACCGTCTTCAGGGAATACCACCGAGGGATAATTGGAATAATCCAAAGACTGGGTAGGATGGGTTTTTTCAGGAGTGGAAAGATCCTCCCCTGCTTTTACGTTATGGTAATCCTGCCCTGTTGAGTCTTCCAGCAACCGATGAACGGTACCTTTTGGGATATACCAGCCGCCGTTTTCATCCTCTTTCGCCAGTTGCAACGTTTCGGCTTTGATGGGCACGTAATGGTATTCTACCGTGGCTTCGGTAAGTCCCACTTCCTTGGTGGAATAAACAGCAACCTTGGTATAATAGGTTTCTCCTGTCCCCCGAGGGTCAGCGGTAACCAAGGTATAGTCATCTCCCTTTTGATAGATGGGGGAGTTCACCGTATAGTAATACCGCTCATTTTCATAGGAAGGTTCAAAATCCAACCAGGTGGCATCGTGGGAGTCGGTCAACTGACCGGGCTGATGGGTATGTTCCTGCCAGGTGTTGGAATAGAAATGATATACCCCGTTTTCGGTATGGGGATAAGTTTCCCCGGTTTGTTGTTCATACTCTGCGATTTTGGAAACCACGTTCATGGGGTTGATATCCTCCCGCAGACCCACTTCAAACACCAGACGAAGGGCTTCCTTGGCACCCTGCACTTCCATACGGTAGTTGGTGCCTTCTTCCAAACTGTCCCCTTCATAGTCGATGTTATAATGAACGTAAGGAATTAAAGAAGCAGGAATCTTATAAATCACCGACTGATGTTGCCAATCGATATGGGTACGGACCTGAACGCTGATATGAAGCATATCGGTTTCCTGGGCGGGTTCGTTGGTGGAGACCTGACCCATAAAACCGTAGGATTTATTGGCATATACCGCATTGGAGGGGCGGGCGGAATGGTCTTTCCCGTTCCAGAACCCCAGGAAATAACCTTCTTCATCGGCATACCAGCCGATATAGTTGGAGAAATTATTTTCATCGGTATAGGAAAGTTGCCCTGTTTTCAAGGCTTGGGAAATTACTTCCCCGGCTTGGGTTTGGGAACAGCCCAGCCGTTTTTCCACAGCAGCCAGGAAGGCAACCCCTGCGCTGTTCATATTTCCTAAGTTCCCGGTATAAATATCCCCAAAGACCCCTTCTTTGATTTTCCGCACAATGGCAGAACCGGGATACAAGGTGTTGTGCACGGTAAGGCCTTTGATATCCTTCACTTCCATGAACAGACCCAATTCATCGTTAAAGGTGATATATCCGTCCAGATGATGCTGACCACTTTCCACCAGGGTGGGGTAATATTTGGATTGCATGTTGATTTGATTGACAATAGAATCAAAGGCAGTCGTCAAATCGGCATCGGTATCCACAGGATAATAGCGATCCACATAGTCTCTGGTAATCCCTTGAATCACAGGCACCGTAAAGGTGACGTTATTGGCGGTTTGTTCCAGGTTTTCCTTCCCTGCTCTGGCGGCTGCCAGATATTTGGACCAATAAGATGGATAGGGTGCGGTGGCGTTCATGGGTTCCAGCACCGCCCGAGCGTTGGCATAGGCACCAACGTGAAGCCCTGTGGTGTAAAACAAAGGAGAGCGCCCATAGATTTTATTCATTTGATATTTGGCATAGGCGCAGGTCAACTGGGTTAAATAAGAAGTTAAAGAAGAGGATGCATTACCGTCCCCATGGGTAGAGTCTTCCACCTTGTTGATGGCATTGGTGGCGGCAGTGGGAGCGCCGTCACTCATCAGCACCATAACGGGAATACGAAGGGTTCCCGCCTGGGGACCTTCGGTTACGGCAACATCGCTTTGCATGGCAGCAAAAGAATCCAAAGCCAGTTGAACCCCTGCTTGCAGGTAGGTGTCCCCTGTGGTTTCTTTGGCAGGAATGGTGAAATCGTCGGTGGCAAAAACACTTTCAATGCGATTATTCGCATAGGTCAAGAAGGTCTCCCCTTCATATTGACCAACGGGAAGAAGCACTTTGGCAGATTCGGTAAGCCCGTAACTGCCGGTTTCAGAGGACTTTACTCCCGAATAGGCAACCACACCCACCCGATTGTTGGCGGGATTCAAAGCAAAGAGCTTGGCAATGGCTTGATTGGTGGCTTCCACCAAAGACTTCATGGAATCGTCACTCATACTGCCGGTAACGTCCAGCACAAACACCGTATCAGTGGGAATAGCAGAGTAGCCAACAATGGATTGGTCGGACGCCATGGCAGACAATGCCACCAGGAAATTGTCGGTTTCATCATCCATGGTGATAGGGTACTCTTTTACCCCGTCTTCGGTGGCGTTATTGAAGTCTTCTGCCGAAAGGAATACGGATTTATCTCCCCAGACGCCCCCTGCATTTTCGGTGTTCAATACCTTTTCCCCGAAATAATTCTGCCAGTCGGTCATGGTGGAGGCATCCACCACCCGGGTATGAGGGGTAGCGGCTTGCACCGAACCCACCGAGAACACAGGCATCACCGAGCACAGTAAAACCAACAATAAACTATAGGCTATTATGCGTTTCATTCCCACTTTTTTCATGCTACGCATCTCCTTTTTCTTGGTGAAATATTGTTACGAAGTTCCCCCGGTAAAAAAAGGGTAAACTTCCCCATATATACATATAAACAGTATAAATTTTTTCACCCCATTTGTCAAGGATTTCCCCTGTCGTTGACAAATAAATTTTAATGTGGTACACTTGCCATCAGGAGTTGAATTCAAATGAGTTTTTTTGAGCTGTTTATTTTAGCATTGGGGCTGGCGATGGATGCCTTTGCCGTATCGGTTTGCAAGGGTCTTGCCACCAGAAAAGTTTCTTTTAAGCACATGGCACTGGCAGGGCTTTGGTTCGGGGGATTTCAGGTTCTCATGCCTGCCCTGGGATACCTTTTAGGGTCGGCCTTCGGCAATTATATTACTTCCATTGACCATTACATAGCCTTTGGTCTGTTGGCACTCATCGGCGTCAACATGATCAAAGAATCCTTTGAAAGGGAAGAAGACGACGGCAACAGCAGTTTTCGGTGTATGGTCATGTTAGGAGCGGCGGTTGCCACCAGCATTGATGCTTTGGCGGTGGGAGTGACCTTCGCTTTGCTTCCCAACCTGAACATTTTCCTTGCGGTTACCCTGATTGGTGTTATCACCTTTGTTTGCTCGGCATTGGGGGTTAAGATTGGCAGTGTCTTCGCGGGCAAATTCAAAAATAAAGCCCAGTTTGCAGGGGGTGCCATTCTGATTATTTTAGGCGTGAAGATCCTGCTTGAGGGGCTTGGCATCATCGGGTAAAAAGAATTTACAGGCTGTCGGGAACGACAGCCTCAGTTTGTCAAAAAAGTGCAGGATGGCATTTTCTCTTTTAGGGCTCCCGCAAAAATGAAATTTTTGTGGGAAGCGAAGGAGCAGTGGAACAAGTGACGTTTTCACCGAACAGGTGAAAAGGAACGAGCGGAACTTGCGACGGAGCAAGACGTACGAGGGTACTTCGAGTGCCGAAAAAATGACAAATAGGCGCAAAAATGGGGAGAATTCGATAT
>JAZNWL010000019.1:0-16898 GCA_045593325.1 Acutalibacteraceae bacterium | reverse complement strand
TATGGGAATCGGAATGAGTCTTGTTATGACCGATATTGGCGAAATGGTTGGGACTGTACTTGCTATGATTATTGGTATCAGCGTTGGCATTGTGGGCATAGTTCTCGTGTGCTTGGCATACCCCATCTATAACCGCACTCTCAAAAAGGAACGTGAGAAAATTGCTCCCGAAATTTTGCGCCTTACAGATGAATTGATGAAGTGAGTGTGACAATACGAATGTGAAGAATAACAAACGGCATCAGGAAACGATGGATAATATCAACAATGCCTTTGTCTCTCTGCTTCAAGATAAAAGGCTGAGCGAGATAACGGTATCGGATATCTGCAAGGTGGCCGACATTAACCGCAGCACATTTTATGAAAAGTATGACGATGTTTCTGCTTTGGCTGATTCGTATGCAAAAGAGATAGAAATACAAATAGCTGAACAAACGCATACAAAAGGCGAATTTACTTGGCTCTTTGAATATGCAAAAGCCAATGCCGATATTTTTGATTTGTATTTCAAACTTGGCATCAGCAAAGGCGACGGAGAATATAAAACAATTTTTTTCAAAAACGGCGTATACTCCGTTTTAAAAATGTGGCTCGAAGGCGGCTGCGTTGAATCCGCCGAAGAAATGGGAAAGATAGTAAAACGGGAATACGATAAAATCTATAGTAATTGAGTTGAAAGACGGCGGATTTATTTCGCCGTCTTGAATATTGTCTGGACTTATGGAAAGTTCTGTGCAGTCAGAAATATGAACAAGGCTCTGAACAGAGAAAACATTGATACCCTGTTATGTGAATGCTTATGTTAATGTTTTCTTGAAACCGCAAATAAAACAATTCTTATACTTATAAACGAAGAGTCGCGTGAGCGGCTCTTTAGTTTTTATATAAGTTAGGTTTTATTATGAAAAAGAAATTGAGTTATCAAGATGGGAGAGAGTTGTTCGTTATAAAACTCTGCAAACTAATGAACGAGAGAAATTTATCCTGTCAGTATTTAAGTAGCAAGATAAAAAAGAATGATGGATATATGGACTGCTCCAATTTGTGCAGACAGTACAAAAACAGACACTATGGTAGATAAAATTAAATTTTAAGCAGCATACTGACATCGCTTTTCAAGTGGTGTCAGTTTTGTTTTTAGTTGTATTCTTTGGCTGTTGTAGAAATGTATATATTCATCTATGAGGAGGCGAGCCTCCTCATAGGTCTGAAGTTTTACTCGGTAGATACATTCTGTTTTGAGTATGGAAAAGAAATTTTCAGCCAAAGCGTTGTCATATGGATTACCACGTCTTGACATAGATGGTGTAATATTGTATTCTTGAGTTAGCTTAAAATACCCGTGTGAAGTGTATTGAAAGCCTTGGTCACTGTGGAGCTGCAACTCTGCAGTGACCTTCTCTTTTTTCTTGGCTTCTTTGATGGTACTCAACACAAGATTGACGTTTTGCTCGGTGCCGGTCTTGTATGCAACAATGCTATTGTCGTACAGATCTCGAATAATCGAGAGATACAACACCCCTTGCTTGGTGTGTATATATGAAATATCTGTAACCCACTTTTGATTCGGTCTTTCGGCAGAAAAATCTCTGTTTAGCAGATTGGGATATTTGTGTAAATGTTCTCCATAATTACGATATTTCTTTCGTCTGATCACCGACAACAACCCATACTTTTGCATTACTCTGAGTATTGTCTTTGGATTACGATGTATATTGTGCTTTTCAAGCCATATATGTACTCTGCGATATCCATAGGTCTTTCCACATTCATCTTGGCATTCTCGTATCTTTTCAGCTAACGGTAGATCCCATGCAGGTATATCCATTCGTGATACATAACCGTAATATCCACTACGCGATACACCGAAGAACCGGCACATTTCACTAATTGAATACTTGTCTTTATGACGATAGATTACCATGTATTTTACGATGGTCCTCACTTCCTTTCGGTGAGCGAGAGAAAATCCCGCATCAATTCATTTTCCATTTCCAATCGCTTTATGTGACGCTCTTTCATTGCAAGTTCGTATTGCAACTGAGTGAGTTTGCTTAATTGTTGTATGGATGGTGGTAGTGTTGCTCCATCCTTTCGTGGTCTGCCTTTAGGTTTAATTGATATCCCTGCTGCAAGTTTTCGTTGATTTTTGTTATATCTTGTTTTGAATTCCTGTACTTGTTCTTTTGTAAATCCAAATCTTTCAGCAATTTCTCGCAAGGTCATCCCTTGCTCCCAAAGTTCTATTATTTCTTTTTCATATTGCTTTATATGTCGATATTCTCTTGGCATACAAAAATCCCCCTATGGTAGTTTGTTTTAATTCTACCATAGGGGGTCTGTTTTTTCTATTGTCCGTTTTTAATGGACTTGTGCATTTTTAATTGCCCTGCATATAAAACCATTAGAGCATTAAAAAATGGTAATAATGTCGAGGCAACACTGCAACTTTCCAAAGTGGACAATACTCTTCAAAGGAAGTTTTTTCGTTGTTGCTTCCTTCAACTATGGAAGACATAAACAATTCCTATAATGTCGGGAGGCTTTCATTTGATAATGTGGAAGAATTATATATAATAGTTGATTCATACGAAGTAATTGAAGTTTCGGAATGTCAAAACAAGTTCAAAGAGTTAGCGTCATCGAAACAAAGTTACGATGACGCCGTATTAGCCATGAAGAATTCAGACTATTCCACAGCCATAAGTCACTATAAAAATGTGATATCTGCAGATTCATTATATAACACAGCTCAACAAGAATTACAAAGCACAACTGATAAATATAAGAATAATATTACGAATAGATTTTATGAGTTCGTACTTAATGGTAATATGGATGATGCAACAAAAATAATTGATGAAGCAGTTACTGTTGTTTCTGACGACAGTTTTAACAAGATGAAAGCAAATTTGACATCAGGTATATATGATAAAGTTTTTGCATTATTGAACAAATCAAGTGAGTGGGAAATAATTACACAAACTCACGCCGGAGAAAATACACATTGTTGCTATGAAATAAAGTTATCTAAAAACAATAGCAACGCATTTGAATGTTACTATGTAACCAAATCGTTAAATTCTCTCGTCCAATCAGGGAACGTTTCATCAATTGGAGGTCCTGTAGCTTGGTATAGACTCAGTGGTAACACAATCAGTGAACTTACCTATGATGAAGAAAAGCGAATTGAATCCGGTGGTTATAGCGGTTCGGTAAGTTGGGATTATACAATGCCAAAAACAGAAAAATTCGAAACACTTGAAATATTACTTAGTTGATATAATAACAAGTACTACTTTTTAAAAGTTAAGGCAGGAATAGCCATCATACCTCTGGCGGTTTTACTGCTTAAAAACAAAGTTTTTAATGGCATTTCCTTTAGTATGATTTTCAACGTATAGGTATGATTTTTGTCATACCATCAAAAATAGAGTTATCTCGTAAATTCGGGATAACTCTATTCTCATATATAACTTGAAAATGATAATAAAAAATGTTATATTAAATATAATAAAAAACTTGTTGTTATGCAGAAAATTCAACTTGTGGAAATGATTTTCACAAATTGAAAACGATAGCCTCCACTTGTCAGGGGAGGTGGCAAAACGGAGTTTTGACGGAGGGTAGTTTTTCTCTCCCTCAGTCAGCTTCGCTGACAGCTCCCTCGTCAGAGGGAGCCAAGTGCTAATTTGTCCCAATTTGACACAAGCATATAATAAGTAACAAGTAGTGTGTGGAGCTGATTTTATGGAAAAAGGTAAGGTTTATACGTCATCTTATTCCGATAATGCGCCAGATTGGTATTGGGTGAACGGTTTACACGATGCTTGTATTGTTGATGTTGAATATTTTGAGTTCCCTTTTGACTATAACAAATTTACCGGAAACAAAAATACTTATGATAGAAATCTCATGCTATTAAAAATAAATGCTTCAGGTGCTCTATATGAACAAGACATAAAGGAGATTAAATTATTTAATTTCAAAATAATTACTAATAATATTGAACTCCAAGGAAGAAAAAAGGTTTGTTGGCTTGCAGATAGATTAACCGAAAAAGAGGGACACTATTATTTGAAAATAGATTTGCAAGATTTTGATTCTTACCCTGAAGATTTTACATTTGAGATAAAATTTGATAGGGCAGAAGTAGTAAGATAAGAAAATCCTCAACACTTGTTATGTTATAATATCGTTTACCATAAGGTACAGTAAGATAAAAACGGAGAAATCATTATGCAACAACTGATAGAAAATGTTTTACGAGAATGTTATCCCATTATTGAGCAGGGGATGGTTGCCAGCTATATTCCCGAATTGGCAAAAGCTAATAAAAACGAATTTGGTATTTGCATCATCCCCAATGAGGGTGAAATTTACGCAACAGGTGATTATAACAAGAAGTTTAGTTTACAAAGCATTATTAAGCCGGTTATTTTGCTGATGGCGTTGATGGATAACGGTGAAGAAACCGTGCGCAGTCTTGTTGGGGTGGAATCCACAGGCAAACCCTTTGATGCATTTAATTACAGCGACCAGGCTTTAAATTGTGAACACATTAATCCTATGGTGAATACCGGTGCCATTGCTTTGTGTTCTTTGATTCATGGGAATACCTATCAGGAAAAATTCCAAAGACTGTTGAAATTAGCGCGAAAATTAAGCGGGAATTCCACCCTGGAAATGGACGAAAAAATGTATCTGTCTGAAAAATCAACAGGCAGTAAAAACAGGGCTTTGGCTTATATGCTGAAGGCTTACGGTATGTTGAAGGATGACGTGGAAGAAGTCCTTGATTTGTATTTTTCAGGGTGTTCTATTATGGCAACTACCATGGATCTGGCACGGATGGGTCGTGTATTTGCCAATGGAGGATCCTGTGTGGAAACCGGTGAACAACTATTCAATAAGGAATATGCAAAATATATCAATGCCGTGCTGATGACCTGCGGTATGTATGACGGTTCGGGAAATTTTGCCATCAACGTTGGGGTGCCTGCTAAAAGCGGTGTAGGCGGCGGAATTATGGCTATTGTACCGCACCGTATGGGAATTGGCATTTATTCACCAGCGTTAAACAAAAAAGGGAATAGCGTTGCCGGGTTAAAAGCATTGGAAATGTTGAGTAAAAATTTAGATCTCAGTATTTTTTAAGGTTGTGTCAGCAGAATTATTATTTATTAAGGTATCGTTATCGTATATTTAGTTCACACTTGATTTTGTGAATTCTGTAAGGTATAATGAGTCGAAATGATTCATTAAATCGAATAGAAGGGGTCGTAACTATGATTATTAATACCGATAAAGCAACCCAGATCGAAATTGTAAATGCAGTAAAAAACCGTGAAATTGTTTGTGCATTTCATGATATTGACGGAACTCATTCTTTGATTCGGGAATGGCCTCCTGTTATGAGCCGTGTATTATATGATACCGCTGTCAACGGCATTCCAGAGGATTTGACCAGCGAAGATAACATCAACCGTTTGGTTGCTCTTTGCGCTTCCGAACCCTTGGAAGAAACTGATCGCTTTTGTGTTGAAAGTGCAGGGCTTTCGGCTTTGACTCAAATGGAATGGGCCATTCGTCGAAATCAGGAAATGACCAACGGCAAATACAGCAGTAAAGCCAACTCTGAAATTATTCAAAAAATCTGGGCAGGGGAAGAACGGTTTGAAGACTATAATGAACCTGAAGAATATCTTGCTTACTTGAATGAAGTGACCCCTAAACTTTTCTGGGTATATGAACAAGTGCTCAACCGCTTTTGCCGTGATAAAAACCTGGCGGAAGCAAGAGTCAATCCTGAAAAATTCTTGATTCCCGGCTCCAAAGAATTCATGCGCTATCTGCATAAAAATGGCGTGAAAAACTATTTTGTTACCGGGGCTGTTGTGGATAAATCGGTTCAACCTCCCATGGGCATGTATGAAGAAGTTTTAAGCCTTGGTTTTGAAATTGGCGAAGGAAAAGAAGTGGAAGATATTTTAGGTTCCACCTGGACTGAAAAAATCCCCAAAGACGAAGTTATGAAGCGCCTGGTGAAAACCCTTGGTTTGAAGGGCGAAAACATTTTGGTTGTGGGCGACGGCAGAAGTGAAATCAGCGCAGGGGTTGCCCTGGGCGCTGTAACCATGAGTATTTTGCCTGAAAACTCCTTGAGACAACGGGAGCTTCATCAAGAACTGGGCACCACCATGATCGTTCCTCATTATAAGCTCGACGATCTCAAAGACGTTATTGGATAAAACTGATTGAATAAAAAACGCTCCGTTTACGGAGCGTTTTTTCATATTATGATGGATTTTTTTGTATTAAGTTCAAAAATGATCTTGCTGCCAAAGAAAGGGGCGTATTTCGTAAGTACGCACAGCCAATACTACGAGAGGGAATAGGCGGTTGCAGATTCATTTTTTTGATTCTCCCAAGGCTTAATTCTTCCTTGGAAAACTCCTCGATAACACAGGAAACACCCAACCGAATGGAAGCAAATTGTAGCAATAAATCATGGGCGGCAATTTCAATTTGTGGAACCAATTCAATATTCTTTTTCTTGAATTGTTGGTTGACATAATGCCTCGAATTGGAATTTTCTTCCAAAAGAATCAAGGGTTCTTTGGCAATTTCTTTCCAGGAATATTGATCCTTTACGGGCTGTTCTGGATTGCATACGAAGATATCGTGAATGGTTAAACAGGGTTGAATAGAAAGTTCAGGGTCTTCCACGGGCATATTCACAAAGGCAAGTTCAGCTTTGCCTTCCTTTACCATTTGCAACATTTGGTGGGTATAAGAGTTTGCCATTTCCATATGAATATGAGGGTAGGTGGCATGAAATTGTTCCAGATAGGGGAGAAGAAAACGGCTGGTGACCGTATCCCCGGCGGCGATGGTTAAAGAACCGCTTTCCAGATGATGTAACCTGGCAAGAAGGGTTTCTCCCTGTTCAATGGCTTGCATAGCGGTTTCGATTTTTTGAAATAACAGGTCCCCTTCAATGGTGAGGGTGATTCCCCGCCTGGTACGAACAAAAAGTTGAGTATTCAGATCTTCTTCCAACTGATGCATGCATTGAGAAATGGCAGATTGGGAAATATATAGTTTTTTTGCCGCCGTGGAGAAGGAAGAGCATTTTGCGGTTTCATAAAAGATTTTGTAATAATCCAATTTAGTTTTCATATTAGACCTTCTTATAACTGTTGTAAGTTTTATCTATTTTACTTATGTCTATAGTTGTATTATAATAGTCTTTGGAAAAAAGTCAAGAACTGTGAGGGATTTTTTATGGAAAGAAAAATCGGTACTGTTTCCAGAGGGGTTCGTTGCCCCATTATTCGTGAAGGTGACGATATCGCCGGTATTGTTGTCGATAGTGTTATCGAAGCCGCTCAGGCAGAAGGTTTTGCTCTACGCGACCGTGACGTTGTTGCTGTTACCGAATCGGTAGTTGCCCGTGCTCAAGGGAATTATGCTTCTGTTGAAGCCATTGCCACTGATGTGAAAGCTAAATTAGGCGGTGAAACCATTGGTGTTATTTTCCCCATTCTCAGTCGTAACCGCTTTGCCATTTGCTTGAAAGGCATTGCTATGGGGGCCAAGAAGATCGTTTTGATGTTGAACTATCCCAGCGACGAAGTAGGGAATGGCTTGGTTTCTTTGGACCAGTTGGATGAAGCCGGTATCAATCCTTATACCGACGTTTTAACCGAAGCCAAATACAGAGAACTGTTCGGCAATAATCCTCATCCTTTCACCGGTGTGGATTACATTCAATACTATGGCGATTTAATTCGTTCTTGCGGTGCCGAAGCCGAAATTATTTTGGCTAATGATCCCCGTGTTATTTTACAATATACTAACTGTGTTCTCAACTGCGATATCCACAGCCGTGCCCGCACCAAACGGCTTTTGAAAGCCGCAGGTGGTAAATGCATCGTTGGTTTAGACGAAATCTTAAATCAGTCTGTGAACGGCAGTGGTTGCAATTCCAAATACGGTTTGTTGGGCTCCAACAAATCCACCGAAGGCATGGTAAAATTATTTCCCGAAGATTGCTTCGATTTGGTGAATGACATTCAAGTCCGTTTCATGGAACGTTGTGGCAAACACATTGAAGTTATGGTATATGGCGACGGTGCTTTCAAAGACCCTGTTGGTCACATCTGGGAATTGGCAGACCCTGTTGTTTCTCCCGGATATACCAAAGGTCTGGAAGGCACTCCCAACGAATTGAAACTTAAATACCTTGCCGACAACGATTTTGCCGATTTGAAAGGTGAGGAATTGAAAAATGCCATTGCCGCCGCCATTCGTGAAAAAGATGAAAACTTGGTAGGTAGCATGGCTTCTCAAGGAACAACCCCCCGTCGTTTGACCGACTTGATCGGTTCTCTTTGCGACCTGACCAGTGGTTCCGGGGACAAAGGAACTCCCGTTATTTTGGTTCAAGGTTATTTTGACAATATGACCGATTAATGATCATATGGAAAAACTTCGCTTTCTTCAAAGGAAAGCGAAGTTTTTTATAAGAGGTACGAGTATGGAATTTGCAACAAAAACCTTTGAGGAATTAACCACCAGAGAATTATATGAAATCTTAAAAGTGCGATGCGCTATTTTTGCTGTGGAACAGCAAATGAACTGCCAGGATATGGATGATGTTGATTTCAGAAGTGACCATATCTATTTGCAGGAAAACGGCAAAATTTTCGCCTATTTTCGTGCTTTTGTTGCTGATGAGGAACAGGGTGTCCTACAGATCGGGCGTTGTTTAACCACGATTCATGGAAAAGGTTGGGGACGGTGCTTAATGGAGCAAGGGTTACGGTTATTAATGGAACAGTATCAGCCCCGAAAAATTGTATTGCACGCTCAAAAACCTGCAGTTGGCTTTTATGAAAAGTTTGGTTTTTCAGTGTGTTCCCCTGAATATTCAGAGGAAGGAATTCCTCATTATACCATGGAATTGACCTTATAAGGAAAACCCCGATTTGTCTTGGCGACAAGTCGGGGTTTCTGTATTAAGAATCAACGCTAAAGAGCAATTCTTCGTAGGTGGGATAGGGCCAAAGGGTGGCATCTACTTGTTTTTCCAAACTGTCCACGATCTTGCGAACCGCTGCCATGGCATCAATGGCATTGTCACGGCAGTAGGCGGCTTTTTCGATAGGAGTGTGAATATCATTGAATTGGGTGTTCACCGATTCCAGATGATTGGCGGCATCCATCAGTTGGTTCCCCAAATCGGTAAGACTTTCAATGGTAGCAACAGCAGCTTTGTCATTAACGCCTACACCGGCTTGTACTTTCAAAGCCATCATTTCACTTAAGGAACGGTTATATTTAAATACACAAGGCAAAATATCTCGACGAACCATTTCCAGCATGGTAATCATTTCGATGTTGTAAACGTTGTTATAATGTTCCAGAATGATATCCCTACGGGATTCCAGTTCAGAGGATGTGAAAATTCGTTGCCGTTCAAAAAGTTCAACATTTTTCTGGTCAGTGTAATGGGGAGCGGCATCTGCTGTGGTTTTTAAGTTGAGCAAACCGCGTTCTTTTGCCAGAGCAATCCAATCTTCACTGTAATTGTTTCCATTAAAAATAATGCGTTTATGATTGCTGATGGTTTCTTTTAACAGGGCTTTCAGTTCCGTTTCAAAGTCCTGGGCTTTTTCCAGACGGTCAGCAAATTCCGAGAACACGTCTGCCACAATGGTGTTAAGAATAATATTGGGGCCGGCAATGGAAAGGGTGGACCCCAACATTCTGAACTCAAATTTATTCCCTGTAAAGGCAAAGGGAGAAGTACGGTTGCGGTCGGTAGTATCTTTTTTGAAATCTGCCAGAACGTGAACGCCGGTTTCCATTCGTTGGGCTTTGGCTTGGGTGTAGTCAATTCCTTGTTCAATGGCTTCCAGAACGTGGGTCAGTTCATCACCCAGGTAAATGGAAACAATGGCAGGCGGGGCTTCATTGGCGCCTAAACGATGGTCATTTCCTGCAGAGGCAACCGAGATGCGAAGCAAATCCTGATGAAGATCAACCGCTTTGATTACACCGCACAGGAAAAGCAGGAACATAGTGTTTTCATGGGGTTTTTTGCCGGGATTAAACAGGTTCAGACCGGTATTGGTGGAAAGGGACCAGTTGTTATGTTTCCCGCTACCGTTTACACAATCAAAGGGTTTTTCATGAAGCAGGCAAACCATATTGTGACGCAAAGCAACCCGTTTCATAATTTCCATGGTTAATTGGTTATGGTCGGTGGCGATATTGGTGGTGGTAAAAATAGGCGCCAATTCGTGCTGGGCGGGAGCGGCTTCGTTATGTTCGGTTTTGGCAAGAATCCCGATTTTCCACAGTTCTTCATTCAATTCTTTCATGAATGCCATAACACGAGGTTTAATAGCACCGAAATAGTGGTCGTCCAGCTCCTGACCCTTGGGAGGCTTAATGCCGAACAAGGTACGCCCTGTCAACATTAAATCCTTACGTTTGTTATAAACGTCACGGTCAATCAGGAAGTATTCCTGTTCTGCGCCAACGGTGGCGGCAACGTGGGTAACGTCATTATGACCGAATAATTTCAGTAAACGAATGGATTGGTCGCTGACTCGTTCCATGGAGCGGAGCAAGGGGGTTTTCTTATCCAACACCTGACCGCCGTAAGAACAGAAAACGGTGGGAATACACAAAGAACCATCTTTAATAAAAGCGTAAGAGGTGGGATCCCAGGTGGTATAACCACGGGCTTCAAAGGTAGCTCGGAGACCGCCGGAAGGGAAGGAGGAAGCGTCAGGTTCCCCTTTGATGAGTTCTTTCCCGGAGAATTCCATAATAACTTTACCGCTGCCTTGGGGCGTGATGAAACTGTCGTGCTTTTCGGCGGTGATACCTGTCATGGGTTGGAACCAGTGAGTGTAGTGGGTTGCGCCCTTTTCGATGGCCCAGTCTTTCATGGCGTTGGCAACCACGTTGGCAACGGTAATATCAAGGTCTCGACCTTCCTCAATGGTTTCGTGCAGGGATTTATAGACGTCTTTGGGAAGTTTTTCCCGCATGACCTCATCATTAAAGGACATGCTTCCAAAAAGTTCTGAAATACGGTTCATACTATATTCCTTCCTTCGAATGTTTACTGTATTTATGAAGAATGATCAACAGGCAAATTGCCTGAATTGTACCGGTAATGATCCAGGAGATAGGATAAGAAAGATAAACGGTTGTTAGTGTAGGGAATAATAAAAATACCGAATAAATCCAAACTACCCGTAAGCCACAAATACCACCTACTGAAACGATCATGGGTAATAAAGAGTAACCCATGCCGCGGAGCATCCCCACGAATACTTCACATAAACCGATGAGAAAATAGGGGACACAAATGTATAACAGCCGTGTGGTACCCGCTTCAATCACAACGGGGTCGGAGTTAAAAATGCTGATGAGGGGATTGGCTAACAGGTAAGAGGTTCCACCCATAACCAGCCCGATGACGGTAACGTAAATGCTACACCATAAAAACACTTTTTTTAAATTTTCATGTTTCTTACCGCCGATGTTTTGACCTGTAAAGGCCAAAGCGGTTTGAGAAACAGAATTCATGGCGGTGTAGGTGAAACCTTCAATATTGTGAGCGGCGGCATTGCCTGCCATAACCACCGAACCAAAGGAATTGATGGTGCTTTGAATCAACACGTTTGAGATGGAAAACAAGGAACTCTGGATTCCCGCCGGCAATCCGATTTTTACCATATTAAGAAGTTTATCTTTATATATTTTTAAATTTTTGATGGACAAGTGATAACTGCCTTCGGTGCCATGAAGACATAGAAGTATAAAAGCAGCAGAAAGGCCGTGAGAAACGGTGGTGGCAATGGCAACCCCTGCCACGCCCAGGTGAAAAACAATCACCAAAACCAAATTCAAAACAACATTTACAACACCTGAAATACTCAGGAAGAGTAAGGGACGCTTGGTGTCGCCCACGGCACGAAGAATGGCGGCGCCGAAATTGTAGAGCAACAAGAAAGGAGCGCCTACAAAATAGATCTGCAGGTACAGGGTTGCTAAATTGATAACATCATCCGGGGAACCCATCCACTGCAACAGGGTTCTGGCGGCGGTAATGCCGAAGATTCCCACTACTACACCGCAAATTCCCGATATCAGAATTGCGGTGTGAACCGTTTGGTGAACCCCTTTGTGGTTGTTGGCACCGTAATATTGGGATACCAAAACGCTGACACCCACCGAAAGGCCCATAAACAGGTTAATGATTAAATTGATTAAAGAAGAAGTAGAGCCAACCGCAGCCAAAGCTTGTACCCCGGCAAACCGACCAACCACAATAACGTCAGCAGTGTTGAATAACAGTTGAAGCGTTCCTGTGGCGATGAAGGGCAGGGCATAGGCTAGGATCTTTTTAGGCAGATTGCCTGTAGTCATATCCATTTCAAAGGTTTTTTGTTTCATATTTCTTCGCCTTCTTTATTCCGTATCATTATACTATCATTTCTTTCAAATGTAAACCTTTTATTTTTATTTCAATGAAAAAACCACGGTAAACCGTGGTTTTCGTTGGTTTATGATGCGGTGGCGGGGATTTGCATTCCTGTGTGGTCGATGGTATAGTTATCTGTATAAATCAGTTGGGAAATCGGAACAAACTCATATCCCTCTGCCAGTAGGGATTCAATCAAACCGGGCAATGCTTCGGGGGTGTGTTTGGCGGCGTTGTGAAACAGTACAATCCCTCCGGGTTGGATAGCGGATTTTACCCGGTTAGTGATTTCTGAGGCGGACAAATCTTTCCAGTCTAAACTGTCCACTGACCATTGAATGGTATACATTCCAAGGCTTTCGGTGGCTTCAATTACCTTGTTATCGTAGTCTCCGTAAGGAGGGCGCATTAACGTGGGGCGTACTCCTGTTATTGTCTGGATTTTATCATTACAACTGTTGATTTCTTCCATGATTTTCTCTTTGCTCAGGTTGGTCAGATGGGGATGGGTGTTGGAATGGTTTTGGATTTCATGCCCTGCATCGTGCAAGGCTTTTACCATGTCGGGAAATTTGTCTACCCATTCTCCAACCACAAAAAACGTGACTTTGATATTATATTTGGCAAAGGTGTCAATTAATATTTGTGTGTCCTCCGCGCCCCAGGCGGCATCAAAACTAAAAGAAATCTTTTCGTCATTGGAACGTTGGGTGGAATAAATGGGAAGCAGTCGATTGGTTTGAGAAGCAGATACAATAACGTCCTTGGTGGAAAAAATAATAATAGCAAAAATAATAGATAGGGCAATAGCGCCTAAAATAAAACAGGTCTTTTTGGTAATAATCAGATATCGAAACATAAAATAATCCCCCAATGGCTTGAATATTACATTCTATGCCACGGGGGGAACTATTATTTCTTAAATTTTGAAAACGTGAACCGAACGTTCATCACCAACCACGTGATTATAGCGGTCAACGCTATAAACACCGCTTTTGTGGAAAACACAATACACTTTGTTTTTATATTGAATGGCTTGCATGGTTTGGTCGTTTTTCAAAACTTTAACGTCTTTTGCCAGTTGTTCCAAACGATCTTTTGCATTGCCTTTGGCAACGGCAGGAATCACCACATAAGCATAGGAAGCCTCTTTGGGAGCCACACCATGGTCAATGAAGAAGGTGCAGACCTTTCCACTTTCGGTTTTATTTACTTCTTTGTTCAGTGCCGACCAGTTGCCTGTTTTTTCTTGGCTTTCAACAGAAATTGGTTTTTCATCCAGGGTAGCATATACAACGTTACCTTGATAAAAGCCATTATCATATTGTTGGATTTCATCGGTTTGCCAGCACTGATTTAAGGTAGTGGTTACCTGGCAATCCTTTTCGCAGGAAAGATCTGCCCCCAAAGCAATCATCATGCCGTCAATAAAGAAACGGGCAGTAACGCCGGTAACACCGCCGAAATTCAGGTCTTGATACAAGGTACCCACTTCATTGTGAGAATAGCCACTGCAATAGGAGTTTTGTACAGTTTGGAAATTTCTACAAACTTCGGTGGGGGTGGTGGTGCCGGGAATATGAGCAAAATCCCATACAGGGAAAATGTTGTCATATTCTTTGCCGTCGGTCATAATGCAGGTGGCACCGCCAGCGTAGAAGTGAGCAGACAGCCCGTTTTCCAAAACGTTGCCCGCATCGATTTTGGTGTCGGGAGAGGTGCCCAAACAGGAAAGGTGACTGGTTACTCTGCGGGAAATGTACTCATTTGTGGCAGGGACGTATTTGTCATTTTTCACGCTGTACATTTCGTAACTCAAAGAAGCGATTTGTTCTTGCATAACGTCCTGGCAAGCCATTCCTTCTGTGTTCAGGAACATCCACATGGCTTTTCGCATATCTTCTGCATTCAACGCATCGGGAGTGGCAAGACTTTTGCCAACGGTTAAATAGTCGTACCCTTTGTTACGGATGTGATACCGAAGTCCAAATACAAAGTAAAAGCCTAAAACGTTTAAGTTGTGGAGAGAAAGTTGGTAGTCGGTACCTTGCAGGGCAAACACAAGATAGGCACATTCTTTGGCAAAGGTGTAACAGGATTCGTTATGATAAAACTGGGTGGGATAGGGAACAAATCCATACACTTCCTGGAGACCATATTCGCCCTTTTGGTGGCAATTCAGTTCTTTTTCCACAACCTGAATTCCTTGGGAAAGTAGGGAAAGGTCGTTGGTAATAACGCCGTATACCAGAGTATTGGTAACAGCCCATAAAAGGTTGGTTCCTACCCATTGGCTAAAGAGAGCAGGGGTAACGGCAACCGATCCGTTTTTGATGTATGTAAGAAGAATTTCTTTATCCTTGTCAGTCAGGTCTTGTTCCAACAAAAGATACAAACGACCCAAATAGCGGGGAAGACCGATTTGCTGATACCAAATGGTATCGTCAGCAGGTTTTAGATTCAAAAAGGCTCTCAAAGCCTGAACTACAGTTGCTTTTGCGGATTCCTTCGCCATAAGGTTTCGCTTGCCTGCCAATTCTGCCAGGTTTTTCACATGGGTAAACCAAGGCCAGACAGAACTTTTCTTTTGGTAATCCAGCGTTTTGAATGTATCACAGTTGATTTGTGCCAATAATTGTTGGGCTTCCAAATCGGTAATGGTCAATTCGGTGTGGCTCCAGGAACGCAACAAATTCCCTTTGATTTTATCAATCATGTTGAATCTCCTCCAAACGGATGGTGTTTTTCACATTATACAAAATATAAAAAGCCTTGTCAATGCAAAAAAACAACCTGCCGCGAATAGCGACAGGTTGTGTGAATTATGTAGGTCAGATTATACGTAACCTTGGGCTTTCATTGCTTCGGCAACTTTCAAGAAACCTGCAATGTTGGCACCGGCAATCAAATCGCCTTCCATACCGTATTTTTTAGCGGTTTCGTAGGAGTTTTTGTAGATGTTTTTCATGATTTGTTTCAGCTTAGCATCTACTTCTTCTTCAGTCCAAGAGTAACGCATGGAGTTTTGGCTCATTTCCAAACCGGAAACGGCTACGCCACCGGCGTTAACTGCTTTGGAAGGAGCAACAACAACGTTGTTGGCTTTGAAGTATGCAACAGCGTCAGCAGTGGTGGGCATGTTGGCAACTTCAACGTAGTATTTTACGCCGTTTGCAACAATGTTTTTGGCATCGTCAATGCAAACTTCGTTTTGGGTTGCGCAAGGCATAACAACGTCAACTTTTTGTTCCCAAGGACGTTTGCCGGCAAAGAAGGGAACACCAAATTTATCAGCATAGTCTTGAACTTTATCGTGACCGGAAGCACGCATTTCCAGCATGAAATTGATTTTTTCTTCGGTGTTGATACCGCTTTCATCGTAAACATAACCGTCGGGGCCGGAAATAGTAACAACTTTACCGCCCAATTCGGTAATCTTTTTAACGGTACCCCATGCAACGTTACCAAAACCGGAAACAGCAAAGGTTTTTCCTTTAATGTCTTCACCAAAGGTTTTCAGCATTTCAACAGTGTAATAAACGGCACCAAAACCGGTTGCTTCGGGACGAATCAAAGAACCGCCGAAGGTAATGCCTTTACCGGTCAAAACGCCGGTGAATTCGTTGCGAAGACGTTTGTATTGACCAAACAGATAGCCAACTTCTCTTGCACCAACGCCGATGTCACCGGCGGGAACGTCGGTATCAGCGCCGATATGTTTGGAAAGTTCGGTCATGAAGCTTTGGCAGAAGCGCATAACTTCAGCATCAGACTTGCCGCGGGGGTCAAAGTCAGAACCGCCTTTACCGCCGCCCATGGGCAGGGAAGTAAGGCTGTTTTTAAAGGTTTGTTCAAACCCTAAGAATTTCATAATGGAAGCATTTACAGAAGGATGGAACCGCAAGCCACCTTTGTAAGGACCGATGGCAGAGTTAAATTGAACACGGAAACCACGGTTTACTTGAGGTTTGCCATTATCATCCATCCAAGGAACACGGAAGGTGATCAAACGTTCGGGTTCTACCATGCGTTCTACAACACCGGCAGCAACCAGGTCGGGGCGAGATTCAATAACAGGTTCAACAGTTTCCAAAACTTCGGTAACTGCTTGAATGAATTCAGGCTCACCGGGGTTGCGTTGTTTAACGGTTTCTAATACGTTGAGTAAGTATTCGTTTTTCATGAAAACATCTCCTAAAAAAGAAGTCGGATCGTAGCCATGTCGTTCTGTGAGCCAAGGAGTTGTCCACCAAATTTGTCTTCCTAAGACCGCTTGGCCTCCGACTTACTGCTTGAATGAATTCAGGCTCACCGGGGTTGCGTTGTTTAACGGTTTCTAATACGTTGAGTAAGTATTCGTTTTTCATGAAAACATCTCCTAAAAAAG